>CAMGZU010000051.1 GCA_946183085.1 uncultured Erysipelotrichaceae bacterium | reverse complement strand
TCTCACGGATCACGGTGCCGCATTTGACGCAGGTCCTCGTGCCGTCTTTGTTCTCTAAGAAGAGGCGTTCCCCGCATTTGGGGCAGGTTTCAGGGCCAGGTTTCTTTTTGCCGAACAATCCCATCTTATTCTCCTTTCTCCGTAGGGGGCTCCTCGGGTTTTTTCTCTTCGGGAGCCGGTTCTACGGGCTGGGGTTCTTCTTTGCTTTCCTCGGGTTTTGGTTCCTCTTCATCGTCAAAGACGATGGGAGCGTCGTTTTCTTTGCGCCAGGCATCGAGCTTCTCGATGTCGTCGGCTTGGACGGAGGAAACCGTCTTCTTCAAGACGCGGATGAAGTCTTCGTTCGCGATGTACTTCTCGTTGGTTTTGGCAAGGCGGGCAAAGGAGACCTCTTCGACGGTGTTCAGAAGGTTGGAGACGTCGGCGCAATTGAAGCCATTCGTCTTCTCGACGATGAAGTCGACGTCGATGTCGTCGCGGATCTCGACCGCGCCTTTCTTGCGGAGTTTGTCCAAACGATGGGTGACGATGTAGCGTCTTGCTTCGGCATCGGGAAGGCCGACGTAGATCTTCGTGCCAAAGCGGCCCGGCCTAAGGAAGGCGCTATCGATGTCCCAAGGTTTGTTGGTCGCGCAGATGAGGAAAAGGATGTTCCCCGTCTTCTCACCATAGGAGGAAACGCCTTGGAGCTGGGCCAAGAACTCCGAACGGAGCTGCCTGGTGACCGAGGATTTGGTGTTCTTTGGGGCAATCGAATCCATTTCGTCGAAATAGATGACCGCGCAGGGGAAAGAACGGGCTTCGGCAAAAAGCGTCTTCACCGCTTTTTCGGTGTTGCCGACGCCTTGGTTCAATAAGTCGGAGGGCGTGATGGAGCAGAACTTCGCCTTGATCTTGTTGGCGATGGCCGCGGAGATCATGGTTTTGCCAGTGCCAGGCGGGCCATAAAGGCAGACGCCGCCCCCACCGCCATTGACATAGCCTTCTAGCATCTCGGGATGGAGCAAAGGCAAAAGGACTTTGCGTTCCACCAATGCCTTGCATTCATCAAGGCCGGCGATGTCTTCGAAGGTGACGGTTGGGATTTCGTCCCAATGGAATTGGTATTCGTTGCTGCCACCTGCAAGCGCGGCCTCTTCGGGCGAGATCTCTTCTTTCTTCTCGGCCTTGGGTTCGGGCTTCGGTGCAGGTTTCGGTTCAGGCCTAGCTTCCGGTGCTGGTTCAACCTTCGGCTCTTCTTTCCTTGGCTGCTCTAGGCGGAGAATGCGATAGGATTCGCTGCTTAAAACGCCGGCGATGCATTCTTTGCGCACTTTCAAAAGCGCGTTATACGCCTTGCCGTTTTTCTCACGGTCGATGCCGTTATCGAAATCGAACTTCAAAAGGGTCAGGATTTGCTCCAACGGCTTGATGGCCGCGTCGAATCTCCCCTGGGAGATGGCGGTTTTCACGATGTGAAGGAGGTCGCTTTGGTTCATTGGGGCATTCCTTTCTCGAAAGCGGCGTAACGGAGGAGGCTCTCCGCGGTGACCGGGTTATGGTGGGCTTTTAAGGCCGCGTCGAAGTCCGCTTTCGCAATCTTGTAATATTGCCCTTTGGGCAATTTGTCGTCCAAAACTCTTCTTAGGGTTCTCGTCGCGGCCTGCTCGAAGATCGTCTTGATGTCCGCGCCAGAGAAACCATCCAAGGCTTCGACGCAGTATTCTTTCGTGAGGTCGCTGCCTTCATAAGCTTCTTTGTGCTTGGCGAATTCTTTGTCGACGAAGAACTGACGGGCCTTTTCGTCGGGAAGGCCGACGTAGATGGCCGTATCAAGACGCTGGCCGCGGATGAGGGCGCTATCTAACGCCCAAGGGCGGTTGGTCGCGCCGATAATGACCTTTAAGGATTTGCCTTTTGGCTTAAAGCCCGACATGCAGGTTAAGAAGGTCGTCAAGATGTCTTTGGTGTGCGTGCTTTCGTCGGAGTCGCGCGAAGAGCACATCGCGTCGATCTCATCGAAGAATAAGAGAACGTTTTCGTATTTCTCGGCCTCTTCGAAGATCGCCTTGATGCGCTTGGGGGCCTCGCCGACGTATTTGTCCAAGATGTCGGGGACGAGGATGACGGCATAATGGCATTTGAGCTCGCCGGCGATCGCTTCGGCGACGAAGCTTTTGCCGCAGCCTGGCGGCCCATACATGCAGATGCGGGCGCCCGCGTCCGATTTGTAACGATAGAAAAGCTCAGGATCCTTCAAAGGGAGCAAGACGTTGATGCGAATTTGCTCTTTGACGGCCTCTAATCCCGCGACGTCATCCAAGGTGGTTTTGGGTGGCTCATTGGAGAAAAAGCCGGTGACGGAATCGCCCTCCTTCTTCTCCTCGTCTTTCGAGGTGGGGGCGCCATCGACGGCTTGGGTCTTCTTTAAAAAGGGGTTCTTGCCTTCTTCGAGAAGGGCTTTGATTTTGCGGAGCGATGCATTCTCCTTGGCGAAGCGGGCTTGGAATTCGGCGATGGCGGCGTTTAAGCGCAGCTCATCCGAAAGCGAGATCGCCTTCTCAAGGAAAAGCAATCCGTTCTCGCGGTCATCCGCCGAAAGGCATTCCTTCGTGCGGGATAAGGCGGCCTCATAGGCCCGGTTTTTGCCAGGGTAGTCGAATGCCATCGTCAAATGTCGAGTTCTTTGAAGAAGTCGCCCGAGGTCTGGGTCTCGGGGCCCTTCTTCTCTTCGGTATTGGCGACTTTGGTGGTCGCGGCGCCGGTGGTCATGAGGATCTCGTCCTTGAGGGATTGGATCTCGTCCGGGGTCATTTCGCTGTCGGTGGAGGGGTCGAGGTTGGCCATCATCGAGTTGATGGATTCCATCGAGAGCTGACCTTTCATGACCGACTTCTTGAATTTCATGAAGTCGCGGTTGTTCTTCTGGAGGGAAGGCATCGTGTCCATCAATTTGGCGGTCTTGCCAAGGACGCCTTTGAGGTTGACGAAGGTGTTCGCGACCTCGGCCTGGATGAGGTAGTTCTCAAACTGGGCTTTGACGGCGTTGATGGAGGCCTTCATGTTGGTGTAGTACTTCATCGAGCGGCCGAAGAGCTTGAAGCTCTCCATGTCGTTGCGGTTGACCAAAGCGTCTTTCGCTTTTTCGCGGCATTGGGCGATCCCGCGGTCAAGGTTGTTGATGATGCCGTCGAACTGCTTGACGACTTCCTTGCCTTGCTGCTTGATCTCCATCTGCTTCATGCGGCGTTTCATTTCGTTCATGGATGTAATCTCCTTTGTTTATTCGGCGTATTGGGCTTTGAATTCCTCGAGTTTCTCTTCTTCGTCTCTCTTGACGGAGGAGGTCACCTTCTTCAAAGCGGCTTTGATCATGTTGGCGTCGTAGCTCACGATCATGTCATCGGCCTCATGGGCATCGATGAGTTCGTCTTTGATGGCCTCGATGAGGTTGGAGCAGTCGCGGTTGGAGAACTTGCTTTGCTCCAAGCGTTGGGCGACGGCGGATAAATCGACATCGGGGGCCAAATGCTTGCCTAGTTTCCTTTCCAAGGTGCCTTGGAGCACTTGGGCCGAGGGAAGCGGGACTTCGATCTTCGGGGAAGCGCGGGACAAAAGAGCGCCGTCTAGGTTATAGGGGCAGTTGGTCGCGGCCAAGAAAAGCAGATTGGGGTTGGAGGCGAAGCCACCAAGCTGGGTGAGGAGCGTATTGACGGCGGGGCCAACCGTCGGGTCGCCGGTGGCGAGCTGACGGGAATAGCCGATCGCGTCGAACTCGTCCATGAAGAGGACGCAGCGGTCGAACTGCTTCGTGAATTCGAAGATCGCGATGATGTTGTTCTCGGTTTCGCCGGGGTGCGGTGATTTCACCTGGGTGCAGATGACGGAGAAGAACGGGATGTCTTCGCCTGAGAATTGACGGAGCTCGTTGGAAAGCGCCATCGCGAAATAGGTCTTGCCCGTGCCCGGAAGGCCATAGAGCAAGATGAAGTTTTTGTTTTTGGCGCCGATGGAGGCTTTGAAGGCCTTCTGCTCTTCGCTTAGGAAAAGCTCGCGTTGGACGGTGCGCTTCTCGCGCTCCATCCCGACGACGTCGGAGAAAAGGACCTCCTTCTCGCGGGATTCGGTGACCAGGAAGCGTTTGACGTCGATGCCATTGACGACGTAGTTGATGTCTTCTTCGGCGATGCCGCCATTGGTCTTTTTGCCTTCGCCTTCGGGCTGCTTGTCCCCTACCGTCATGGTCTTGTCACTACCGGGCTTGCCGGGGGCAGGTTTATTGACGGGGGCAGGACGCGGGGCCGCCTTCTTTGGCGCGGGAGATAAGCCAAGCTCTTGCTTGCAATGGTTGAAGCGCTCCGTGATCTGGTCGCGGATCGAGACGTAAAGCTCCCGGTTCTTTTGATTGATGTCGCGGCGATAGATCTCGCCCAAAAGCTCGGCGGCCTGCTGAAGATAAGGCATCGCGCCTTGATAGTCGCCCTGGTTGTAGCGGAGCTCGGCGGCTTTCTTCGCCTCGACGAAACGGTTTTTGAGGGAGTTGATCGATTCCATTACTTCAAAATGAATGAGGTGTCTTCCATTTCGGCGGTGGCCGTCGCTTCGACGCGTTCCTCATATCCTTTCATGCGTTCGTTCACCATGTTCTGGACGGAACTGGCATAGCTGGGGTCCACGGTCATATGGCCGACGGATTCGTCCATCGAACCCATGAAGGCATCGACCATGTTGTTGGCCTTGGAGAAGCTCTTGTTGAAGGAATCGAATTCTTTGACGATCGATTTGAGCTCTTTGGAATCGACGAGGGTGCCGACCGAGCCAAGGGTCTCGGAAAGATTGCGGCTCACCTCGACCTTATCGAGGATGTCGTTGATGCGCTCGTTGACGGCTTCGACGTTGTCGTAGAAGCGCTCTTTCTGGATTTTGGAGGCGAGGTAACGCTGGATCTTCTGCATCGAGCGCTGCTCTTCATCAACGTTGCCGGCTTTGCGGTAGCTGATGGCGTTGGCCACTTCCGCTTCGATTTTGGCGTCGAAGTCGTCGATGGAGCGCTTCAAAGTACGAAGGCTCGCCTTGAATTTGGTATTCACTTCCTGACGGTTGGGAAGCTTGACTTCTTTCTTGAATAACATCGTTTTGCTCCTTAGAAGTCGAACATCGCTTTCTTCTTCTCTTCCGTCAATTCGGTTTCTTGGCTCGAGGAGGAGTCATTTAACTGCATGCGGCTGTCGTCGACCGCGCGGTTGTTGGTGCGGAATTTGTTGCGCTGGGCGGCGTATTCGTTGGAGCGCGCCTCGTTGTCCGCCTTGCCTTCGAGGATCTGGTCGTTGACGGCGAGGTCTTTTTCCTGGGCCTTGGCGGAGTTGAGGATCTGGTCGCGCATTTCGCGCAAGGAAAGCGTCTGGGTCGAAAGCTGATCCTGGGTCGACTGGATCTTGGCTTTGACGGCGGCGACGTCATCGCGGATCGGCTCAAGGCGGTCCTGAGCCTGAGTGGCCGTAATACGGCCAGATTCCAAGAGAGCCTTGATGTCATCGCGTTTCTTATAGAGGCGGATAAGGTCGCCTTCATAGCCTTCCTTCAAAGAGGCGAGTTCCGAGACGCGGACACGGGCCTCAACATAAGCGGCGTTGGAGAAAAGGCTGTTCGATTTGCCGTCCATCATCTCCGAAAGCAAGCCGTCGAGGTCGGTGGCCAAAAAGAGGGCGCCGACGACGTTCTTGTCTTGGGCATAACGGAGGCCTTCGTTGATTTGGTTCTCGAAGAACTTGCTGAGGATCTTCGTGGTGCCGGCGTCTTTGCCAAGCGGCACCTGCGGGATGCGCTGAAGGAGCTCTTGGATCGCTTCTTCGGTCCGATCGTCCTGCAAGAAGCCCTGCGCGGACTTCATGAAGGCTTTGACGCCTTCGCGGAGTTGGTCGCGGAGCTCTTCCTGGGATTGGACGATCTTCATCTCGTTGGCGTTGCGCTGCTTCTCGTTCCTCCCGTCGATATAGGTTTCGGGGGTCAGTTTGTTAGTAGTGTTCTTGAAGATCGTTTCTTGCGTCGCGGCTCTTTCTTTTGCTTCTTTGGCGCGCTGACGCTCTTCTTTGCTTTTGAAAAAACCCATGGTGATGTTCCTCCTGGTGATTAGATCTTATTGCCACACTTCGGGCAGAATTTGGCATCTTCGCTAAGCTTCGATCCGCAGATCGGGCAATAGCGGGTCCCACCACGCTTGTTATGGACGTGGACTTCCTGACGCGGGACGTTGCCGTTGTAATTAAAGGTGTTGCTGTTGTTGCGGTTCTGGGTATTGGTGTTCTGGGCGTTGATGACGTCGATTTCGTGCTGATTCGCCATCTCGCGGTCTTCCTTGTCCCACTGCCTCTGCTTTTCGGTCTTCGCGTCATCGAACTCCTCGAGGGCCTGCTGGTTGTAGCGGGCGTTGATTTCCTCGATCACCTTGGCGGATTCGCCGATCGGGTTGAGCCAAAGGGCGATACCAGACGCCGAGATCATAAGGCCCATGTTCATGAGCGTGGCACGGAGAGCGGAGTTGCGGACGCCATCCGCGGCGATTTCGCGGAGGTCGCCGGCGATCGAGACGTCGGTGGACGCGGAATTGATGTGGGTCTTCGCGGCCGCGGACATCTGCGCGCTTAGGGCCGGGCGGAAGTTCTCGATGAGCTCCTTCTCGATGTCCTCATAAGAGAGGGTGTTATCGAAGAAGCGGGCGAGCTCCTTGTAGTCCATGATGTTGATCTGGGCGGTGCCGACCAAAGCGAAGCGGACCTTCGCGGTCTTCTGGGCATCAAGGGAGATGGTATGCTGCCCCGCCGCGAACGGGATCGATAACGGACGGAGATTGGTCGCTTTCTGATAGATGAAGACGGTGAGGGATTCCCCGACGGTCTTGCGGTCAAAGGCTTTGGTTTGGTTCGGGCCGATGGTGATCAGATTGTTGATGATCGCCTCGTAGCCGGGAAGGACTTTGATTTCGACGTTTCTCTTTTTGACATCGAAAACATACTTCTCAAGGATGTGGTTCCGAGAATCTCTCATCGAGAGATCGATTTTATCGGTGAATAACGCCATGATGGCCTCCTAGCCCTTTGGAAAGTGGGCAGACTATTTATGTTAATATAACATCTCCACAGGATTTTCGTAGCCTTTTCCCGTCGGCGTTCAAAAAGTCAAACACATCATATTTGAGTGTCGATTTTTCGTCGCAATAAGCGATATTTTATTTTTTCTTTCCTTGCTATACTGATTTAACGACGAATGACCGAAACGCCTCCTTTTTAGGGCGTTAACGGCTTTATTGGTGGAGCATTTATGAAGAGATTTACGTTCCATGATGGGCAGGGTGGCATCCTTGAACTCGTTGTGAAATATGAGGTCGAGTTGACCGGCTGCAACTACGGCATCGCCCTCGACGAAAAACACCCCGAAAGAGGGGGTTATGTCATCAAGGAGGGTGAGGACGAATTCGACGACAACGGCGGAGCCGAGATCGTCGTGATCAACTCGCTCATCAAGAGCGTTTTCGAGGCCGCGACAAAGAAATTCGGCCCGCTTGGACTTGAACCGCATGACCACGATGGGGATGATGTCGTCCCCGCGACGCTTTATTTCGCGCCAGAGCTGATTGAAAACATCCCCGTCGACGAAAAAGGCTTCTCCATTTATGTCCATGGCCGCCCCATCCACTACCACGTGGAAGGCGGGGTGAGCTACAAAGGGCAACGTTATGCCATGGTCAACGTCGACGCCGATGGACCGGGCGTCAAAGCGGGCGACGTCCTCGTCTTTGAGATGGGCCCGACGGCTTTAGAGATCGTCGATGACCCGATGGAAGGCGTCAAAGCAAGACTCGCTTATATGAGGGCACAAAAAGCCGCCAAAGAGTGCCAAGTGGAACCGGACGAAAACGGAGAGCTCCCAGAAGTCATCTTCTTTGAAGACAACCAACAGAAGACGTTCCCATTCAGCCGGATTTTTGGCATGGAATACGAGGGAAGCTACTACGCGCTCTTCCATCCGGAATATCACATCGAAGGCGAGCCGGACAATTTGACCTTTGTTTATAAAGGCGAGCCAGACGATGACATCGATCACTTCTCTCTCGTGACCAACGATGGCATCGCCAACTTGGTATTCGAGGAATTCCAAAGAGTCAGAGAGCAAGGCTTGAAGACCGGCTTCTTTGATAAGAAAGAAGACGATCTGTTCTAAGGAGGACGAGCCATGTATAGAGAAGACGAAGACGATGACAGAACACCCCGAATCCGCACCCTTTATTGGCCCGACGAAATCATCCCCATTTCTTTTGATAGGGTTGATAAGGAATTCGATCTTCAAGCGGGGGATGGCCAAAGCCTTCATTTTAAAAATGGCCGCGGGTTAAAGCATCTAGGCCGCAAATACCTCTTGGCGGACGTTGCCTTTTATAACCCCGACATCCCGATGGGCAGCACCATCGTCTTTGAGATGAAGGGGGACTCACTGAACGTCGTCCCGGACGAATCGGAAGAGATCATCGCCGCCTATGACGCGGCGGAAGAGGCAAAATACGAAGCGGCCAAACAAAACGATGAGGATTTCGATGACGATGACTTCGGCTCCAAATCGCGGAGCAGCTTCGA
>CAMGZU010000050.1 GCA_946183085.1 uncultured Erysipelotrichaceae bacterium | reverse complement strand
CACCAGCGACTTCTCGCTTGATCAGATTGAAGAAATGTACGCACAAAAAGTATCTTTTGCACGTGCTGCCCAATTGGTCTCGATGATCCGAAGGAAAATCAAACCTTCCGGTGGAGAGGTTGTTCTTGAAGGGGAAGCAGTTTATTAATCGAAGAGATAAGTGAGCTCTTCTAACTTCTCCGAGATCTCTTTCTCGGGATAGGTGTTAAACACGATTTGCGAGGATAAAAGCCTCGCTTTTCTTTCGGGCCAGTCTTTGTTTAAGGCGAGTAAAGCCTCCGCAGGCTTTCCTTCTAAGCGTAGCCTTTCCTTTTGGCTTTCTTTGCTGGAAAGAATGACCAAGTTGTAGTCGCCGATATCTTCTAAGCCAGAGCCAGGAAGAATCTGGACTTCGACCAAGGCTTTTTGCTTTGGCCCGATGGCTTCAAGTCTTTTTAAGACTTCTTGCTTCACAAGGGGATAGAGATAGGCCTCAAGTTTCTTCTTGGCGTTTCTGTCTTTCCCGAGTTTTTCTCGGACGAATTGTTTGTTAAGGACGCCCTTTGAAACGGCCTTCTTGCCAAGGATCCCTTTCACGCTTTTTAAGACGTCTTTCTTCGTATAGAGCTCTTTGACGATTTGGTCGCAATCGATCAAAGAATAGCCTTTGCTCGCAAAGAAGCTAGCCGCGGTGGATTTGCCCGAATGGATGGGGCCGGTCAGCAAAATGGTGAAGGGGTATTTCTTTCTCTTCTGGCAGCGCGGGCAATAGGTCGTGCCGCGCCCGCCGACTTCGATCCGGTGCATTGGGAAGCCACACCTTGGGCAATCTTCGTTTTTATGGCCATAGGCATAGAGGCGGTTCTGCATCATGCCATCCACGCCCTTTTGGGGGTGATAGCTCTTGATGGTGGAACCACCGAGCTCGATGGCCTCTTCAAGGATCCTTCGTGATTCGATGAGGATTCTTTCGCATTCTTCGACGGTGATGTCTTTGGCTTCTTCCCTTGGATCGATCTTCGCGGCGAGAAGGGTCTCATCGGCGTAGATGTTGCCTAAGCCAGCGAGGACGCTTTGGTCCATGATGGCCGCTTTGATCGGGGTTTTCTTCTTTGCTTGGAGAAGAGAATGAAGCTCTTCCTTCTCGATGTCCCAAGGCTCTTTGCCGAGCTTTGCTAGTGGGCTTGCGGTCAAATAATCGCTTTCATGATAAAGAGAGAGCCCGCCGAATTTCCGGACGTCGTTGTAGCAAAAATAGAAACCATTGCTTAGCTTCATAACGATCAAATCGAATTTGTCGAATTCTTCGCTTTCGCGGAAGAAGAATTTGCCTTCCATCCTTAGATGTCCGATCAGGACCTTGTCATTGGTTAAATGGAAGATCAGATATTTGCCTTTGCGGCTGAGTGAGGAAACCCTCTCGCCTTTAATGGAGAGGAATTCCTTCAAAGAAGGCTTGATGTTTTTTTCACGGAAGACGAAAACATCCTCGATGGTTTGGTTAAGGAGCAAACCAACAAGCGCATTCTTGACGGTTTCGACTTCGGGGAGCTCGGGCATATCAATCCTTTGCGTCGTACCAGGTCTCGCCCAAACTTCCTTCGGCGGTCAGCTTTACCGGGAGGGTGACGGCGTTGACCATGAGGTCTTGGAGCTTTTTGGCGATCCACTCTTCCTCCGCTGGCACCTTGAACAAGAGCTCGTCGTGGATCTGAAGGACCATCTTCGTTTTGTACCCGCCTTCTTCTAAGAACCGGTCGATGTGGAGCATCGCGATCTTGATGAGGTCGGCGGCCGAACCTTGGACAGGGGCATTCAAAGCCTGGCGCTTGGCGGCTTCGCGTTTCGCGTAATTGGGGTCGGTGATGTCGCGGAGATACCGTCTCCTCCCAAACATCGTTTTGACGAAGCCATTGCGTTCCACCTCCTCGATGATCGAGTCGAGGTAATTGCCGATCTCGGGATAAGAACGATAGAAATTGGTGATGATTTCCTTTGCTTCGGTCGGGGTCCCTTCGATTTGATCGGCCAGGCCGAAGGGCGTGGTGCCATAAATGATCGCGAAGTTGACCGCTTTCGCCCTCCGCCTCATAAGAGGCGTCACCTCTTCGGTTTGGAAGATCTTCTTCGCGGTCTCGGTATGGACGTCTCTGCCTTCGCGGAAGACTTCGATGTAGGGCTCGCAATGCGAAAGGGCCGCCAAAATGCGGAGCTCGATCTGGCCATAATCCAAAGAGAGGATCTTGTATTCGTGATTCGGGTAATAGAAGGCCTCGCGGATCTTCTTCGCCTCTTCGTCTCTGGCGCTGATGTTCTGGAGGTTGGGGCTTGAAGAAGACAAACGTCCGGTCGTCGTTTCGGCTTGGTTGAAGCAGGTGTGGATCTTGTTGTCGCTCTTGATGTGGGGGATGAAGCCCTCGACATAGGTCGAGACGAGCTTCGCGTATTTGCGGTATTCCAGAATCTTCGTGACGATCGGATGGTCTAAGTTTTTGAGGACGTCGACCGCGGTGGATTTCTCTTTGCCATTTCCTAAGCCGAGCTCGTCATAAAGGACACTCGCGACTTGCTTGGGGGAGCCGATGTTGAATTTGTGGCCAGCGAGGGCGTAGACCTCTTCTTCGGCCGCCTTCATCTTCTTGCGGCATTCTTCGCCAAAGGAAAGAAGGACCTCTTTGTCGATCGGGAAGCCTTCGATCTCCATCTTGGCTAAGACGTGGGAGAGGGGGAACTCGATGTCGTGATAGAGGCTTTCCGCGTCATAGGAACGGAGGGAGCTTAAGGCTTTCTCCAGCAAGCGGATGGAATAATAAGCGGTATTGCCGGTCCTTTTCGGGTGACCCATCGTTAGAAGCGAGAGTTTGCTTTCCTCGTCGCGGATGTCGACGCCAAAGGAAAGGAAGACGGATTCGGGGTTGGCTTTCGTCGCGGAATCCAAAAGATAGGAGATCAACAAAATATCGTTCTCGATGCCTTTGATGGCTAAGCCAACGCGGTGGAGCCCAACTTCGACGAGTTTGGCGTCATAGACCTCTTTTTTGATGGATTCATCCAAAAGGATGGTTTTGAGTCTTTCGTCCTTGAGGGCGTCTTCGATTGGCTCATAGAAGGACTTCTCGCCAAAGGAGATGGCGATGCCTTCGACGGGCGCGTCATGATAAGCGGATTCGTCTAAGTCCAAAGCAAGCCCGATCGAAGAAGGAATCTCGATCCCCTCAAAAGAGTGGATGGTCTGGATCTCGATTTCTTTGGCTTTGTCGGCGCCTTTGGCAAGCGAAGAGGGGAGGCGCTGCAAGAATTGCTTCAATTCGTATTTGTGGGCGAAGGCGCTTGCCTTGTCTAAGTCATAGCCTTGGTAAACCAGATCCTCCAAGGTGAAGGGCAATTTGGCGTCGGTTAAAATGGTGGCCAAGTGGTAGCATTTCCTCCCCATTTCCTCGCCAGCGATGAGGTTTTCGGCCTGTTTGCCTTTGATTAAGCCATCTTTCGCGGCTTGGATGATCGCCTCAAAAGAACCATATTCCTGGATGAGTTTGACCGCGCCTTTGTCGCCGATCCCAGGGATCCCAGGGAGGTTATCGGAAGCATCGCCCCGTAGCCCTTTGAAGTCGATGATCTGTAGCGGCTTATAGCCGAATTTTGGATCCTCTAACATCGCTTTCTCGTCCATCCTTTGGACGTTGGAAAGCCCTTGCTTCAAGAGGTTGATGGTGATGTTATCGTCAATCAGCTGAAGATAGTCTTTGTCGGAGGTATAGACCTCGACTTGATAGCCTTGCTTGGAGGCCATTTTGGCGATGGTGCCGCAGATATCGTCCGCTTCGATGCCGTGCTCTTCGTAATGGACGAAGCCCAAAACATCCAAGAATTCGCGCGAGATCGGGAATTGCTCGATGAGCTCTTCCGGGCAGGCGGCGCGGTTGGCTTTGTAATCCTCGAATTCCTCTTTGCGGAAGGTGCGGGAATCGGTATCAAAGCCAACGAAGATCGATTCGCCGCCTTTGAAGGAGGAGAGGATCTTGGTCATCATGTTGCTGAAGGCAAAGATGGCGTTGGTGGGGATGCCGGTCTTCGTGCGCATGATGCTGTCGCTCCCCCCATAGGCGGTCGCGTAATAGGCGCGGAAGAGGAGCGAGTTGCCGTCGATGACGTATAGGATTTTGCGTTTTTCCATGGATTAGAGGGCCTCCATTTCGTCGAGGATATAGGTGTTTTCCCTTCGGTTGTCCTTGTGGCAAGAGAAATAGACCACGTTGTCTTTCTTTAGGAGCGGATAGGACGCGTCGTATTGATCGGAGAAGACGGTGAGCTCAAGCTCGCCCACATCATCATAGATGCCCACGAAAGCCATCGTCTTGCCGTTTTTGGCCGTGATGGTGCGGATCGATTTGATGGCGCCCGCGGTTTTGAGGGGGCCGTTTTTCTCGCCCGCCTTGCTTAAGGGCGTGTAATCCTTGCCTTCTAAGGCGTCCATATGAAGCGAGAGGGGCGAGCCGCTGATCATGATGCCAAGCGCCTCTTTCTCCGCTTCGAGGTTCTCACCTTCGTCATTGGGGACATCGACAAGGATGGGCTGGGGGATGTTGAGCTCAAATAGGACCGCTTGCCCCGATTCGCCTGAGAACATCTCCGCATAGCGGAGGGCGGCGGCGCAAGAGGCCCTTAAGGAGGAGCGGTTCTTGTTGAGGCAATCAAAGCAGCCCGCGTCGACGAGACGAACCAAGCTCGGGAGATTGAGCCCAAAAGGCTTCATCCGTTTGGCGAAGTCGAAGAGGTCGCGGAAGCGCCCGTTGTTGCTTCGCTCGGTGACGATCGCTTGGGCGAAGGTGTTCTGCATCGTCTTGATCGCGGAGATCGGGAAGAGGATCTTGCTCTTCTTCACCAAGAAATGGGTGGAGGCATCGTTAATGGAGGGAAGGTCCAGATGGAGCCCGCTTTCCTTCATCTCGGAAAGTAGGGGCGAGAATTTGTCATCGCCCGGGCCGATGCCATTGTCTAAGACGCTTGCGTAGAATTCGCTTGGATAATGGGCCTTAAGATAAGCCATCTGGCAAGCGATGATCGCGTAAGAGACGGAATGGGATTTGTTGAAGCCATAGTCGGCGAAGCGGTAGATGAGGTCATAGACCTTCTCCGCGACGTCTCTCTTATGCCCTTTGTTCAAGCAGCCCTTGATGAAGTCTTCCTTTAACGACATCAGCTTGTGGGCGTCTTTTTTCGAGATCGCCCTGCGGAACAAGTCGGCTTGGCCGAAGGAGAAGCCCGCCATCGCGGTGACGATCTGCATGATCTGCTCCTGGTAGACGATGATGCCATAGGTCGAGGAAAGGATCCTGGCGAGCTCCGGCGAAAGATAAGTGACCTTCTCCTGGCCGTTTCTTCTTCTTACGAAGGTGGGGATATTCTCCATCGGGCCAGGGCGGTATAAGGCGATGAGGTGGACGACATCCATGAATTCTCTCGGCTGAAGCTCGCGGATCGCGCCGCGCATGCCAGATGATTCCAATTGGAACAAACCCATCGTCCTTCCTTTGGCGATGACTTGGATCGCTTCTTTGTCTTCGTAAGGCAAGGCCAAGGGATTGAGTTTGGGACCGCCATTTTCGGCGATCCGGGCGACGCAGTCATCGATGATCGTTAGGTTCTTAAGGCCCAAAATATCCATCTTGAGGAAGCCTTGCTCTTCCAGATACGTCATCTCGTAGCCCGCCACGTAACCATTGACGCCATCGTGGACGGGGATCGCGCTTGGCAAAGGCTTGTCGTTTAAGACGACGCCGGCGGCATGAAGGCTGGTCTGCCTTGGCAAGCCTTCGATCATCGCGGCGAGGTGGATGATCTCAAGATAATATTTGTCGCTGTCGACGAGGTCTTTGAATTGTTTGTTCTTGCGGTAGCTCTCGGCAAAAGAAGCCTGGCCTCTTATCGTCTTGGAGATCATGTCGATCTCCCTGGTTTCGTAGTTATAGACGCGGCCGACATCGCGAAGGGATTGCTTCGCGCCCATCGTCTGCATCGTGACGATTTGGGAGGCGTGCTCTTTGCCATAACGGGTCTTAATGTAATCGACGACCTTTTCCCTGGCGACGTCTGCAAAATCGACGTCGATATCTGGCATCGATTGGCGTTCGGGGTTGAGGAAACGTTCAAACAGGAGGTCGTATTTGATGGGGTCGGGGGTGACGATGTCTAAGGCATAGGCCACAAGGCTTCCGGCGCCCGAGCCACGGCCTGGGCCAACCGAAACCCCATGGGTTTTGGCCCAATTGACGTAGTCCGAGACGATTAAGAAATAATCGGCGTAACCCATCTTGTTGATGACGGAGAGCTCGTATTCCAAGCGTTTTTTGTATTCTTCGTCATAGCCGGGGTTTTTGCGCTCCAACCCTTCTTTGGCGAGTTTGAAAAGATAGTCTTCGCTGGTTAAGCCAAGATCATTGGGGTAGTGGAGCAAACCACCGCGCTTTTTGATGAATTCAAAGGTGGAGCGCTCGGCGATCGCCTTGGTCATGCCGATCTCGCGGTCGGAGAAATAAGAATGAATCGTCTCCTCGTCCAAGAAATGGTTCGGGCCCTTCTTTTCCTTGTAATCGAGCCTTCGATCTTCGGCGACGGCCCTAAGGATCTCGATGGCGATCGCATCCTCTTCCTTGCGGTAGAGAATGTGGGGGAAGGCAACCGTTTCGTAGGGGTATTTGGTGACCAAAGCCCTTAAGAAGCGGGGGAACTCCATCTCTTCGGGGAGATAGGGGATGCCCAAATAGAAGGACTTGAAGCCCTCGCCCATGTAACGGAGCCATTTGACGAGCTCCGCCTGGTCGCTTTTATACAGTGTATGAAGCGGGCTATATTCGGTGGGGAGGACGATGGTCAAACCTTCTTGATGGTCCAAAAGGAAAAGACGATTCAATTTCTTTTGCGAGGCCGAAAGGTCGATCGCCATCGCGTTGCGGTAACCCTCCTCGCTTTGGATGATGAGGGTCAATAAGGTCTCATCGATTGTGACGTCGATGCCAAAAACCGGCTTGATGCCGTATTTCTTGAATTCGTGGTAGGCGGATGGAAAACCCGAAAGGGTTTCGTAGTCGGTGATCCCGACGCCTTCGTAGCCGAATTTGCGCGCCGAAGAGACGATTTTCTCGATGGTCAAACCGCTGCGGAGGATCGAGTAGCCGCTATAGACGTGGAGAGGGATGAAGTTCATCACTCTCCATTATAAACGTTTCTTTTCGTTAAAGAGATTACTCTCTTTGCGGGTGCACGAAAAAAAGCCAACCCGGAGGCTGGCTTTGCTTTGCTTAAGCGAAGAGGTCGTCTAAGTCTTTGATGAAGGCGTCGAGTTGGCTGAGGTCATCGATCCTCGCGCCCGAGGCTTGGGCATGGCCGCCGCCGCCCCATTTGAAGGCGACGCCTGAGATGTCCTTTTCTTTCGAGCGGATCGAGATGCGCCAGCAGGGATCTTTCGGGGAGGGGTCCTCGGTGATCGAGCACCAAGCGTTGATCTCCTTGATGTTGGAGAACATGTTGACGTTTTCTTTGCCGAGCTCCGTCGTGATGCCAAGCTCTTCTTGGATCTTGCTGGGGAGCAGGTAATAGGAGACGCCATGCGGCGAGACGTCGAAGTGGGACAAGACGTAGGATTGGACCTTCAAGGAATGGAGGGTCTTCTCGTACATCCTCTGGTATATCTTTGAAAGCTGAATTCCCGATTTCAACAGCTCTTGCGCCACCGAGAAGGTGTGCGCGGAAGTTGAGGAGAAAAGGAAGCG
Source organism: uncultured Erysipelotrichaceae bacterium (assembly GCA_946183085.1). Taxonomy (GTDB): domain Bacteria; phylum Bacillota_I; class Bacilli_A; order RFN20; family CAG-826; genus Alloenteromonas. The sequence goes on along the minus strand of CAMGZU010000050.1, from coordinate 930 downwards.
TCCGGAGTCGCCGACGATCCCGGTGTAGAAGTTCTCGGCGGCCCTTTCTGACATCGTCATTCCCTTCCAAGACAGACAGAAGTCCGCGACGATTTCCGCCGCCGAGGCAGCGCCCCGATCAAGGACGGAGACCTTCGCGATTTCCTCTTTGAAGGGATGATGATCAAACTTGACGACGTATTTGGCTTTGGCGAAGCGGGGATCCGCGATGCGGTCTTTGTCGCCGACGTCGCAGACGATCGCCAAGAAGTTGCGGCCCTTGTGCCATTCGTCGTTGAGACGCTCGGTCTCGGGGAAAAGACGCGGGGTAAAAGAGACGTGGTTGTCGCCGACAAAGTGGATCTCCTTCTCGGGGAAGTTATCCTTCAAGAAGTAATAGAGACCCATCTGGCTGCCCATCGCGTCAAAGTCTGGCTTGATGTGGCGATAGATGACGATCTTGTCGTAACGTTTGATCGCCGCGCGAATCTTGGCGTATTCGTGCTTAAAATGATTGGAATAATCCAGGATTTCTTTGGGAAGACGGCTCATCAGAGGGTGCCCTCGATTTCTTTCAAGCAATCCCTGGCGATCATGACTTCCTCATCGGTCGGAATGACGCAGACCTTGATCTTGCTCTCTGGTTTGGAGATGACCATTTGCTTGCCATTGGCAACTTTGTTGGCCTCCCAATCGATCTTTAGGCCGAGCGCTTCCTCAACGTTTTTGAGGATGAGCTCGCGATACCAAGAAGAGTTCTCACCGATGCCGGCGGAGAAGATGATGACGTCGACGTGGCCAAGGCGGACATAGTAGGAGCCGATGAAGTCGGCGATGCGGCGGGCGAAGAGTTTCGAGGCGATCATCGCGCGCTCGTTGCCTTTTTTGGCCGCAGCTTCGATGTCGCGGGTATCGTTGGAGACGCCCGAGACGCCAAGGAGGCCGCTCTTC
>CAMGZU010000049.1 GCA_946183085.1 uncultured Erysipelotrichaceae bacterium | reverse complement strand
AGATCGATTAATGACGGGTTTGGTAGATCCACCAAAACATTTTCGATGTACTTCTTTTCGATGTCGTCGGTCGAACGGACGCCGTTTTCCGCCGCCGTGAAAGAAGAAAGCGGAACGAGTTTCGGGCTTTCGTGCGCTTTGCGGGTCACGAAAACGATCTGCTCTTTGCGCAAGAGCTTTCGGGTATCCAACAAATTGAGATCATGGCTGGAGAAAAGAAGCTGAGCGGAGGTGTTAGCGACGTTATTGAACAAAGAAACAATGGAACGAGAGAGCGCAAAGAAGAGAGAGGAATCGAGTTCGTCCACCACCAAAACACCGCCTTCTTTCAAGGTGCGGTAGACCAAACCCGCCAAAGCCTCGATCTTGATGGTCCCGACCGAATCGGCCATAACGCTAGGGCTCGAAAAACCATCATAGGTCGTTCTTAGCACAAGCGGGTTGAAGCGTTCCGATTTGGCCAAAGAAGGGTCCAAACTTAAATCGTCGAGATGGACGTCTGCCCCTTTGACGAACCCCGTGATCTGCTTTGCGGCTTCACCGTCTTCTTTCAGCAATTCCGCGGTGATCCGAAGTCCTTCGTCTCGCGAAATGGCGTTTGGCAAAAAAAGGTAGAAGGACTGGGCAAAGGCAACGAAGTCTTTCCGAACAACATCCAAAGCCTCATTTTTCTTGCCGCCAACCATCAGGATGAGGGGTTGGGTGATCGTCAAAGCGTCCACCATTTTGGGGAGGAAGCGGTCAACGTCGCTTTTCGGGGCCTTCCCTAAGCCATGGGAGTAAATATCCAAAGCTCCGTCGACTCCTTTCTGGACCAATTGCTCATAAACCATATGGCCAGGCAGAGTTGGGTCATAGCCAAAGGCGTAATCGTAACGACGTTCTCCCCTTGAAAAGGAGACCTCAAAACGAATAACCGAATCGCCTTTTTTTAGGCGATTGTGGTTCAAAAGCAAAGTGGGATCAAGGTCAACCGTTTGCCCCAGCATGATCTTCCTCAATGCATCAAGCGCTTTCAGCAAGGCCGTCTTCCCCGAGTTGTTCGGTCCAAAAAAACCGATGGTTTTCAAATACTTCCGCTCACCATAATCCAAAAGGTTCGTTTTCAATCGCCCGATTCGCTGGTCGGCTTCGAAATCGACTTCCACCGGTTCGTCGAACGTCATGAAATTGGCAATGGAGTATCGTAAAAGCATTGTTTTGTCTCCTTGAATACCCATAGTTTATTCATTTTTTATTTTTCATGCAATTTTCTTGCACGAAATTACTATTTTGCTGTTTTTCCTCCTTTCACTATTTAATAGGCATCCAAAGCAGAAAAAGTATTAAAAATCGTCCTCGATCTTCTTCAAAGGATGATCCAAGACCTTCTCCGCGAACTTCCGGAAGCGGAGAAGCATCTGCCTCGCCTCCCCTTTGGTGATGCGAAGCCTCCTTAAGGTTTCCTTCTCGGAATAGCCGAGGTATTTCATCTCGACGAGCTTCAATACCTTCTTGTTGATCCCTCTTGGCAGTTTGTTGATTTTTGAGAGGGTCTCCGCGTAATCGATGAAGGCTTTTGGGTCATCGTTATTGCTTTCGCTTGGCAAAACATCATGAAGGCACATCTGGTTCTCCTCCTCAAAGGCCTCTTCAAAAGATTGGAGATAACGGTCTTGGGCATTCATTTGGATCTCGCGGTAGATGTCGTGCTCCAAGGAAGAGGTGAAGTAATAACGAAAAAGGCCCCGGCCGAAGCGAAACGAATTGACCGAGGCGAGATAGGTTTTGAAGAAAAGGGCGTTGAAGTCATAGGGCTTCAACAAAGGAATGGCGTTTTTGGCGGCGTTGCTCGCGTGGAGATAGCGCGCGGAAAAGTAACGGAGTGCCAAAGTGTTTTCGGCGATTTGGTCCCCCACGCGGATCAAAAGCAGCAGCTCTTCGTCGCGCAGGTGTTCGTGGTTTTTCATAATTCCTCCTTTGGGAGGAATGCGTTAGCGGCGGGAACGGACGATTTCCGAGGCGAGGATCGCCGCGGAGACGGATGCGTTGAGGGAGTTGACGTGCCCGAACATCGGGATCTTCACGATGAAGTCCGAATTCTTCAAGACGAGCTTCGAGATGCCAAAGCCTTCCGAGCCGACGATCAAGCAGATCGGGGATTTGTAGTCGACCTCGTCGTAATTCATCTTGGCTTCGCCATCGCTCGCGACGATCCAATAGCCCTTCTTCTTCAGGGTCTCGATCGCCTGATTGAGGTTGGTCACTTCCGCCACCTTCACCCAGTTGATGGCGCCGGTCGAGACTTTGCTGACCGTCGCGTTCAAGGGGGCTTCGCCTCTTTTTTTGATGATGACGCCATCGACGCCGAGCGCGTCGCAGGTCCTCAAGATGGCCCCGAGGTTATGGGGATCCTCGATGCCGTCTAGCATCAAAACAAGGGGATAGGTGGAAGAAGACGCCGCCTCGATGAGTTCGGGTAGCGTATACGTCTTCGGGTCCTTCACGATCGCCACAAAGCCCTGATGCGAGGGGTTTTTGGCCATCCGAGTGAGTTCGTCTGTGTTCGCGAACTTCACTTCGACCTTCCTTTCGCGGGCCTCCTGCACCACCGCGTCTTTCTCCATCCTCGCCAAAACGAGGAGGGATTTGACGTTGTTGGCGCGGATCGCCTCGCGAATCGCATTCCTACCATAGATAATCATAGACCAATTTTCCTCGATGAAAGGTTTTTCTTGCAAATCAAAGGATGCCTTTCTCGATAAGCGTCGCCCTTAAGGCGTCGCTTTCTTCGAAACGTTTCTCCTTTTTGAGTTCGTTATAACGGTTATACAGATCAATGTCTTCTTTGCTCAAGAGCGGGTAATCAAAGGTTAGGCCTAAGACAAAGAAATAATCGCGGAGTCTGGCGAAAGACGCCCCTAGCTTTTCAAGGTCCAACGGACGGACGCGGAGAGCTTGGTTTGCTACCTTCGTCTCTTCATACATGATCGAGAGGGCATTGGGAGTATTGAGGTCTTCGCACATCGCGTCGAAGAAAGCATCCTCCCCTTCTCCTTTTAAGGAAGCGAGGTCCACGCCATTCACCTGGAGGGTGACGGCAAGTTGCTTATAGGCGGTCTTGAGCTTCTGGACGTTCTTCTGGGCCTCTAAGATGGTCTCGTCGCTAAAAGAGACCGGCGCGCGGTAATGGGCGTTTAATAGCATCAAGCGGAACGCCAAGCCCCCATAGAGCTTGCAGACGTCTTTGGCGAGCAAGACATTGCCAAGCGACTTGGACATCTTCTCGTTGTTGATGTTGATGAAGCCATTGTGCATCCAATAACGGGCCAATTGGTTGTGGTTATGGGCCCGCGCTTGGGCGATTTCGTTCTCATGATGCGGGAACTTAAGGTCGAAGCCGCCGCCATGGATGTCGATCAAACCATTCTGCTCGCGGAAGATCGAATCGATCATGACGCAGCATTCGGTGTGCCAGCCAGGCCGCCCCAAACACCATGGAGTCTCCCACTTGATGCCTTCTTCGGTCTTCTTCCATAAGGCGAAGTCCAAAGGCGATTCTTTCTCGTCCGCGGTCTCGATGCGGGCGCCGGCGTTCAAAGACTCAGGAGTGTTGCCCGAAAGATGGCCATAGTCGCTAACCGAGGAGATGCGGAAATAAACGTTGCCCGATTCTCTTGCGTAGGCGGAGCCATTCTTCACCAAATCATCGATGTATTGGATGATCTGGGGCATATAGACGGTGGGCTTTGGGGTGATGTCCGGAAGCATAGATCCCACTTCTTTCACCAAGGAAGCGAATTCCTCGATGACCTGCTCGGTGAGCTCTTTCTCCGAGATGCCAAGCTCTTTGGCCCTTTTGATGATCTTGTCGTCGACGTCGGTGTAGTTCGAAACAAAGGTCACTTGATAGCCAAGCGCGATCAAAAGCCTGCGGAGCACGTCAAACGTAACGACTGGGCGGAAGTTGCCGATGTGCGGAGAAGAATAAACCGTCGGGCCGCAGACATAGATCGAGGCCTTGCCTTCTTGGATGGGTTTGAATTCTTCCAGCTGATTGGAATAGGAATTGAAGATCGTTACTTTGCGCATGCCGCAATTCTACCATTCCCGTAGGGAAAGGCAATTAGGGGCGGGCGAGGAGTTCTTGAAGCGCTTTCGGAGTCTCGGCCACGTAATCGCTCTTGCCCAATAACTCCTCGTCGTAAAAGCCATACCCCCACTTGCAAAGCACGGTCTTAACGCCCGCGTTATGCCCCGTCTCCACGTCCGGAAGCGAATCCCCGACAAAGAGGGTTTCTTCTTTGCGTAGATGGTATTTCTCCAAAAGGTAGTTCACGTAATAAGGGTCGGGTTTCACGGGGATGCCATCTTTCTGGCCAAGAATCTCCGTAAAGAGGTCGCCATAATGCTCCTTCACCACGATGGGCGCCAAATGGGCGGGCTTATTGGTGACGACGAACAAAAGGATGCCTTCTTCTTTGAGTTTGATCAAAACGTCCTTCAGCCCTTCAAAGGGGGCGGTGTGGTCGTTCTGCCACAATCTGTAATAAGGCATATACGCCTTCTTTAATTCCGAAAACGCATCAACGTCCCCGCCTTTTTCCTTTAAGGCGCGCTTGATGAGCATATCCGCCCCATTGCCGATCAATCGTTTTGTTCCCTCATGATCGAAAGAATAGGAGTAACCGCAGTCTTTTAGGGCCTGGTTGATGGCGCGCTGAATGTCATGGATGGTATCGAGGAGCGTCCCATCCAAATCAAAGAAAAGAGCCCGAATCATATCGGGCTCTATTGTAGCACTTCGCTTATTTCTTCACCGAAGGGAAGATGTCGCGGTTTGCGTTATAGTGGGTGTGGAGGAGCTTTTCGCTTAGTTCGCTAAGCGGCTCGCCCAAGAAGTCTTTGTAGATCTTCTTGATGTCGGGGTTATTGTGCGACTGGCGGATGGGTTTGCCATCGTCGATCGCATAGAGGATCGCCGCCCTCTTCTGACGGTAGGTCGAGAGGATCTCGTCGTCTTCGTAGGGGAGGAGAGAAGGCTTCACGAACGGCTGGCCGCCGCCATTGATGCAGCCACCCGGGCAGCCCATGATCTCGATGAAGGCATAAGGCGATTCGCCCTTGCGGATCTGATCAAGAAGCGGCTTGGCGTTCTTCATGCCAGAGGCGATCGCGACCTTGATGGTTTTGCCATTGATCTCGACCGCGGCTTCTTTGACGCCGGCAAGCCCACGGCACGCGCCGAATTCGATCTTCTTGTATTCTTCGCCCGTCAAGGAGAAGTAAGCGGTGCGGAGGGCCGCTTCCATGACGCCGCCGGTGACGCCGAAGATGACGCCCGCGCCGGTATATTGGCCAAGGAGGTCCTGATCGAAGTCTTCTTCGGGGAGGGCGTCCCAATTTAAGCCAGCCCTGCGGATCAAGACGGCGAGCTCACGGGTCGTGAGGACGCAGTCGACGTCGGGGAGGCCATCCACTGCCCTGTTCTCTGGGCGGGCGGCTTCGTATTTCTTCGCGGTGCAAGGCATGATCGAGACGACGAAGATGTCCTTGGGGTCAAGGTTATGGGCCTTGGCGAAGTAGGATTTGATGATCGCCCCCTCCATCTCATGCGGGGATTTGCAGGTGGAGAGGTTCGGGATGAGGTCTTTGTAGAAGAACTCAAGATAATTGATCCAGCCTGGGGAGCAAGAGGTGATCTGCGGGAGAGTGCCGCCATTTTTGATGCGGTGAAGGAGCTCGGTGGCTTCTTCCATAATCGTGAGATCAGCGCCGAAATTGGTGTCGAAGACGCGGTAGAAGCCAAGGCGGTGAAGCGCCGCGACCATCTTGCCCGTCCCATCCTGCGTGCCGATTTTATGGCCGAATTCCTCGGCAATCGCCGCGCGGACCGCCGGAGCGGTCTGGACGATCACATATTTGCCAGAGGCCATCGCCTCGTCGACGAGGTCGATCTGCTGGTGTTCGCTTAAGGCGCCGGTCGGGCAGACTTCGATGCACTGGCCGCACTGGATGCAAGGCGAAGAAGCGAAGGAACGGTTGAAGGCGGGGCCCACCACCGTTTCAAAGCCACGGTTCTGGAAGCCAAGCACGCCGATGCCTTGCGCTTCTTTGCAGCGTTCGATGCAACGGCCGCAGAGGATGCACTTGCTGGTGTCTCTCACGATGCCCGGGGCGACGAAGTCGCAAGTGGTCTTGGTCTTCGCGCCTTCGAACATGTCGTCTCTCGCGCCGGTGATGCGGGCGACTTCAAGAAGCTCGCACTGGCCGTTTTTGACGCATTGCTGGCAGTTCTTCGAGTGATTGGAGAGGAGAAGCTCCACCGACGCCCTACGGGCCTTGACGGCCATCGGGGAGGAGATGAAGATTTCAAATCCTTTTTCGGCGGGGATGTCTTTGACCGGATAGACGCAAGAGGCAAAGAGCTTGCCACCGCGAGAGGTGCGGATCTCAACCAAGCAAACGCGGCAGGAAGCCAAGGAGCACTGGTTGTCTTTCCAAGAGCAAAGGGTGGGGATACGGTAGCCGCATTTCTTCGCGGCTTCTAAGACGGTGAGGTCGTCATCCACTTCGTAGATGCGGCCTTCGATTTTTATGTTCATTTTGTTTGCCATCGTTGCCCCTCCTTATTTCTTCGAAATGGCCTTGAACATACAGCCAGCCATACAGGCGCCGCACTTGATGCACTTGCTCTGATCGATGACGTATGGTTCTTTGCCGGGGACGCCGGAGATCGCGCCAACCGGGCAGTTACGCGCACACTTGGAGCACTTCTTGCAAAGCGTCGGGTCGATGAAGTATTTGGTGAGCCTCTTGCAGACGTGGGCTGGGCAGCTCTTGTCTTTGACGTGGGCTTCGTATTCTTCGGGGAAGCTGTTCATCGTCGAGAGGATCGGGTTGGCCGCGGTCTGGCCGAGGGCGCAGAGCGAGCCATTCTGGATGACGGTGGCGAGATCCCTCATATCGGTGAGGGTCTTCTCGTCGCCTTGGCCGTTGGTGATCTTGGTGAGCATCTCGTAAAGACGCTTGGTACCGATGCGGCAGGGCGAGCATTTGCCACAGGATTCGTTGACGATGAAGTCCATGTAGAAATGGGCGACGTCGACCATGCAGTTGTCTTCGTCCATGACGATGGCGCCGCCACTCCCCATCATCGAGCCTTTGGCGACCAAGGAGTCATAGTCGATCGGGGTGTCCAAATCCTTTTCGGTCAAGCAGCCGCCGGAAGGACCGCCGGTCTGGATGGCCTTGAATTTCTTATTTCCGGGGATCCCACCGCCGATGTCATAAATGAGGGTGCGGAGGGTGGTGCCCATCGGGACTTCGACAAGACCGACGTTATTGATCTTGCCGCCGAGGGCGAAGACCTTCGTGCCTTTGCTCCCTTCGGTGCCGGTTTTCGCGAATTCCTTCGCGCCAACGCGGATCACGTAAGGGACGGTGGCCAAGGTTTCGACGTTATTGACGCAGGTCGGCTTGCCCCATAAGCCCTTGACCGCCGGGAAAGGCGGACGGGGGCGCGGCATGCCGCGTTTGCCCTCAATCGAATTCAGAAGCGCCGTTTCTTCGCCGCAGACGAAAGCGCCGGCGCCCAAACGAAGGTGGGCGCGGAAGGAGAAGCCGGTGCCGAGGATGTTGTCGCCCAATAAACCCGCTTCCTCCATGTCTTTGATCGCGCGCTCCAAACGGGCGACGGCGATCGGGTATTCGGCGCGGACGTAGAAATAGCCTTCGTCCGCCCCATAGGCGTAGCCGGCGATCATCATGCCTTCGATGACCTGGAAGGGGTTGCCCTCCAAGATCGAGCGGTCCATGAAGGCGCCCGGGTCGCCTTCGTCACCATTGCAGACAACGTATTTCTTGTCGCTTTTCACGTTGGCCGCGAATTGCCATTTGCGGCCGGTCGGGAAGCCTGCGCCGCCACGGCCGCGGAGGCCAGAGGCGAGCACTTCGTCGATGACTTGCTGCGGAGTCATCTCGGTCAAGACTTTCTTAAGGGCCTTGAAGCCATCGTAGCCGAGGGATTCTTCGAGAAGGTCTGGGTTAATGACGGAGCAGCCATGGAGCGAGACGCGCTTTTGCTTTTTGTAGAAGTTGATGTCGTCTTGCCGAGCGACTTTTTCGTGGGTCTGCGGATCGACGTAAAGAAGGTTCTCGCAGATCTTGTGGCCGATCAGGTCATCGTTAACGATCTGTTCGACGTCTTCGACTTTGACGGCGCGGTACAAAGTGTCTTCCGGATAGATTTTGACGAAGGGGCCTTGGGAGCAGAAGCCGAAGCAGCCAACGTGGTTGACGGTGACTTCCTCTTCAAGATGATTGGTTTTGATGAGCTCCTCGAATTTGTGGAGGATCTCATCGGAGTCATTGGCCAAGCAGCCGGTGCCGCCGCAAATAAGAACGGCGCGCTTGCCATTTAAGCCTTTGAGCTTTTCATCCATCTTCTCCGTGCAGTGACAGATGTGCTGGCCAAGGGCCTCAGCGGTTTTGATTCGTTCCATCTTATGCCACCTCCAACGCGCGGTATTCCTGCAAAATCTTGCTGACGTCCGCCGGGGTCACTTTCGAGTAGACCTTGCCATTGACGGACATCGCCGGGGCAAGGGCGCAGGCGCCCATGCAGCGGATCGCGTCGAGGGTGAAGAGGCCATCTTCCGTGGTCTCGCCGCTTTTGATGTGAAGCTCTTCCGCGAACTTGTCGAAGACCGCCTGCGACGATTTGACGTAGCAAGCCGTGCCAAGGCAGACGCCGATGACGTACTTGCCTTTGGGGTTGAGCGAGAAGAACGAATAGAAGGTCACGACGCCATAGATCTCCGCCACGGG
>CAMGZU010000048.1 GCA_946183085.1 uncultured Erysipelotrichaceae bacterium | reverse complement strand
TTTCCTCCTACAGTCCGAATTTTAGGACGAAGATCAAAAATAAGATAGCGATATGCAATGGGAAGTAGAGGTAGCTCCCGTATTGGAAGATTTTGGAGTTGTAGCCGCGCTTTCCGTTATATAGATATAAGAAGGCCAAATCGATGAGGCAATAGGCCTCAAGCCCCATGTTGTAGACGTCATAGGGCTTCGTGCCCGTGTTGGGGTTATAGCCGATGAAGGAAAGACCCCAGAACAAGACGATGACGATGACCAAGGAGGCCGAGGCGAAAAGGTTCGCACTCTTTTGGTAGTCCTCGGTGTCTTTGTACGCTTCGAAGGGGACGCCCATGATCTTGCAGTTCTTTTTGCTGAAGGCGTCCGTGACGTAATAGGAGAAGTAATAGCCCAAGACCATGAAAGAGCCAAGAAGCGAGTAGTCGGCCCTTAAGAAGGAGGGGAGCCAGATGACCGTGGTCAAGGGGTTGGCGGCTTCATAAAGGCGAAGGCCAAAGGAAAGGCCCGAATAAGCGAGGGGCAAAAGGGCAAGCAATGCCATCCATTTTTCTTTGCCTTCTTTCTTGAGGTAGTCGAGGAAATAGACCATCGCCGCGCCCAAGAAAAGGTCCATCCAAGGATTCATCTGGAGCGCGCCGAGGTTGAAGCCATAGATAAAGACGGCTTCGACACCAAGCATCACCGCGAGAAGGGCGGCGATCCTAAGGATGTATTTTGGCTGGCTCTTCGTGTGGCGCATGCCTTCGATCAGCATGAAGGCGAAAAGGGGGTAGGCGAGGCGGCCGATGATGCGGAAGACGTCCGCCAAGGTGGTGAGGTCGCTCGACAAAGACCCTTTGGCGATATAAGAAAGCAAGAAAACCCCAATGTGGTCGAGGGTCATCAAAACGATGGCGGCGATCTTAATGGGGAATTCCGAAAGCGAAAAGGAGCGGGTTTTGTCCATTGGTTAGTTGCCAGTCGGCATAAGCTGGGCGATGGTCGCGAACAAATTGTTGAGGATGTGGGTGGTGGTCGACGCGGCAAAGCCGAACCTGTCGTAGAGGAAGGTGAGGGCTAAGCCACCCAAGATGTAGGTTGGCATATTGAGGATTTCGTTCACGAAGGAAGCCTGGCCGATCGAGGAGAAGTCGAAGTGGATGAAGCCGAAGACGATCGGGACGATGACGTAGGCGAAGACGCGGTTGACGCGCTTGGCAAGGCCAAAGAGGCCGACGCGGTAGGTGATTTCCTCGACGATCGGGCCAATGAGGCCGAAGAAGAGGATCGACAAAGCAGGGAAGCTCTTCGTCATCGAGACGACGGCTTGTTGGTTCTCGTTGCTGCCGGTGGCCGGGTTGATCGCTCTGGAAATCAAGTTCCAGATGATGTTGATGCCGATCATCGCGATGAAGCCAACGACGCCCGCGACATAAGGCTTCCAGCCTTTGAAGGAGCGGAATACCTCTTTGAGATAAGGCCAAAGAATCGCGATGAGAGCAAGGAAGATGAAGCCATAAGCGACGCATTGGACCGTCATCATGTAACTGGCTTTTAGGGCCGCCGAGGAGTCATTGTTGACGCCCATCGCGATCTGAAGGATAAGCGAGAAGATGAGCGAGAAGACCTGAAGTCCCGCCCAGCCCGTCAAGAAGCAGGTGAGGTTCCTGACCCAGCCGCAGTGGATGTCGTTGAGAAAGGGCTTCTTTTCCTCGGGGTTAAGGAGCTCCTCGCCGCAGCGGGGGCAGTTGGTCGCGGTCGGATCGACCTTTTTGCTGCAGTGTTCGCAAGTGACCGATTTAAACTTTTCCGAAAGATTCATGCGGTGAGTATACCACTCTTTTTGCGAATGTCTCTTTTTTTAAAAAAAGAAAAGGCCGATAATCTTTGCCGTGCGGATCCCTTTGGAAGAAAGCGTCGCGGAAATCGAGGTCCTCTCCTCGCACTTTCATGCCATCTTGCTTCCTTTTACGGATCCGGGAAGTTTGGATGAGACCTTAAAATCCATCAAGAAACGCTACCAAAAAGCCGACCATTATCCCTTCGCTTACCGCGTTGGAGACCTCATCAAGAACAGCGATGACGGCGAGCCAAGCGGCGCGGCGGGACGGCCATTCTCCTCTTTGCTCGAAGAGAAGGAGATTGACCGGGCGCTCCTGGTCTGCGTCCGCTACTTCGGCGGGAGCAAACTTGGTTTGCCGCGGTTAAGAAGGACGTTTCTCGATGCCGCCAAAGCATCCTTAGACAAAGCAAAGCTTGGGACCATCGTCATTGAGGAGAGCTACCGCCTTTCCTTGAGTTACCATGACTTTGAAATCCTCAAAGCCTTCGCGAAGAAGAAAGGGTATTCGCTTTGCGAAATCGACTATGGCGAAGCCGTCTCACTCACGATGCTCGGGAGCGATGCCATCCCCAAGGAAATCAAGCACATCGGCATCATCGTCGATGCGTTGCCTTTAGGCAAAAGAGAACGCATCGCGGAGGAAACATTATGATCAAAGCAAGCGAATATGCCGCAAGGCGCAGCAAACTCTTCGAAAAGCTCGAGGAGGGGAGCGCGATGCTCATCTATGCTGGGGTGGCCAAAAGCTCTTCGGCGGATGAGACCTATCCATTTGAAGTCAACCGCAATTTCTATTACCTGACGGGCATCGAACAAGAGAATAGCGCCCTTCTTCTCATAAAAAGCGAGGGCGAATTCAAAGAATTCCTCTTCATCGATCCTTATAACCCCGCGAAAGAGAAGTGGTATGGCAAAAAGCTCGAGGTCGCCGAAGCCAGGGCGATCTCCGGCGTCCATAACGTCTTATTGACCACGGCCTTGACCGCCAAACTCGACACCATCTTAAACGACAAGCGGATGGAGTATGGCAGAATCAGCGCCCTCTATCTCGACCTCGAGAAAGAGCTTAAGATCGCCGAGCAGACCTCGACCAACGATTTCAAGAACGCTTTGCTGACCGTCTATCCGGAAATCGAGATCAAAGACGTCTATCCGCTCATCATCCGCCTCCGCATGGTCAAGTCCAAAGCGGAGGTCGACGAATTCCGTAGGGCGATTGAAATCACCGCCCTTGGCATCCAGGCCGTCATGGCCAAGGCGAGAAGCGGCCTCCATGAGTACGAACTCGCCGATGAATTCCTCAAAGTCATCAACGACGAAAGCGGCTACCAAGGCCTTTCCTTCAACACGATCATGGCGAGCGGCATCCATTCGACCATCCTCCATTACCCAAAACCCTTAGACCGCATCAAGAAGGGCGACATGCTTTTGATGGACCTCGGCGCGAGGAATCACTATTACTGCGCCGACATCTCAAGGACCATCCCGGTCGAAGGCAAATTCACCGAGCAGCAGAAGATGATCTATTCGATCGTTTTGGGCTGCAACAAAGCCATCGCCAACTATGCCCGTCCTGGCGTCACGATCGCCGAACTCCAATCCCGGACGAAGGAATACCTTGCCTCGGAACTTGTCTCCAAAGGGCTTTTGGAGAAAAAGCAGGACATCACCAAATACTATTTCCACAGCGTATCTCACCACATCGGCCTTGATACGCACGATCCCAGCGAGCGCGATCTTCCTTTGGAAGAGGGGAACATCATCTCCAACGAACCGGGCCTTTATATGCCGGAACTTGGCTTTGGGGTCCGCATCGAAGATGACCTCCTCATCACGAAAAAAGGCTGCGAAGTCTTGTCTGAGGACATCATCAAATCGGTCGAGGACATTGAGCGCTTCTACAAACAACGGCATTGAAAAAGTGTCGAAAAATGCGGCGATTGTCGCATTTTTTTCATTTTTGTTGTTGACAGAAAAAAACTTAGGACTAACATTTCGCCGATCGAATAGAGGAGCGCTACAGAAAAGTAACCTCGTCCCATCAGGCAAAAAGGGACCTGGCGAAAGGCAAGAGCGCCGAAACCTTCGTCACCGCCTAGTGACGTCGCGTTGGGCCATAGGGGAATACCTTATGGACTCTCCCAAGGGATCGCCTTGGGTTGGCGCTATTGATGCTTACGGTCCTTCTGGGGGCTCCGGTCGCATTGGTAAAAGCCATCGATCGGGCTAACAGGAGGGTTTTCTTTATGAAACCGAACAAAAGAAGGCTAATTGCCTTACTCGCAGGAGCCGCGAGCCTGCTTATTTCTTGCGGCAATCAAAGTAGTGGCGACGTCATCCGCATCGGCTTAGAGTGCGCCTACGTCCCCTTTAATTGGGTGGCGGAAGAAAGCGAATACACGCTTCCCATCGCCAACCACGCCGGTTCCTTTGCCGATGGCTACGACATTCAGATCGCCAAAAAGATCTCGTCCGAGCTTGGCAAAAGAGTCGAGATCGTCCAAACGAAATGGGAATCGCTCATCACCGATCTTCAGATGGGGGCGATCGACGCGATCGTGGCGGGCATGACCGACACCGAGGAACGCCGCAGGCAGATCTCCTTCACCGAAGAGTATTATCGGAGCGAGTTGGTGCTTGTGACCGCCGAAGCGGTGGCGGCCCGCTATGAAAGCCCGTTGTCGGCTTCCGAATTTGGCTCCTTGGTCAATGGGCAAAACATCGTCTCGCAAGTCTCGACCGTCACCAACGATGTGATCGATGTGTTTGCTTCCCAGTATGGGGCGCGCCATGTTACGCCGGTCGCAACCTTCGCTCTCGCGGCCCAAGACGTCGTCAATGGCTCTGCCTTCGCCATGACGGCCGAGCTTCCGGTCGCCACTTCGATCGTCGGGAAACTGAATGGCCTTGGCATCGTCCACTTCGATCAAGAGGTCTTGGGCGAGACCCAAAGCGAGCTTGGCGTCAGCATCGGCGTCCGCAAAAACGATGCGGACTTGCTTGCTGGGCTCAATCGCACCTTGGCCAAAATCTCCAAAAGCGAACGCGAATCTTTGATGAGCGCGGCGATTGCGCGCTCCGGAGGCGCGGAATGAACCTCGGCGAAGACATCGCCCGGATGCTTGGTTCCTACTGGAAGGAGTTTCTCCTTGGCTTGGCCGGGACGCTGCTTCTTTCGGTGATCGGCACGGGCGTCGGGCTTCTATTTGGCATCTTCTTGGCGCTAGGCAAAAGGCTTAAGCCTTTGAAGAACGATCCTTGGTATCTCAAAGCGGGAAAAGGGACTTTGATGGGCTTCTCCTCGGGTTATAGCGCCATCGTCCGCGGAACCCCGATGATGGTCCAGGCGCTCTTATTCAAATATGGCTGCATGATGATGGGGGTGAACTGGAACAACATCCTACCTAGCATCGACGTCTTCAATGGCTGGATGGTCGCGGGCCTCATCGTCATCACCTTGAATACCGCTGCCTATATGGGCGAAGTAGTGCTTTCGGGCTTAAATGGCGTCGACAAAGGGCAAAGCGAAGGCGCCCGCTCCTTGGGGCTATCCTCGTCGCAGACCCTTTGGTCGGTTGTGCTCCCTCAAGCGCTTAGGAATGCCATTCCGACGATCGGCAACGAATGGATCGTCAACATCAAAGACTCTTCGGTACTAAATGTCATCGGCGTGGCCGAGCTTTATTTCGCTGCCTATAACGCCGCGAACGATTCCTATGCCTTCATGGCTTCTTACCTCATCATCGCGGTCATCTATTTGATCTTGACCCTGCTCAGCAACTTGGTCCTTAAGATCGTCGGCGTCAAGCTCGAAGGAAAGCGTTTGTTCCGCTTCTCCCATGGAAGGAGGGTGGCGGCATGAGCATCCTTGAAATTAAAAACCTCAAGAAGTCTTTTGAAGGCGAAATGGTCCTCAAAGACGTCTCCTTCTCTTTAGAGAAAGGGGAGTGCTTAGCGATTCTGGGAAACTCGGGTTCTGGCAAATCGACGTGCCTTCGCTGCATCAATCTTTTGGAGAGGCCCGACGAAGGCGAAATCCTTTTTGGGGGGCAAAACATCCTGGCGAGGAACGTCGATGAGAATCGGGTCCGTTCGCGCATCAACATGGTGTTCCAATCCTTCAACCTCTTCGCCAACATGAGCGTCCTCGCCAATTGCATGATCGCCCAGCGCAAAGTCCTTCATCGCAGCAAAGAAGAGGCCAAGCGGATTGCTTTGGAAAACCTCGCCAAAGTCGGGCTGGCCGAAAAGGCCGACGCCTTTCCCTCAACTTTATCGGGCGGGCAGAAGCAAAGGGTCGCCATCGCGAGGTCGCTTTGCATGAACCCGGAGATCCTCCTCTTCGATGAGCCGACGAGCGCCCTGGACCCCATGATGGTCATGGAGGTTTGCAACGTCATGATGAAGCTAAGGGAAGAAGGGGTGACGATGGTTCTTGTGACCCATCAGATCGAATTCGCGAGGAAAATCGCGAGCAAGACCCTCTTCCTCCATGAGGGAAAGGTAGATTCCTTTGGGCCGACGAAGGAAGTCTTCCAAAAACCTTCCAAAGCATTTGCCTCTTTCTTGGCGATGGAAGCTTCCCTTAATTAGCGAATCCTCAAAAATGGGTTGGTGACAGCCCATTTTTTCTTGCCTTCGAGCGAATCGTTTTTGTCAGTTTTGTGATGAAAACCGCTTTCGATGTGACCTCTTTGAATAAATTCAAAGGAAGAAGTGCTTTAAGTTAGTCGGGAGGTTCCGTCGCCTATGACGGGGATTATCAGGTCGAGGAAGGCATCACTTTCCTCCCGGTCCTCGCCTTGGGCTGGCGCTCATGAATCTAAGCATTTGATAAATGTCTCTCACTGGGAACACCTATTTCTTTAAGCAACTTAAACAATTAATGGGCTTTCCTTGTGGAAGCCCTTTCAAAAAGAGCCTGTGCGCACTAAAATGAACGCGATATGAAAAAATACATCATTTCCGTCGACCAGGGCACGACCTCGACCCGGGCGATTCTTATCAACGACAAAGGCGAAGAGGTCTTTAAGGCGCAGCGTCCGGTCGACTGCCTTTTCCCACATCCGGGCTGGGTAGAAGCCGATCCGGACAAGATCTGGATCTCGGTCATCGACGTCATCAACGAAGCCCTCGTCGTCTCCTCCTCCACGATGGATGACATCGCCGGCATCGGCATCACCGATCAGCGTGAAACCACGATCGTCTGGGAGAAAGACACCGGCAGGGCGGTCTATAACGCGATCGTCTGGCAATCCAAGCAAACCCAGGATCTTTGCGATGCCTTGGAAGATAAAAGCGACTTCATCCAGTCGAAGACCGGCCTTCGCATGAACCCATATTTCTCCGCGTCGAAGATCCGCTTCATCTTGGACCACATCGAAAACGGCCAGGCGAGGGCGGAACGCGGCGAGCTGATGTTCGGCACCATCGACTCCTGGATCATCTACAAGATGACGAGGGGCAATCACTATACCGACGTCTCCAATGCCTCGAGGACGATGCTCTACAACATCTTCACGATGGATTGGGACGACGAGCTTTTGAAGCTTTGGAACATCCCGCGCTGCATGCTGCCGGAAGTCTTGGACAACGCCGCCGACTATGGCGAAGCCAAATTCTTCCCAGGCCACGTCCACATCTGGGGCGTCGCGGGCGACCAGCAAGCGGCCCTCTTTGGCCAATGCTGCTACAAAAAAGGCGATTCGAAGAACACCTACGGCACCGGCTGCTTCATGCTAATGAACATCGGCGATAAGCCCATCATCTCCAAGACGGGTTTGCTTACCACTGTCGCGTGGAGAGAAAACGGCAAAACCACCTATGCGCTTGAAGGCTCCGTCTTCATGGGCGGGGCGATCGTCCAGTGGCTCCGCGACCAGATGGATATGATCAAATCGAGCCAGCAATCCGAGGAATACGCCAATCGGGCGAGCGATACCGCGGGCGTTTATGTCGTCCCGGCCTTCGTCGGCTTGGGCACTCCCTATTGGGACGATGACGCGAGGGGCGCGGTCTTCGGACTCACCCGTGGCGCAGACCGCCATAACTTCGTTCGCGCGACCCTTTTCTCCATCGCCTATCAATCCAAAGACGTCATTGAGGCGATGAAGCAAGAAGCGGGCCTTGAGCTTAGCTCTCTCCGCGTCGATGGCGGGGCTTCGGCCAATAACCTTTTGATGCAGTTCCAATCCGACATCCTCCAGTGCGAAGTCGTCTTGCCGCGCTTCTTGGAGACCACCGCCTTGGGCGCTGGTTATTTCGCGGGCTTGGGCTGTGGCTTCTGGGACAGCAAAGAGGACATCGAATCCAACCAGGCGATCCAGAAGAAGTACTATCCTTCCATGCACCCCGAGGAAGTGGAAGAGCTTTACGATGGCTGGAAATGCGCGGTCGCCGCAACGCGCGCCTTCAAGCCAAAGAAAAAGAAATAAAGTCTTCGAAAAAGAAAGCGAGAGGAGGTCGAAAGGCCTCCTTTTTCTCAAAAAATTTTTTCAAAGAAATAAAAATAACAATTTAAATTGCTATTTTTAATTTATGATGTCCGTTTTTTGGTATTGCCAGCCTTTCTTCTTTCGCCATAATATGGAGCCATGAATCACGTCCAACTCTATGAAAAAAGCGTACTGATCGCCCCGAAAGAGAAGTGGCCTCATTTCTTCGCCTATCATAACGAATTCCCAACCGCGGACTTCGTTTTGATGAGCGCGCAAGATGTCGATTCCCTCTTCTCGATCTCTTACGATGACCGCGCGGTCATCTTCCTCCTCAAGAAAGGCTATGGCTTGGAGGAGGCCAACGACGTCCTCTCTTCCATCGCCCATCTTCATAAACGTCATGAAGAGACTGAGAAGCTAAAAAAGCTAAGCGACATCAAAGACGAACTCGATCATGCGGGCTTATTGATTCATCCGCTTTATCCTGAGAGGACGTTCTTGGGGAGGACGATCGTTTATTCGGGCTATCCCAGCACCAAACGCATCTCGAAGATCATCGAGAACGTCCCGAATCAGGCTTCCTTCTTCGATCAAGAGGAGAAGGGGAGCCTTGCTTCCTATTACGAGTTCGCGGATGTCTACGAAGAGATGCATTTCGTCTTCAACCGCATCGCATCCTTATTAAAGGATGGCGTGAAGCCGGACGACATCTATATCCTAAATCCCAATGGCGGTGACCTTACCTTCATCCCCAAGCTTTGCCGGATGTATAAGATTCCTTATCTTCCCTTCTCAAAGAGAAGGCTCTTTGATTTGGAGATTGGCAAAGCCTTCCTCTCCTTGTTTGAAGAAAAAGAATTTGATGAGGCGTTGAAGGAGTGGAGGGAACGCTTCGTAGAGGATCCCAATTGCACTCCGCTGGAAGTCGCTTTCCGCGCCTACAAAATCCTTGAGTTCTCTAAGGAGAAGCAACTTGCCCTCTACGAAGATCTCCTCAAGAGGAAAACG
>CAMGZU010000047.1 GCA_946183085.1 uncultured Erysipelotrichaceae bacterium | reverse complement strand
CTGGCACCGAAAAGGGCATCACCGCCCTCCAGATGGACATCAAGATCCACGGCGTCACCCGCGAAGTCCTCTCCCAGGCCCTCGCCCAGGCCAACAAAGCCCGCGCTGAGATCCGCGAAGTGATCAAAGCCGCCATCCCCGAACCGCGCAAGGAAGTCTCCAAATACGCGCCGAAGATGGTCTCCTTCAAGATCGACACCTCGAAGATCCGCGATGTCATCGGCAAAGGCGGCGAAACCATCCAGGGCATCATCCGTGATACCGGCGCCTCCATCGACGTCGAAGAAGACGGCACCGTCACCATCTATCACTCCGACAAAGAGAAGCTCGAGCAGGCCAAAGCCATCATCGATGGCATCGTCCGCGAAGCCAAGGTCGGCGAGATCTTCGAAGGCAAAGTCACCCGCGTCGAGAATTATGGCGCCTTCGTCAACCTCTTCGGCACGACGGATGGCCTCTGCCATGTCTCCCGCTTGGATTGGAAGTACATCGATGACGCGACCAACGTCATCAAAGTCGGCGACACCCTCAAGGTCGTCGTCATCGGCATCGAGGAAGGCAAAGTCAAAGTCTCGCACCGCGAGTTCTTGGATAAGCCTGCCGACTATGTCGAGCGTCCGGAACGTCCGGCCCGCTCCTCTAACGATCATGGCCATGGCCATGGTGGAAACCGTGGTGGCAACCGCGGTGGCCGTCGCTAATCCATTAGCCAAACAAAAACCTCCGATTCGTTCGGAGGTTTTCTTTATATCTTCGCCGCGAGTTTCCTTAAGGATTCATCGCTACATAACGTTTTGATGTCTTCTTTCGTCTTTAGCTCGATGTCCTCTAACGCCTTATGGATGCGGTAGAAGAGCTGCTCGTTTGGATCCTTGCTTGGGAGGTATTCGTCCACCAGTTCTTCGTATTCTTCGTAGAGAAGCGTGATCACGAATCTTCTTAGGTAAGCAAGGATGCTTCGTTCGATCCAATAGGTGAGGTGGTGGCCTTTGTATTCCTCGTTGTCCCGTAAGGATAAATACAGGGGGAGGCCATCTTCTTCGTTATGCCAAAGATCCGCGAAGCAGTGGTCGATCGTCTTGGGGTCACTTTTCTTTAAGAAACGAATCGCGTCTTCTTGGATGACTTCGATCTTTTCCTTGTGGGGGAAGAGGGGAAGAAGCGACTTTTGGAAGAGGGCGATGATTGCAGGGTCATTTTCGACAATTTTGACGCTTTGCACATTTTCTTTTTGGCTGACCATGAAGGCGTAATAGCCAAGCCCTAACCCCAAAGTCACGACATTTCCATGGGCTTGTTCAATATCCTTTTCCATCGTGAGGATCTCGTGGGGGATCAAGCTCATCCAGATGTGGTTTTTCTTATATAACGCCGGGAAGGAAAACCCATCTTTGAAGTAAGCGAAGGGGCTCACTTCTTGATAGCATTCTCCCTCTGCATGGATCTCGTTGGATAAGAAGAGTTCGTAAGGGGCGTAAGAAAGCCAATTCAACGTCACGTCCTTCACGTGGTCTTTGATGCCGCGAAGCAACTTAAAGTAAGGATTATCACGGAACTTTCTCTCATCTAACGACACGAAGTCGCCGAGATGGTATTTGGAGGCGACCTCCAAGAAGTCAGGGTCTTCGCCGCCTAAGAAATCCAAATAGCCAGCTCGTATGCCATCTGGTTCATTTTTCGCCTTGGAGATGGCTTCTTTTATTGCGGCTTCTTCTTCGCCGTGGGGCGAGGAAAGATAGGCGTTCATCACCTCGGAAAGATAACGGCCCTCATCTTGGGCGTTGAGCAATTCTTCGAGGTAAGTTTTTGCTTCGTTGTTCAAATAAAGTTTCATCGGGAACAGGTTTAGTTTAGTGCAAGAAGAAGCGGGAAGGAAAGGGCAATTGGACTGCACATTCCCTTCCTCGCGCGTTATAATAGGCGCGCTATGTTCGACATCATAATCATTGGCGCTGGAGCTATCGGTTCTTTCCTCGCCAGGACACTGTCCCAATACGAATCGAATGTGTTGGTTTTGGAGAAGGAAAACGACGTCGGAAACGTCACCTCTATGGCCAACTCCGCCATCGTCCACTCGGGCTATGACCCGGTGCCGGGCACCAAAAAGGCCCGTTTCAACGTGGAAGGAAACCGGATGTTCCCGGAGATTTGCGAGGAGCTCGACGTCAGCTTCCGCCAAATCGGCTCTTTGACCGTCGCGATCGAAGAGAAGCAGCTCAGCGTCCTCAAAGAACTTGCGGAACGCGGCAAGAAGAATGGCGTCCCCACGAAGATGCTTACCGCCGAAGAAGTGTTGGCGATGGAGCCAAACATCACCAAAGACGTCAAAGGCGCTTTGCTCTGCCCGACGGCCGGCATCGTGAATCCCTTTACCCTCACCGCCCACGCGATGGAAAACGCCATCGATAACGGCGTGAAACTTCACCTTGGTGAAGCCGTCAAAGCCATCAAGAAGATCAACGGCGGCTTCCAGGTCGACACCGACGTCGCCACCTATGAGGCGAAAGTGGTCATCAACGCCGCTGGCCTCTATTCGGAAGAAATCGCCAAGATGGTCGAGCCGATCTCTTGGAAGATCAATCCGCGCAAAGGCGAATACTACGTCTTGGACCATTTCCGTCCGGGCTTCGTCAATCACGTCCTCTTCCCGCTTCCTTCGGAAAAAGGCAAGGGCATCTTGGTCACCTCGACCACCTCGGACAACTACCTCGTCGGCCCATCTTCGGAATTCGTCGATGAGAAGGATGACTTCTCCACCGACCCCTTAACGCTTAAAGACGTCCGCGCCCAGGCCTCTTTGATGGTCCCGAACATCCCATTCCCGGAGCAAATCCGCGTCTTCTCAGGCCTTCGCGCCACGCCGAGCACCCATGATTTCATCATCGAGCCGGCGAAGAAGAACCCGAACTTCATTAACGTCGCCGGCATCGAATCCCCGGGCCTCGTTTCTTCGCCAGCCATCGCCAAATACGTCGTCGAAGAGCTCGTCTCCGCGGTCTTCCCGCTCAAGAAGAAGGCCAATTGGAACCCCTCCGTCCGCAAATACATCAAGCCGTCCGAGATGAAAGACGAGGAGCGCGAAGCCTTCGTCAAAGCCCATCCGGAATATGGCGAGATGGTCTGCAATTGCGAGCAGGTCTCCGTCGGCGAAATCAAAGACGTCTTGTCGCGTTCGCTTCCCTGCTTAACCATCAAGGCGGTCAAAAAGCGCACCAGGGCTGGCTTTGGCAAATGCCAAGGCGGGTTCTGCCAACCGAAAGTATTGATGCTCCTCGCGGAGCATTATGGGATCTCGCCGCTTGAGATCCTCTACGACAAAGAAGGGTCCAACATCCTTCTCAAGGAGAGCAAATAATGGTCATCGAGAAAGATTTGGTCATCATCGGTGGCGGCTCGGCGGGTCTCGCCGCGGCCAACGCCGCCTATGATTCGGGCGTTAAGAGCATCTTAATCGTCGAAAAGGGCCCCTTCCTTGGCGGCATCCTCAACCAGTGCATCCACAATGGCTTCGGCCTTCATGAGTTCAAAGAAGAGCTCACCGGCACCGAATTCTTCACCCGCCTCACCGTAGAAAGCGAGAAGCGGGGCATCGAATACCGCCTCAATTCCTTCGTCACAAAGATCGGCGAAGACAAGAGCGTCTATTACACCAACAAAGAAGAAGGCTACGTCCGCGTCAAGGCCAAGGCGATTATCATGTCGGCCGGCTGCTACGAAAGAAACGCGGGCGCCATCGGCATTCCGGGCGATCGTCCCGCCGGCGTCATCACCGCGGGCCAGGCCCAGCTTTACATGAACGAATACGGCTACCTCGTCGGCAAAAAGGTCTTCATCCTTGGCTCTGGCGACATCGGCCTCATCATGGCGAGGCGCATGTCTTTGGAAGGCGCCAAAGTCTTGGGCGTCGCCGAGATCATGCCTTATTCCAACGGCCTCAACCGCAACATCGTTCAGTGCTTGGAAGACTATGGCATCCCCCTTTACCTCCATCACACCGTCTCCCACGTTTGGGGCAAAAGCCACCTCGAGAAGATCGAGATCAGCGAAGTCAATGACGCCCTCCAGCCCATCAAGGGCACCGAGCAGGTGTTTGAGTGCGACACCCTTCTCCTCTCCATCGGCTTAATCCCGTACAACAACCTCCTCAACCAGCTTGGCCTTCCGACCTCGCGTTCGAGGGGCGCTTGGGTCAACGAGCACATGGAAACCAAGATGGATGGCGTATTCTCCTGTGGCAACGTCCTCCACGTCCATGACCTCGCCGACAACGTCGTCGCCGAAGCGAAAGTGGCGGGCAAAGCCGCGGCGCTTTACCTCCAGAACAAGCTCCCACGCCACGAAGAACTCATCCTCGTTGAGCCGGGAGACGGCGTTGGCTATACCGTTCCCTGCGAGATCGATTTGGAGAACGCCGAGGAGAAGATCCCGGTCAAATTCCGCGTCCGAAAGCCGACGAAAGAGTGCTACATCACCTACACCTTCAATGGCGAGGTGATCAAAAAGATCTACAAACAGACCATCATCCCCTCCGAGATGGAAATCGACCCCATCCCGAAGGATTTGTTCAAAGGGGAGAAGAGCGGCAAGCTTGTCGTGAGCCTCACCCCGAAGGAGGTCAAATAACATGACGGAACGCGATTTGATTTGCATCATGTGCCCGAATGGGTGCCATCTTCACGTCGACAAAGGCTTGAACGTCACCGGCAACAAATGCCCGCGCGGCGTCGCCTATGCCAAAGCGGAAGTCACCCATCCGACCCGCGTCGTGACCTCGACCGTCCGCATCAATTCGAAAGAGCTTCGCGTCTGCCCCGTCAAGACGAAAGATCCGATCCCGAAGGAGAAGATCTTCGACATCATGGCGGCCATCGACCAGGTTCATTTGAAGACGCCCGTCCATATTGGCGATGTCATAATCCATGACGTCTGCGGCACGGGGATTGATGTGGTGGCGACGAGAGAGATCCTCTCCTAACCATCTATGAAGCTATTGATCGTCAGCGACACCCATGGAAGGCTCTCGTGCGTGCAAAAGCTCGAGCGCCGCATCCAAGAAGAACGACCCGACCGGATCCTTCACCTCGGGGACTATCTTTATAATGGCCCGAGGAACGGTGTGCCTGAGGATTATGACCCCCTTGCGGTCAGCGACATCTTGAACCGTTACGCAAGGATCACGATCGGGGTGCGGGGCAACTGCGACTCCCGAATCGACCAGACGCTCCTCCATTTCAAGATGGAGGATTCCCGCGTCGAATATTGCAATGGCTACCGCGTGGACATGATCCATGGCGATCTGCTCACCAGCGAAGTATTGAACGTGCAGCGTGGCGACATTCTTCTTTATGGCCACACCCACGTTTTCATGCTCAAGAAAGAAGATGGGGTGATTTACGTGAATCCCGGCTCCCCATCCTTCCCCAAAAACGGCAACCCACCGACGTATGCCGTTTTCGAGGACAGACGCATCGAGATTCGAAGCTTAGAGAACGGAGAAGCGCTGCTTTCCTTGGATCTAGGCTACTAAGAAGGAGGAACAAACATGGATGAAAGAGTGAAGATCTTCGCCCTCGGGGGCTTAGACGAAGATGGGAAGGAATGCATCGTCGTCGACATCGATAACGACCTCTTCGTCATCAATTGCGGCGTCCGTTTCCCAGACCGCACGATGCCAGGCATCGACTACGTCATCCCCAATTTCGATTTCCTCAAAGAGAACAAACACCGCGTCAAGGCCTATTTCTTGCTGCATGGCCATGACGATGAGACCGGGGCGCTCGCTTATATCTATCACGATGTCCCCGCGCCGATTTATTGCTCCGAAGTCACCAAGCGGATGTTTTTGCTTTTCGCCCACCACGCGAAGCTCGACACCAATGGCTTCGATTTCCACATCCAGAAGGCGACCTCGGATTTCGTCGTCGCCGGCAGGGCCTGCCATTTCTTCCACACCGCCCATAACATCGCCGATAGCAGCGGCTTGGCCATCCACACTTCTTTGGGCAACGTCGTCTTCACCGGCGACTATGTCGTTGAGAACAACGCCACCGCGGGCTTCCTTCACGACATGAACGCGATCTCGAAGATCGCCGAAGAGCCGACCTTGGCCCTCATGACGGAATCGTTGTATTCCGACCGCCTTGGCTATACGGCCCCCAATTACAAACTCAGTCCCCTCATCGAAAGCGCCATCAAAGACGCGGAAGGCCGTATCTTCGTCTCGCTCTTCTCGATGAACCTCTATAACCTCTCCGAGATGATCTCCCTGGCGGTCTCCACCCACAAGAAGATCCTTTGCTACGACGAAGAAGGGGAGTCGATCCTCAAAGCCCTCCAAGAGTGTGGGCAGCTTTTGATCCCGCGCAACAACTACGCCTCGATCGACGAAGTCCTCCGCCTCCGCGACCAAGACATCATGATCTTGATGACCGGCTTTGGCGGCAAACTCTACGAGAAGATCTATGACCTCGCGACCAATTCGCATGAGGACAAGCGCATCCGCCTCAAAGAGAGCGATACCTTCATCGTCGCTTCGCCCGCCAACGCCAACACCGAGATCGAGGCGACCGACGCGGTCGATGAGCTCTTCCGCTCGGGCTGCAAGGTCATCAACATCTCGAAGAAGGTCTTCTACAACATGCACGCCTCCGAAGAGGACCTCAAGATGATGATCTCCCTCTTCAAGCCGAAGTATTACATCCCGGTCAAAGGCTTCTACAAAGACTTGCTGAAGAATGGCCTATTGGCCTTATCGATGGGCATTGGCCTCACCCATCAAAACGTCTTCGTCATGGAAAATGGCACCTCGGTCATCATGGACGGCAAAGGCGCGAGGCTCTTCAACGAAAACATCCCGCATGGCGATCTTATGATCGACGGGATCGGGGTTGGCGACGTGGCCAGCAACGTCATCGACGACCGCAAGAAGCTTTCGGAAGGCGTGGTGGTCCTCGCCATAACCGTCTCGAAAAAGAAACGCGAGATCGTCGCGGGGCCCGACGTCCAGATGCGCGGCTTCGTCTTCGTAAAGGAAGCCGACGCCGTCTTGAAGGAAGTGAGCCGCCTCTTCGTGACGACCGTGGAGGATTTCCTAAACGCGAGGATGGAATATAACCTCGATGAGATCAAGCAAAACGTCTACGAGAAGTGCTTAAGAGCCATAAGGAGGCAAACCGGCAGAGAGCCGATGGTCCTCCCCCTCATCGTCGAAGTCGAATAAACGAAGTTTAGACAATGTATAAATCTGGATGGGTTTTCCCATACCAGAGCCGAAATTCTATTTAGAATAGAACCTATGTCCGAGAAGAAGGCGCGTTACGAATTCAAGAAAAGAGACATCCGCACCGTGTTGGGGATCTTTTTCCTGCTGTTCGCGCTTCTTGGCTATCTCGCCCCATCGACCCATCTTTGGTTTTTTGATTATGTCCCGATGTTCTTATTCGGGGCGCTTGGCTATTACCTTTTCTGGTTCTTGATCGCCTTCAATGGCGTGGTCCTTTTCTTAAGGAATCACAAGATCCGCCTCCACCTTGGGGCGAGGCGCCTCATCGCCTTCTTGCTGATCCTTCTTGGCGCCTGCGCCTTATTAAGCGCGATCGGCTCTGGCGAAGCTCATTATCAGTCGAAGGATTATTTCTTCGCCGAACTCGAGAAGCACAGCCAATCGTTCGGCGCCTCTTATCCCTTCGCCCTTTCCTTGGGTGGCGGGATCTTTGGTTATCTCCTTCTTTTGGTCTTCTCCTTGACCGCGCTTTATCCGCTTGCTTTCTTCTTCTCCGCCCTTTTGCTCGTCGTGGGCCTTTTGATCCTTTTCTATCCGCAAGAGAAGAAGCTTTTCCTCTTCTTACGAGGCAAAAAGGCGATCGCAAGAAGCAAGAGGCAGCGCGAAAAGGAAGAGCGCGCCGCCCGAGAAGAGGCGATCACTCCGCTTCCGGAGAATAACGACGACCTGAACACCGTCTACGAAGCGCCTTCGCTTTCCTATACCCCCGAGCTTCAAGTCGAGGAGAAACCTCTTCCCCAAGAAAGACCCTCGATCTCCGTCGAGGAATCGCAATTTGATTCCAAGCCCCTTCCTTCGCGGAGGGACGTCCAGCAAATCGAAGAACCCGATCCCTTCCCCGCGCCGCCTCTCGGCCATCCGCAGCCTTCTTATGGCCTTCAGGAAGTTTTCCTTTCCTTTGGGGACGATACGCCAAGGCCTGAGCCCAAGAAGGAAGAGACCTTAAACGTCGCTCCGAGCTTCCTCGCCCAAGAGGAAGAAAAGCCCGTGCCAGAGCCCGCTTCCGCGCCCACGCCCCAAAACGTCTATCCCAGCGACCCCGAGCCGATCATCCAAGGCGCGGAGAGCTATGCCCCCAAACAAGAGGAAAGCTACGACACCAACCCGATCGTCGCTCCAGAGCCTCTTTTCGAGGAAAGGAAGCCCGAAGAGATCGCGCCCGATCCCATAGAAGCCCCGGTGGCGGTGGAGCCTCCTTTCAAAGCGCCCCAAGAAGTCGCCTCAGAGCCCGCTCCGCTCGTTGAGCCCGTCGTCCCCGAAGAAGAGGAAGATGACGAAGAGGCGAAGATCGAGGCAAGGCTAGCCAGAGAAGCCCAAGAAAGAGAAGCCAAGCGCAAAGCCGAGCTCAACGACTGGGTCTCCTTCGGCGACGTGAAGCAGCGCAAAGCCCATCCCCGCCCTTCCTACGAATTCCCGCCGCTTAGCCTCTTAAACGTCTATCCAGCCGACAAAAACGCCGCGCAGAACGAGCATGACGCGCTGGAAAGAAGCGAGATCATCAACCAAGCTCTCATCGACCTTCATGTCGGCGCCCACGTCGAGAATTTCACCATCGGCCCTTCGGTCACCCGCTATAACATAAAAACCGATCCCTCCGTCCAAGTCTCCGCCGTCCGCAAGGTAAGCGATGACATCATGGTCCGTTTGGGCGGCGTGTTGGGTCTTTTCCAAGAAGTCGTTCCTGGCTCCGCCTGCAGTGGCCTTGAAATCCCGAACAAAGTCCAATCGTTGGTTCCTTTTAACGAGACCGTCGCTTCCCTGCCGACGAATGAAAAGAGCAATCTCTTCATCCCCTTTGGCAAATCGATCGACGGCAAGGTCGTCTCCGCCGATTTGGGCGACTTCCCGCACATGCTGATCGCCGGCTCCACCGGCTCTGGTAAGTCGATCTTCATGCACGGCATGATTATGCCGCTCATCATGCGCAACCGCCCCGAGGATCTAAAGCTCGTCCTTGTCGACCCGAAGAAGGTCGAAATGGGCAAA
>CAMGZU010000046.1 GCA_946183085.1 uncultured Erysipelotrichaceae bacterium | reverse complement strand
GGGGTGGGGTTTTTGCTCTCGGGATGAAGGGTGGCGATGGCCTCCTTGACGTTGCCCGAAGCGAGAAGATCCTCGCCAAGCGGTTTTCCTTTTTCATCCAGGGCTATCGCTTTAAGAGTTCCAGGGTGATATTTCGTTTTGACGATGGTGCGGCCCAACGAATTCGTTCTTCCTTTTTTGATGAGCTTTTCATCAAGATACAAGGCGAAGCGAGGGGCCTTGGTATAGATTTCGATGAGAACGGGTTTCCCGATTTCCTGCTCTTTGAACGTGTAGGTGGGCCAGGCCATCGAAAGCTTCCAAGCGGAAGGGGAATGCTTTAAGCGTTGTTCCCTTGGGGGAACGATGGAAAGCGCGATGGTTTTCTTGTCATACATCGCCTGGGTATAGAGGGCCTCGCCGAGGAATCTTCCGGTGATGTCGATCCTTCCGCTTCCGGCGGTGATCCAGCCGCATCCATGGTTGAAGGAGGTGGCGTCTTCTTCGTTGACCCAGCTTCCGACCCCGCATTCGCCGAGGTAATCGATGCCCGCCCAGACGAAGTCGCCGATGACGCGGGGGTTCTTCTCGGCGTATTTCTGCCAACGCCAAGCGTCGATGCAGAAGGTCTCCGAGCCGACGATGAGGCGATTGGGGTATTTCTTTAAGTCGTGTTTATAACGATAGAGGGCGTAGTTGTAGCCCGGGGCGTCTAACAAAGCGAAGGCGTCTTTTGTTTTGACGTCGCAGCGGTGAATCGTCGAACCAACCTTCATGATATTGCTGCCCATGAAGTTGGCGATCTTGTTGAAGAAGGCACTGCCGACTTCGCCTTTTTTGGCTTTGGCTTGTTTGTTGCCTTCCGCCTTTTTGTCGGAATAAACCCCAAAGCCCCAGGAATAGAGGGCGTTGAAGAAGATGTTCACGCCGCAGGTGGTCATGCGGGTGGGGTCGTTCGCTTTGATGTGTGCCACGAATTTTCTAAGCAGCTCAACGCCTTTCTTCTCGCTGGTCTCCGCGACTTCGTTGCCGAGGGAATAGAAGAGGACGGAGGGATGGTTGTAGTCTTTCTCCACCATGAGGTCGAGGTCGTTCTCCCAATTGGCTTGGAGCTCGTTGACGTAGTCGTATTTCGTCTTATGGATGTACCAGCAATCGACGTATTCCTCCATGACGTACATCCCAAGTTCGTCGCAGGCGTCCAACATGTCTTTGCACATCGGGTGGTGGGCGGAGCGGATGGCGTTATAGCCAGCCTCTTTGAGCAATCTGACCTTGCGGTATTCGCAATCGCGGTATTCCTCCGCGCCCAATAAGCCGTTGTCATGATGGATGCAGGCGCCTTTTAGGAGGGTCTTTTTGCCGTTGACGAAGAAGCCATCTTTCCCCCAAGAGAGGATGCGGAGGCCGGTTTTGATGCTGACTTCATCTTCGAAGAAAGCCGCTTTGACTTGATAGAAGTAGGGATCTTCTTCGTCCCAAGCATGGAGATCGGGCATTTTGCCTTGGATTTGGAATCTCCCTTCTTTGGCTTCGCCTTTTAGAAGAAGGGTTTCTTTGCCTTCTTGATCGAAGAAGGCGATAGAAACTGGACCATCGACGTTGGTTTTTCCCTCGACTTGGAGGTTCCCTTCCAAATCCAGGAGGCGGATGCGGATGGAACCGTATTCAAAATGCTCTTTCGGGAGGAGGAAGAGGTGGACGGGGCGGTAGATGCCCGTTCCCGAATACCAACGGGAGTTGGGCTGATCGGCGTTATGGCAGACGACCTCAATCTCGTTTTCGCCCTCTTTTAAGAAAGGCGTCAGATCGAAATGGAAGGTGTTGTAGCCATAGGCATTTCGAAAAGCGTCTTTCCCGTTGACTCTGATTTCGGCGTTCCGGTAAACGCCTTCGAATTCGATGAGGCAAAGCTCGCCTTCTTTGAGCGCTGGCTTTTGGAATTTCTTAGCATAGCGGTAATCGCAGCCTTGGAACCACGCCGTGTTGACGCCGCCCTCGGAGTCGGGGGTGCGGCTTTCGCGGAGCAATGCGTCATAAGGGACACTGGTTTCGATGGCTGGGATGTTCGGATCGCTTAGGCAAGTGACGAGCCAATGATCAAGGAAGGGGATCTTTTGCATGGGGGTTCTCTCAAATATTTTAAAACGTGGGGAAGGAAAGGAAAGAGACCCCCGAACCGGAAGGCTCAAGGGGTCTCATTTTCGCTTTATTCCGCTTTTTCGCTGACTTCCGGGGTGGTTTCTTCTTCGACTTTGATGGTCTTGAAGAAGACGCCCACGAGTGAAGTGAGGGTGGCGATCACGTAGAAGATGATTCCGGTGATGGCCGAGGCGACCGACGCCATATTCTCAGGGGTCTGGTTGTTGGCGCGGGTGTTGTCATCGCTCGCGAGGATGAAGGCAAGGCCTTCGGCGCGGGTGTGGATGAAGTTCATGAAGGCGATCGAGAGAAGGATCGGGACGACCGCCAAGAAGAGGAGGCCGACGAAATCCATGATGTTCCCGATGAGGCCGGGGAAGCGAACGCGGAGCTCGCGGAGGCAGACGCCGACGATCAAGAAGATGATGCTGAGGGCGCTAAGCACGCCGATTCCCGGGATCGTCTTCCCTTGGAAATAGCCAACGGAGTTGACGTTCACCGCTTGGACGATCGTGCCGATGATGACGAGGATGAGGGCGCAGACGCTGATATAGAATCCGGCGCGCTGACGTTTAATGAAGTCGATCATTTGTCTTTCCTCCTTTTCACGGTCTGGAGAGCGAAGCAGCAGCAAGCGGCGGCTCCGGCGGTGGCGGTGATGACGATCGCGCCGATGCGGATGGCATTAAGCGCGGATTCCCAAGCCGGGGTGACGCGGGTGGTCTTCATGTTGAGGACGGTCGAGTTGGCGAAGGAGAAGAGCTGATATTTCAGGTTCTGGCGGGCCATATCGACGAGCTTGTCGTTCTTGACGCCATCAATGGTGATGTAGGCGTAGTTGGCATCGCTCTTGGTGTGGTCGTTGTCCTTGTTGATGAAGGAGTCGTTCTGGGCGAAGTCGGCCTTCTGGGTGACGGTGGCAGCGATCATCGAAGCGCCGTCGAAGTAGAAGGAGTTGGTCGCCATGTCGGTCGAGATGATGCCGGTGAAGCCCCATTCGCCACGGAGGATGGTCTTGAGCATGCCCTGGTGGTGGCAGGCATTGACGGGGCCGATGCGGTTGAAGGCAACCATGACGGCCTGGCCATTGCCATCTTCCAAGAAGCCTTGGAAGCCACGAAGGTCCGTTTCACGCATCTTCTGTTCGTTGATGTAGACGCCAAGGCCTAAGCGGAGGTGCTCCTGATCGTTGAAGCCGATGTGCTTCGGACCGGAGAGAAGGCCCATTTCGTAGTTGCCCTGGGCAACCGCGGCGCCCATCACATTGGTGAGCATCGGGTCTTCGGAGACGTATTCGTAGTTGCGGCCATTGTAAGGCGTGCGGCGGAGGGTCAAGCCAATGCCCCAGACGGAGGAGGCGCTAAGAAGCATGGCGCCTTCGCCTTCGATGAGGCCCCATTCATAGCCAAGATCCGGGTTGAAGGAAGAGCCAAGAAGGGTCATCGAGCAGACGTTGAGCTGGAACTTCTCGCTCGCGTCGTTCGGGTTGGTGTAGGTACCAGTGACGCCGGCGACGCCTTCGTGCTGGCCGACGATCGGGTTATCGATGTTGGGGAGGGTGTCGGAGCGGGAACCGCCATGGATGACGGCGCCGATCGAGTTGTTGACCGGGATCTCTTCGACGAGCTTCTCCCAATAGGGATCGTTGATGTTGGTGATCTGAGAACCGCCGATCTGCTCAGCGTTGAACTTGACGCCATTGTCCGCGCCATCGACGTTTTTGGCCTCAGGGCCATCGTTGGTGACGACGTATTGGCGGCCGCGGATCTCGTTGACCCATTCTTCGGCTTTGACGGAATCGCCAATCTTAAGCGGGGTCTTGTTGTAGTTCTTCGGCCAGGTGGCTTTCCAATCGCTTCTGGAGAGATAGGTAACCGTGCCCGGGAGATAGTAGTTGATGTCGGCCTTGTCGTTGACGTTGGTGACTTTCACGCCATGGTCGGTGGAGAAGGTGCCGACGTCGAGGGCGCCGTTATTCCAGGCTTTGACGTTGGTGCCGGCCAAGACGTTTTTGACGGCTTCGTGGGCGCCAGCGGCGACCGTGAAGTTATAGGCGCCGGCATCAAGGATGTAGGTCTTCGCCTTGGTGTAGTCATAGGAAGCGAGGTATTTGGTCGGGACTTTGATGTCGACGACTTCGCTCGCATGGCCTTTGACGGTGACTTTGGCGGAGTTGAGGAAGTTGATGGCGCTCTTTTCGACGAAGTTGGTCTTGTCGTAGTCGGTGTAGGGGAGATTGACGTAAAGCTGAGCCAAGAACTTCGCCTCGGTGTCGGAGTTGTTGGTGACTCTGACTTTGGCGGTGACGTAGCCGTTTTCGGTCTGCTCGACGTGGACGCTTTCAAGGGTCTGGGTGTAGTCGTAATAGCTTAAGCCATGGCCAAAGCTATAAAGGACTTCCTTGTCGTAATCCCAAGTGGAAGCTTGGGTCGCCCCAGCGGCGTCCGTGGCGTTTCCAGTGCCCTTTTGGGCATCGAAATAACGGGTTTCGAAATACTTATAGCCAACGTAGATGCCTTCGGCTTCGACCATGTAGTAGTCGCCGGCATACATATTGCCGCCGGCGCCGAAGGAAGAGGCAGGGGTGCGGTTCTCGATGGTGAGGTTCGGATAGCGGGAGTCGAAGCCAAAGCGGGTGTTCGGACCAGCGTTGGCGATTTCCTTGTCGGCGAATTGTCCGCCGCCGAAGTTCTGCATCGCAGGAAGGCTCGCGGTATCTTTCACGTAGGTATCGGTAAGCGCGCCGGTGGCGTTGGCTTTGCCGGTTAAGACATTGACGATGCCAGTGCACTGATAGTCATTGATGACGCCCATATAGCCGATGGCATCGACTTCGTGAGCACCGCCTTTGGCGATGGCTTTGACGTTAAGGGTGTTGCCCGAGTTGATGAGGACGACGACTTTGGAAGAGGTTTCCTTCGCGGCGTCGACGACGGCGAGCTCATCGTCGGAGAGCTCTAACGGGTCTTTCCCGGTCTCTGCTCCGGCGTAGTTGACGGCGGTTCCGGGAGCGTAGGTGTTGGATTCGCCAGCGCCACGGGCGAAGACGACGACCGCGACGCGGTTCGACTTGCCAGCGGCAAGGGCATCCTTCCAACCAGAGGCAGCGGCCTTATTGCCCTCGTCATCAATCACGGCATTGACGAATTCAGAAGGCGGGACTTCGTTGATCTTATATTTGGTCATGTCGCCTGGAGTGGCGGTGTAGCCAAAGTCATAAGAAGTGGAAGATTGGCCCCAAGCGCCGGCTTTGACGGTGGTCTTGGAAGCGAGTTTGCCATAGATGTCCCCAACGGTGGAGTTGAGGGTATATCCGGCGGCCTTGAACGCGGACTCGATGGTGGTGGCGTCGGTGTTGCCGGCTTTTAAGTCGCCTTTCCCAGCGACATAGGGGTGATACGCGGCGAAGCCCCATAAGGCGACTTCTTTGCTGCTCGCAATCGGCAAGGCGGCGTTGTCGTTCTTCATGACGACGAAGCCTTCTTCGCCCTGGCGGATGGCGTGCTTTTTGGTGGCCTCCATCACTTCCTTAGGCGAGGAATACTTGCTCTTGAAAGCTCCTTCGGTGCTGTCGATGACGTAGCTTTGCGTACCCAAAGCGGTATCGATGGCGCTGCGGAATTGATCAGCGATCTTGGCCCCGACCGTCGTGATGGCGGTCAAAGAACCGGCAATCGCCGTGACTCCAAGCAGAACTGGCACCAGTCTTTTGGATTTCATTTCCTTTTTATCCTCCTAGGAAATTACCGCTTCCTTCTCCCTATCGAATGATTAGGGGTGGATATCGGGTGCGGCTCCCGCTCGCTGGCTTTGTTTCTCACTTTCTTTGGCCGTAAAAAGGGAAAAACGGTGAGCGCAGGTTGATAGCCAAATGATAGCGGTTTCAACTTACGGGCTTAAAGCCATTGTTTCAATTTTGATTAACGAACTTCTAGGGCGCGCAAATTGATATGAAATAATCACAATCGCTCACCGTTTTGCCAACATAAGCGGTTTATTTGTGCGCATTTAGGCAAAAAAGGTGATTCAACGCGATTGAGTTTGGTGGGAGTTTTTCTCAAGTGGATGCCCAATTGGGTACAATATGCGTATGCAACGCGGAAAGAGGACCTTATTGTTGATCGCCATCCTCTTTTTGGTGGGCTGTGCCCAGGAAAAGGAAGAAAGCAAAATCCACGTCGTCTTGGAGGACGGCCCCTTTTTGGAATGCTCTTCCCCAGTGGTTTCGATTCGGCCAGGCGAAGACGCCTCCTTTCTCTTCCGCGTCAAAAACGAAGGGAAGATCGCGACGGTCTCTTATCCCGATCATTCTTTGTCTTTGATGGAGGATGGCTCCTACCGTTTGGACCTCCATCATGTCCTTTACCCCGAGAAGGTTGCCCTCGAAGTGGTGGCCGAAGGGGTGAGCTATTTTGCTAACGGCGGCGAGCTTCTCCCGAATGCGGTCACGACGTTCGGCGTCCCTGAGGCCCACTTAAGGATGAATACCGCGGATGGGGGCAAACTCTTTCATCGGGATGGCTATGCGCTTCTTGGTTGGGGCGAAAGCCCAACGAGCACTTCCTTCATCCCCTGTGGCTCAAGAGTCGAAAAAGACGTCGATTCGCTTTATGCGATCTGGGAGAAAGAAAGCCCATTGAGCGACTTCCGTTTTCATCTTGGCGATGGCTATGCCATTTTGGCGGAATATCTGGGGGACGAAGCAAGGGTCGTCATCCCCGAAGAAGTGGAGGGAAAGCCATTGATCCGCGTCGAAAGCGGCGCCTTCACCAACAAATCCCTCTCCTCCCTTTTGATTCCTTCTTCCGTCCGCACCCTCCAAAGTGGGGCCTTCTCCCATTGCCATAACCTCGAGCAAGTCCATCTCCATGACGCGAATCTCCGCGAATTCGCCGGCGAGTCGTTTTTGGATTGCCCGAACGTCAAAACCTTGACCATCACCGCCGAAGAAGCGCCGCGCTATTCGGGGACCTACTTCGACGCCTTCCAAGACAAACTGGATTACCTCCGTTCCATCAAGGATGAGGAGAAGATTGTCCTTTTCTCGGGATCCTCGACCCGTTATGGCTTCCAGTCGCCTTTGTTTGAGAAAGCATTTGATTGCAAGGTCTCCAATATGGGCGTTTACGCTTATTTGTCCGCTGAAGTGCAATTAGAGGCGATGCGTCCCTTCCTCAAGGCGGGTGACATCTTCATCGACGCGCCAGAACTAGAACGCTCCGACTATCAATTCTTCGCCAACCCCGAAATTGAGGATAAGACGTTCGCGATGTTCGAGTCCGATTTCGCCTCCTTCCAAAACGTCGACCTCACCCATTACACGGAATACTGGGACGCCCTCTCCTCGTTCTTCTCGACGCGCGACTCGATGAGCAAAAAGAGCTATGGCGTTGAGGCGAAATGGTTTGATGATGACGAAAACCGTTACGATTATCCAACCTATAACATCCAAGGGGATATGACCATCGCCCGCCCCAACCATCCGAAAGACGAATGGATTTCGCAGCCTTTGGTGCTTTATGACACCTCCACGGTTAGCGACGAGGAGATTGAATGCTTCAACCGCATTTACGAATCCTTAAAAGCGGATGGCATCGACTTCTTCTTCGATTATGCGCCGAAGAACCGGAATTGTCTGACCCCGGAATCGACGCCCGAGAAAGTCCATGCTTTAGGCGAGAAGCTCAACAACAAAATAAAAGCGCCGATTCTCTCCAGCCTCGACGAGGCCTTAAAAAGCGGCGTTTATTTCTGGAAGATCGACAACCATCTCTCCGACGAAGGGGCCAAGCTCCGCAGCGAAGAGACGATTCGTGATTTGAAATCTTATTACGGCAATTAAGCGATTTGGGTGTGCTTCTTTTCGAGGATCTTTTTCTCGTCCTCGCTGAATTCGTGGTCCGAGATGAGGATATCGACGCTTTCAAGCGGCGCGGCTTGGAAGAGGGCCTGCTTTCCGAATTTGCTGTCATCGACCACGCAGATGGATTGGTGGCATTGGGCGAGCATGATCCGCTTGATCTCCGCCGTTTCGACGGTGTTTTCCATGATGCCGGAATTCAAATCGATCGCGGCGGTCGAAAGCAAGCAATAATCGGGGTGGAAGCGGAGAAGGTTGGAGACCGCGAGCGTCCCGGCGATCGAGTTGGTGTTGGGTGCGACCGTCCCGCCGCAGAGGATGACTTCGTGGTTGGTCTCGGCGATGATGCGGCTCGCTAGGAAAAGCCCGTTGGTCAAGATGGTGACTTTGTTGAGGGTCCCAAGATAGGGGACGATGTTTAGAAGCGTCGAGGAGGAATCGATGAAGATCGAGGAGTTGTCGCGGATGAAGGCGGCTGCCTTTTTGCAAAGGGCGCGCTTTTGGACGACGTTGCTTGATTCGCGGAACTCAAAAGAGGTTTCTTTGTTGATCGGGGCGGGGTTCAAGGTGACCGCGCCGAAGGTGCGGACGACCAAGCCTTTTTGCTCCATCTTGGAAAGGTCGCGGCGGATC
Source organism: uncultured Erysipelotrichaceae bacterium (assembly GCA_946183085.1). Lineage (GTDB taxonomy): Bacteria > Bacillota_I > Bacilli_A > RFN20 > CAG-826 > Alloenteromonas. The sequence goes on along the minus strand of CAMGZU010000046.1, from coordinate 783 downwards.
GTGGCCGCCGAGGCGTAGACGGCGTTGGCGAGCTCCGTCACGGAAAGGGCCTTGTTTTTGTTTTGGTTCAATAGCTCAAGAATGCGGTTCTGCCGCTCGATGTCGTACATACTCGTCCTCCGAATTGTTACAAAAATTATACAAGTTCGCTCAAAGTTGAAAAGACGATTTGCGCAGATTCGCGCAAAAGAAAAACGGGACGTTTCTCCGGCAAGAAGCGTCCCGCTGAAAGGAGATCCTACTTTTTGGCGAGCTTGCGGTATTTCTCTTCTTTGAAGAAGTCGTAGCGCGGCTCGATGGCGAAGAGGTCGATGAGTTCTTTCATATTGTCTTCGCTGAGGGTGGTGCGGATGGGGCGGGAGCCGATGATGTTATAAATCTGGGCGGCTTTTTCCGCGGTCTCGATCAAGCCAAAGGTCTCATCGAGGGTCTTGCCCGCGCCATAGATGCCGTGCAACGCCCACAAAACGAGGCGGAATTCCTTCATCTTCTCAGCGGTCGCGTAGCCGATCTTGTCGGTGCCGCAGAGCATCCAGGGGAGGACGCCAACGCCATCGGGGAAGACGACGATGCATTCGGTCGACATTTCCCAAAGGGTATGGGAGATGGCGGCCTCATCCAATTCGTGGACGTAGGTCATGGCCAACAAGTTGGTGGGGTGGCAGTGCATGACGACGCGGTTTTCGGGATCGACGGATAAGCGGGCCTGGTGGCTCATCATATGGGCCGGGAATTCGCTGGTGAAGCGCCCGCCATCGGCATAGCCCCAAAGGAGCTCGGCGT
>CAMGZU010000045.1 GCA_946183085.1 uncultured Erysipelotrichaceae bacterium | reverse complement strand
CTTTTCTTATAACGTCACTTGGATGATGAAGTCGCCTTTTTCGCCATAGGCTTTGATCTTGGCCTTATGGAGATCGGCGATCTCTTTGGCGATCGATAAGCCAATGCCGCTTCCTTCGATGGAAGAGCCACGGACGGAAGAAGAACGGTAGAAGCGGTCAAAGACTTGGTTTTGATTGCTATCCCCGATCTCTTTCGCGTCATTCTGGCATTGGATCACGATGGCTTTGTTTTCTTTCTTTAAAGAGAATTCGCAGCGCGAGATCGAATACTTGAGGGCGTTATCCAAGAAGATGGAAATGAGGTTGCGGATCGCGCTTTCTTCGCCTTGATAGGTAAGCCCATCCTCGATGGAAAGGGTGAGCGTCTTCTTCGCGTTTTCAAAGGCACTTAGGAAGGAAGAAGCGACGTCTTGCGCCGCCCCCGAAAGGTCGAAGCGGGCGAAGATCGCTTTGCCATTCTCGGTTTCGAGCCTTGCCAAAGACGTGAGGTTTTGGACCATTTGGCGCATCCGTTCCACCTGGTGGTTGATCGCACTCGTGGATTCGTTTTCGCCGTTTTCGATTTCGAGAATCTCGTTGTTCGCGGAGATGATGGTCAATGGGGTCTTAAGCTCATGGGCCGCATCGGCGACGAAGCGCTTTTGCTGCTCTTGGCTTTTGACGATTGGAGCAACGACTTTCTTTGAAACGAGAAGGAGGGCCGCCAAGACGAGAGCTAAGCCGATGCCCCCGACAAGAAGCGACATCCATAAGAAGGTCATGGTGGGACTCAATTGACGGGAATAATCCAAGAAGATGACGATGGTGGTGCCATCGCTTTTCTCGCTCACCCGATAACGGAAGACGTCATAAAAGCCAACCCCTTTTCTTTGATAGGCGGAAGCAGCCATCTCTTTGGCCTTTGTTTCGTCGACCGAGGCGATGAAGCCAAGGTTGAAGGAAACAACGCTATCGTCACGATAGGTCACGGTGAAATAACGGGAATCAAAGGGCGTTTCTTTGCCGCCGGGCATTTCGCCTTCTTCGCCAGGTCTTGGATTGTTCTGCCCAGGGAACCTGCCTTCGTTTTCGGCAAGGACGAGGGTGATGGCATCGGCTTCGTTTGCGACGCGGACGTAGTTCACGATGTTGACCGTGCTTAAGATGGCGGCAAGCAAAACAAAGACGCTTAGGAAGGAGATGAGGACGAATTTCTGCCGAAGCTTCTTGATCATTTTTCTTCCTTCAGGGCTAATTGATAGCCAACGCCGCGGACCGCTTTGATGGTGTAGGCCGAGCCGATTTGCTCAAGCTTTTTCCTTAAGGCGGAGATGAAGACCCAAACGACGTTGATCTCGGCCTCGGAATCAAAATCCCAAACGGCTTCCATGATCCGCTCGGTGGAAAGGAGCATGTTCTTGTTGTTGATGAGGTATTCCATCAAACGGAATTCCTTGTTCGTCAGACGGACTTTGCCTTTCGAAGCAACAAGTTCAAAGGTATCGGGATTTAAAGACGTATCGCCGATGCGGTGAGGCTCAACAAGGCTCACGCCTTTTCTTCTAAGCATCGCCCGGATCCTCGCCAAAAGCTCTTTGACTTGGAAGGGCTTGGTCAGATAATCGTCCGCCCCCGAGTCCAAGCCGAGGACTTTGTCATCGAGCTCGCTGCGCGCGGTTAAAATGATCACGGGCACGTTATTTCCTTCTTCGCGGATTCTTTGTAAGACCTCAAAGCCCGTGAGCTTTGGCATCATGACGTCGAGGATGACACCGTCAAAGCTTTCTTCGTGGAGGGCGTCATAGGCTTCTTGGCCGTCGTAGGCTTGCCTCACGTCGTATTTGGAGAACTTCAAAACGCGGGCGATCGCCGCGCTTAAGTCCCTTTCGTCTTCCGCAAGCAAGAGTTTCATGGTCTCATTGTAAACGCCGAAACTAAAAAATACCTAAAGAAGAAAAATCTTTTGATGGAGTCTCGACAAAAATGGTGCGGTGCTATAATTAGAGAAATGAGTGCAGGAGCATACTGATAATGAGCAAATCATCCTCTGATTTTTTCCTTTTTGGCATTGATTTTGGCGCCAATCCCGGTCAGCGGGAATTGATCCGACAAATCAACGAAGACCCACAAAGGAAGCCAGTCGTCTTTTGCCGTGGCGATGCCGGTACCGGCAAAACCTTCGCCGCGCTTGCAGGCGCTTTATCCTTGGTCCGCGGACATGGTTCCAAGCGCAGCAAATACAAGACGCTTTATTACGTTCGTGAGCCCGTCGAAGTCGGGCATCGCCTTGGCTATTTAAAAGGCACCGAAGAAGACAAATTCGGTCCCTATCTAGGCCCGCTTCTTGATAACTATTCCCACTTAATGGCCTATGGCCGCAAAGAAGGCGTGGTCCCTCAGCCTCTCCGCCAGCCCAAAAAGCACAAGATGGAAGAGGAGGAAGAGGACACCGCGGGATTCGCTAGAGCTTACAGCAAGCTTCCTCTCGACATCGTTCCGCTTGCCCCGGAATTCCTCCGTGGCCGTTCCTTTGAGAATTGCATCATCATCGTTGACGAAGCCCAAAACCTCACCCTTGAGGAAATGCAGATGCTCGTTACGCGCATCGGGAATTTTTGCAAGATGATCGTCCTCGGCTCCCCAAACCAGATCGACATCCCGGGCGTTGGCGAAGAAGACAACGCCTTCACCCTCGCTTATCAGATCCTGGAGCCGACGGGGCTTGTCGGCTACGTCCATCTCACCGAGCCGATGCGTTCTGGCTTCGTGGCCGAATTCGACCAGGCCTTCGTCGCCTACAAAAAAGCCCATCCGAAGGTGAAGAAAACCGATCTTCGCCCGAAGCTCGACGAATAAACTGGATTGAAACAATTAATACAGATGGTACAATAGGGTTATGGATTTCAATGGCCGTGACCCTATTTTCTTGCAGATCGCTCGTTTCTATGAACGCTTGATCTCACTTGGCGCCCTCAAAGAAGGGGACGCTTTGCCATCGGTCCGCGAAGTCGCCTTCAATAACCGGGTGAATCCCAATACGGTGGAGCGCGCCTTCCGCACGCTGGCGGAGGATGGTTATATCGTCGCGATTCCCAAAAAAGGCTTCTTTGTGGCAGGGGGCAAAGGAGAGGAGAAGCGGCAGAAAGCGCTGCTGACCCATTTGGCGGAGCTCTATCAGGCCGGCTACACCAAAGAAGAAATCAAAAAAGCGCTTGAGGAAGGAGAAAAAGATGATTGAGATTCGTAATCTCACCAAGACCTTTGGCGAAACCAAAGCCGTCGACAATCTCTCATTGACGATCAACCCTGGCATCGTCGGCCTCGTCGGCCATAATGGCGCAGGCAAATCGACCCTGTTCCGTCTGCTTTCCGACGTCTTCACGCCGGATGCGGGCGAGATTCTTGTTGAAGGAAAGCCCCACAATCTTCCGGAAACCAAAGCACGGGTCTTCTTCTTGTCGGACGATCCCTATTGCGGGCTCACCGACAATTACAAAGACGTTTACCGTTTCTACGCGAACTTCTATCCGATCGATTTCGAGAAATACGTGGGGCTTCTGGATACGCTCCACCTCCCGAAGAAAGGCCGCGTCGGCAATTACTCCAAAGGCATGAAGCGTCAGCTCTTCCTCGCCCTTTCTTTGTCGGTGGAAGCAGACGTTTATCTCTTGGACGAAGCCTTTGACGGCATCGATCCTTTGGCCCTTGACCTCATCAAGGGCGAGATCATCAAACTCGGCGAAAACGGCAAGACCGTGATCCTTTCCTCCCATAACATCGCTTCCTTGGAGCGGTTGGTCGACCGTTTCATCTTGCTTTACAAAGGCAAGCTTTCCAAAGAAGGCACCGACGAAGACATGGGCGAATCGCTCGTCAAATACCAAGGCGTTTTCGCGAACGAAGTCAAAGAAGAGGATTTCACAAAACTCGGTTTACGGGTCGCTTCTTTCAAGAAAGTCGGCTCCATCTACCATGTGGTCTTCTCGCTTAACGGCAAAGAAGAGCCGAACATCGAAGAAAGCCTAAAGCCGATCCTTTGGGAAAAAGTCGCGATCGACCCCGATGAAGTGATCGCGCTTCAGATGCGCTTGGCGGAAAAGGAGGCGGACCATGAATAGAAAAGCATTCATCCGTTGGCAGATCAAAAACTTCCTGCCTTTCTTTGCGATCCTTTTGGCCATCGTCTCCAGCTCCTTCTTTAGCTTTGCTTTCGCGACGAATGTTGCTTATATGCCCTATAACGATCCTGCGATTGCAGGCGCGGAGAGCAACAACTCTGGCATCATCGCAAGTGTCTTTGGCTTATTGACGGATGGCTCTGGTCTTAGCGCCTCCTTCTTCTCTTTCGCGATCGTCGGCTTCCTTTATGCGACGGTCATCCCCTTCGTCGTCTATTACTATCGTTACAACAAGAAAGCCTCGGACGCCTATGGTCAATTCCCCGCCAAGCGGGGTGAGATCATCCGCATCCGCGTCATCATCGGCCAGGTTATGGGCTTAATCGTCCTCGCCGGCATCTTCTTGGTGGGCAGCCTCATCATCTTGCTCCGCCAGGTGATCCACAATGTGGTGAGTGGGGAATCCTTCTATTTCGAGTATGGCTATTTCTTCCTCTTCTTCCTCGTTTACGTCATCACGTGGAGCATGGTTTATTACTTCAATTGCTTCGCTTGCTCCAGGGCGCATTGCTTGAAGAACGCGGTCATCACCGTCGCGGCCTATCAAGTGGTGGTTTCGCTCCTTCTGATCGCCATCTACACCTATTCGGCGAGCCTTTGGAGCGTATTGAATCGGGACGGCAACCTGCTGCCCGATTGGCTCTTCACCTTCACGCCTTATTTCCCGACCTTCTATTTTGGCGCGATCTTCTCGCGCCTTGCCTATAACGGCCATACGGGCGACCTCTCAGTCTTAGGAAGCTATCAGGCGATCGTCAGCTTGCTTGGCTCGCTTCTTGTCACGGGCGGCGCGGCCGTCGGCGTCTTCTTGGACAAAGAGCCAAGCGGCGAGACCTATGGCTTATCCAAGCCGCGCGCCATCCAAGACAAGATCGGCCTCCATCTTGCGGGCACGGTCTTCCTCTTCTTCATCGCCGTCATCTCTTCAGGCATCGGCACGTTGCTTAGCATCTTCTTGATCGCGATGGCGGTCGTGATGTATGCCGGCGTCTATCTCTTGCTGCTCTTCATCTATTACAAGAATCTTCGCCTTACGAAAACGGATTGGATCTTCTATGCTGCGAACGTCGCTTCGGCGCTCATCCTCGCCATCACGATGTTCTTCATCTTCCAAAACGCCTTTGGCACCCTGCATTACTAAAGAAAAAGCAGTTACGGATCGCTTCGTAATTGCTTTCTTTTTCGCCTTATAAATCGATTTCAAGCGACACCGGGCAATGATCGGAGCCGAAGATGTCATTATGGATCTCGGCTTTCTTGACCTTGTTCATCAAGCGCTCGCTCACGATGAAGTAGTCGATTCTCCAGCCGATTCCTTTTTCCCTGGCGTGGAAGCGGTAGCTCCACCAAGAGTATTTGACTTCTTCTGGATGAAGCTCACGGAAGGTGTCTTTGAAGCCTTCGTTTAACAAAAGATTGAAGTTTTCCCTCTCTTCGTCCGTGAAGCCAGGATTGTGGTGGTTGGACTCGGGGTTCTTCAAGTCGATCTCGTTATGGGCGACGTTAAGGTCGCCGGTATAGATGATCGGCTTCTTCTTGTCGAGCTCTTTGAGGTATTCACGAAGGTCTTTTTCGTATTCCATGCGGAAGGAGAGCCTCTTTAAGCCATCGCCGGAATTGGGAACATAAGCACCGACGAAATAGAAGTCCTCGTATTCCAAAGTGATGACACGCCCCTCTTCGTCGTATTTGCCATCCTTCAAACCATAGTGGACCGAAAGCGGCTCTTTTTTGGCGAAGGCCGCGACCCCCGAATAGCCCTTGCGGAGCTTGGAGACGGTCCAATAGGTGTGATAGCCCTCTTTCTGATAAGGGAAGACCAAATGGAGGTCTTCGGAGAATTTGCTCTCTTCGATGAAGAAGATGTCCGCGTCAAAGGAAGAAAACGAATGATCGAAGTCTTTGTTCAAGATGGCGCGGATGCCATTGACGTTAAAGGAAACGAGTTTCATGGGTTACTCCTTGTTCTGTTTTCTGCGGCCCGGCCGGAAGAGCGGGCTCTTGGAATTGTCTTTTTTTGCTTTTTTCTTGGGTTTTTCTTCGCCCTTTTTGGGGCGGCCAGGGCCTTTGGCATTTAAGTCGATGCGGGCGGCGCTTTGGACTTGGGAAGTGTAGGAACGGAGATCGTTTTTTAAGGCCTGGCGGCTCGTATTTAACGAATCCAAGCCATAAACGATGTGGGTTGGGAAAGAAGGGCGGGAAGGCAAACGGGAGATTTGGAAGGCGAGGCGTTCCAAAGAAGAAGGCGCTTTGCCCATTGGCTCCAAGAACGAATGGGCTGGCGTGTTGTCGTAGGTCTTATCAAGGGCCATGACCTTCGCGTTTTCGCGGTAGAAGCCATTGCCAAGATCCGACGTCTCGACGATGACGGCCTTGATGCCGAAGGGTTTGACTTCCTCTCTTAAGGATTCGACAAAGCCCGTGAGGCCGAATTTGGCCGTATGGTACAAGGAACGGCCCGCTTCGCCAACGCGGCCGCTTCCGCCCATCTGGATGATGAGGCCGCCATTTTGCATGCGGAAAGAAGGCAAGAAAGTCTCGATGAGGATCATCGGGCCGATAAGATTGGCTTTTAGATAATGTTCGATCTCGAATTCGCTCGCCTCTTCGGCCGCGCCATAAAGCATATAGCCGGCGTTGGAGAACAAAACGTCAAAAGGCCCGTTCCGATCGATGATTCTTTCGAGCTTCTCCCGAAGGTCGTCGGTGGAAGAAAGATCAAGAACGGCATAAGAGAAGGAAGGGAATTCCATCGCGATCTCTTCGCCTTCGTCCTCATAAAGGACGGTGCCGAAAACGCTCGCTCCCGCTTGAAGGAGCTTCCGCGCGACCTCTTTGCCTAAGCCTTCGCCCGCGCCAGTGATAAACCAACGTAACGATTCGTCCAACATAGGGGTTATGCCGAGAAGGAGGACATGATCTCAAGGGCGACGTCTTTGCCGTCTTTGATGCAATGCGCGACGGTTTTCGGCCCTAAGAAGCAGTCGCCCGAGAAATAGAGGCGGTCTTGATTGAGCTTATGACCATCGCTTCCTTTGGCGAGGCCTGGCTTGATGAATTCCAAATCGACTTTTTGGCCGATCGCGGGAACGACGAGGTCGACGTCAAGCTCGTATTCGGAGTTCTCGACCTCGTGGAAGGAGGCGCGTCCCGATTCATCGGGCTCGCCAAGCTCCATCTTCACGGCTTTGACGCCGGTGACTTTGCCTTTATCGTCTTTTTTGAGTTCTTTGATGTTGTTGAGGAAAAGGATCTTGACGCCTTCTTTCTGCGCCGATTCGATTTCGTCGACGGCCGCAGGCATTTCCTTCAATCCGCGGCGGTAGATGATCGAAACGTCATCCATGATGCGAATCAAGCTTCTCGCGCAGTCCATCGCGACGTTGCCGCCGCCCCAGACGACCGCTTTCTTGTATTTCTTCTTGTATTCGGCCTTCTTGCCGAGGACGTTGAGGTCATAAAGAAGGGATAAGCCGGCGACGCAGCCTTCCTCGGCTTCTAAGCCGAAGGTGTTCTCGACCTGGGCGCCGATGGCGACAAGGACGCGATCGAAGCGGAACAAGAGGTTATCGATGGTAACGTCTTTGCCGACCGTGACGCCGAAATGGAAGATGACGCCGATCGAAAGCATCTCTTTGTAAAGGTTCTCTAAGTGGACCTTATCGAAACGATAAGCTGGGATGCCGGTATAGATGGCGCCGCCGATCTTTTCTTCCTTCTCGAAGATTTCGACGCGATAGCCATCCAAAGCCAAAGAACGTGCGCACGCCAGCGATGAAATGCCAGCGCCGACGATCGCGATCTTGCGGCCATTGCTCTCTTTGACGTCGTCATCACGCTTCACGTGGTCGGAGATGTAGCGTTCAATGAAATTGATGTGGACCGGTTCGCCGCGGATGCCGCGCACGCAATTGCCGCGGCACTGTCTGGCCGTGTCGCAAAGACGACTCGTGAATTCGGGGAAAGGGTTCACCGAATAAAGGGTATGGGCCGCATCCTCGAGATGATCGAGTTTGATGTCGTGGATGAAATCACGGATGTGATTGGTGGTCGGACAGCCCGATTCGCAACGGGGCTTCGGGCAAGACAAACAATAATTGGCTTTTTCTTGGATTTCGGACATAAGAAAACCTCTTCTTCCTAATAAGGATAATTGAAAAACGCGCCTTTGTCTTTGCCTAAGGCAAAACTGGGGCGCGTGGCATAAATTAGAGGCGGTCTTTGAAACGTTCCAAGAGATAGAGAATGATGAGCTGGACCGAGAGAGGGAAATGGAACTGCTCAGGATGTTGTAGCATGTCTTTCACCGTCTTTAGAGGAACGAGCTTCGAAGAGATATCCTCGAATTCTTCGAGGGAAACGGAATCCGATCCGACGATTCTCGCCAAGACGACGGCGTCGGTCTCGTCGCTTAATCCAGAACTAGTGGTACTCGGGGTGACGAGCAATTCGAGGTCATCGATTTGGAATCCGGCCTCTTCCTCAGCCTCACGTTTGGCGGTAAGAAAGACATCCGTGTCGTCGGGATCCATGAGTCCGGCTGGGACCGAGGTCATGTAAGCTCCACAGGCGGGGCGGAACTGGGTCGTAAGGACGATGGAGATCTCCTTGGTTTTCGGATCTTCGTAATAAAGCGGGATCAAAACGCCATCGGGGCGGACGAAATCCTGGGTTTTGACAAGCAGACGCTCCACGTCGTGGCGTGAAGCCATGAAGTAGCGGTAATCGTGGTGGCCATCTTCTTTCTCAACGTCATAGGTGAGCGTATAGAAGTTAAGGAAAGGATGTTCCGTTTCCTTTTTGATGTCTTTCAGGGTCCATTTCATAAGCGGGGCTATTGTAACATGGCCAAAGCAGTGGCAGCGAAAAGAAGGAAAGCGTAGAATGGTTAGGCATAACTAACGAGATTGTATTATGACAAAGACAACATTGAAGATTGATGGGATGATGTGTGGGATGTGCGAGGCCCATGTTCAAAACGCGATTCGCAAGGCGGGATACATGAATGTGAAGGCCAATCACCATAGCGGAAACTGCGTTGTCATTTCGGAAGAATCCATTGATCCAGAACTCATAAAAGAGCCATTGGAAAAGCTCGGCTACCGCATCTTAGAAACCCACTCGGAACCTTATGAGAAGAAGGGCGTCTTTTCCTTCTTTCACCGAAAAAAGTAGGGGGATGGCATAGAGGAATCCATTCCGGAATAATAAGGGGTCAGTAAGAATGAGGCGAGCCTTTCGCTTTGTCTTCGCAGGGGTCAAAAACAATCTCATTATAAGGGGAATTTCTCCCTAAATTTACATTAGAACAAATATAATTTATTCAAAGGCGTTTCCCTCCTCTATTTCAGGCCTTCTCCCGATTGATTTCTTTCTTTT
>CAMGZU010000044.1 GCA_946183085.1 uncultured Erysipelotrichaceae bacterium | reverse complement strand
CCGAACCCGAAGGAGCTGATTTACAGTCAGCCGCGTTTGGCCACTTCGCTATTCACCCACAGGCCTTAACTCGCGCGTCATGGTGGATGCTGTAGGTTTCGAACCTACGACCCCCGCCTTGTAAGGGCGATGCTCTCCCGCTGAGCTAAGCATCCACAGGAAGCGCTCCCTTAAAACGCGCCCAATAAATATACCATCGTGACCCCGAAGGGTCAACGAAAAATAAAAGGCTTTGGAGAAACGCCCAAAGCCTTCCATTTATCGAGGTTTTTTGATCAATAACCCGGCTTGCCGAGGAGATGGAACATGTTCTTTTTGTAGATTTCCACGCCCGGCTGGTCGAAGGGGTTGACCCCATTGAGGTAGGCGCTCATCGCGCAGGTCCTCATATAGAAATACATAAGATAGCCAAGGCCTTCCGCATCCAAGCGATCCAAAGCGATGACGAGGTTGGGGACGCCGCCGGTATGGGAATGGGCCGCCAAGGTCCCTTCCATCGCCTTTTCGGTGACGAAGGAAAGGTCTTTGCCTTCGAGGTAATTGAGGCCGTCGAGGTTATCTTCGTCGTGGGGGATAACGACCTTCGCGGGCTCTTCTTTGACCTTGAGAATGGTCTCAAAGAGGACGGGGCTGCCGTCTTGGACGAACTGGCCAAGGGAGTGGAGGTCGGTGGAGAAGGTGGCGGAGTCGGGGAGGAGGCCCGTATGGCCTTTGCCTTCGGATTCGCCGAAAAGCTGCTTCCACCATTCGCCGAGCTGGACGAATTTCGGATCGTAGGTGACGAACATCTCAGCGGCCTTTTTCTCTTTCTTCCACATCTCGTGGCGGACGATCGCGTATTTGTAGGCGTCGTTTTCCAAGACCTTCGGGTTCTTGTAGGCGAGGCGGGCTTTGGCGGCGCCTTCCATGAAGGCTTTGATGTCGATGCCGGCGACGGCCATCGGGAAGAGGCCGACGGCGGTGAAGACGGAATAGCGTCCGCCGACGTCATCGGGGAGGACGTAGCGGGCGTAGCCGTATTTTTTGGCTAAGCCAAGGAGGGCGCCTTTTGCTTTGTCGGTGGTGGCGAAGATCGCTTTGGAGGCTTCTTCCAAGCCGACTTTCTCGACGAGCTTATCGCGGAGGAGGCGGAAGGCGACCGCGGTTTCGGTCGTAGTGCCGCTTTTGGAGATGACGTTGATCGCGAATTTCTTGCCTTCGAGGTAATCAAGGACTTGTTTGGTGTAGGAAGAGGAGAAGGTCTGGCCGAAGAAGATGATCTCGGGTTTGCCAGCGGGGAATAAGCCATTCAAGGCTTCGATCGCCGCGCGGGCGCCCAAATAAGAGCCGCCGATGCCGCAGACGACGAGGACGTCGAAGTTCTTGCGGACGTATTCGGCGTCTTTCTGGATGCGGGCGAATTCCTCTTTGTCGTAGGTCTCGGGATAATCGGCCCAGCCGAGGAAGTCATTCCCGGCCCCGGTCTTCTCGTCGATGGCCTTGTTGATTTCGGCCACCTTCTCGGCATAAGAGGCGAAATCGATCTCTTTGCCCAAATAACGTAAATCCAACTGAAGCATATTATTCTCCTTCCGAGGAATCATCCTCTTGAATCCAGTTGCTCAATCTTTCCTGAAGCGCGGTGAAGTCGATCTTGCTCTCGTCGATCGGCTCCGGCTTCAAGGTTCTGCGCCGATCGTTGGCGGTCATCTGCTTCAAAGAAACTCTGACCGAGCCCTTCTCTTCGTCCACGTCGATGACTTTGACGGTATAGATATTGCCGACTTTGCAATAGCCGGAGAAGGAACGGATGAATTTGTGGCTGAGCTCCGAGATGTGGAGCAAGCCGGTATAGCCCTCGTCGAAGAGCATGATCGCGTAGCTATGGCATACGCGGCAGACCACGCCTTGGATGACGTCGCCGATTTTCGGAAGCGTGCTCATCGTTTGGCCTCCAATAAAAACATATCGGCGTCGCGCTTGGTGGTGATCTTGAAGTTCTTGACGCTCCCTTCGACGATGTGGACGCGGTAGCCCGCCTCCAAATAGATGGAGGCATCGTCGGTGTATTTTTCTTTTTCTTCGTCCTTTAAGGCTTTCTTATAGGCACGGTAGAGGTTTCCCAAAGGGAAGGTCTGCGGGGTTTGGGCCAAGAAGATCTGCTTCCTGGGGAGGTAGTTCTTCACCCGGTCCCCATCCTCGCTATGGAAGACGCTGTCGGTCGAGGGGATGGCCGTAACCGCTCCGCCGAAGTCCATCGCGACCTCGTAGTTCCTTTGGATCAAGCGGTCATTTAAGGAAGGACGGTCGCCATCTTGGATGAGGATGAGGTCTTTGTCGGAGGCCTTTTCGCCTTCTTTGAGGAATTTTAAGGCTTTGAAGACGCTTTCCATCCGGGTGTCGCCCCCAGAAAGGACCGCCTTTACCTTCTTAAAGCGGTATTGGCGGATGAAGGAAAGCATTTGATCGACGTATTCGGGATGGGAGACCACATAGATGTCTTCGACGAAGGGCGATTCGTCTAAGACCTTGGTCGCGTAAAAAAGAAGCGGCCTGTCGCCGATGGGGACGAATTGCTTGGGTAGGGGGCTTCCAAACCGCAAGCCCTTGCCGCCGAAGAGGATGACGGCGATCCGCTTGGCTTCTTTGCTCATATCGGGTTTATTCTACTACGCGTCCGCCCCTAGCGCGCACAAAAACTTGGAAGAATGGTGGGCAAGCCTAAAAAGTCGCCCGATAAAGAAGGGTGCAGGTATCGTTATATTCGCCCCAGCCCCAGGGGAAGGTTTCTTTGCATTCCTTGAAGCCGTGCCTTTTGTAGAAAGCGATGCCGGCTTTGTTGATTTTGAAGACGGCGTAGACGAGGTTATGGTCAGGGAAGGTCTCATCGATGTGCTTCATAACCTGGCTCCCAATCCCTTTTCCTTGGCAAGATGGGTCTAAGAAGAAACGTTCCAAGATCAGGTTTGGATGTCCATTGTCGCAGCCGATGGTTTGAAGCATCTTCTTGGCCTCGGCTTCGGCGGTTTCGCCATCGAAATAATAGGCGGCCACGTCAAACATATAGCCATAGGAGCCGATCAGTCTGTCATCGTCATAGATGAGGGTCAAAGAGCCGTTATCAAGCGTTTCTTGGAAATCCTTCTTCCTTGGATAGCCATGGCTCCACATCGTGTTGCCTTTGCTCTCCAAATCGATTTTCACGCGGAGAAAAAGCGACCAGACGGCCTCGAGATCTTCTTTTGTGGCGGGGCGAAAGGAAATCATCGTCCGCTATTGTAGGGAAAAGAGAAAGAAAACCCAAGGGTTTTGTCCTTGGGTTCTTGTTTAGTCTTGGAAGGGGTTTTTGTTTTCTTGGGAACGGAGTTGGTCGTTGATCTGCACGCCTTGAATGATGAGCTTCATGACCTTTTCGAGGTTGGAGCCTTCTTTGTAGTCGGCGGCGCAGACGTAATTGACGCGGCCATCGGAATAGAGGTCTTGGACCTTGTCTTCCTTGCCCTCGGGGTAGACGGCGATCGATTTGCCGCCATTGTTCTTGACGATGATCATCGAGGGGATGTCGGTCATCCCATCGCCGATATAGACCATGTTGGAGTAGGGGATGCGGCGATCGGGCTTTTTCTCGTTGACGCCGATATCGTCATTGGCGTCATAAACGCCTTTGGAGATGCGGAAGAAGTATTGGGTCTTTTGGGTGTAGTTGATGGCGAGTTTGGGCCAGATGGCTTCGCCGCTTTGCTTGTCGAAGATGAATTCGCAGCCATACATCACCTTGAATTCTTTGGCGATCTCGCAGCCTTCGACGATCTCTTTGTTGCCGGAGGAGACGAGGTAGTGCTCCACGCGGACGCCATGTTCTTTGCCATAGTCGTTGATGCGCTGGAACCAAGAGGTGACGCCGGGGAAGAATTGGATGTTCTTGCCTTGTTCACGAAGCCATTTCTTCGTGAGTTTGATGCCTTTTTCCTTGGCGATCTTCATCTCCATGTAGAGATAAGAGAGGATTTTCTCGCACCCGGTTTCCTCGGTGAATCTCGTGGTGGCGCCCCAGAATTCGGCGGGGGTCATTCCCATCGCGGGGATGAGCCCGAAGTTTTGCATGTCGCTCGAGGAGAGGGTCGAGTCAAAGTCATAAAGGATCGCGACGATTGGCTTTTTGTTCATTTGTGCGTCCTCCTTCCGTGCAATGATACGCGTAAGGCGCGCGATTCGTCAAATTTCGCCTGTTTCTAAATCCGGCGATTTGGCATAGAATGACCGCGCTATGAAGCCCTGGCAGGTCTTGGTATTAATCGGCGCGATCGTGTTGACCCTTTACGTGGTCTTAAACGTTTTCGTGCTCCACAAAGTCATTGCCTCCTCCGCCAAACTCAAGCAGAGGCAAAACGCCTTGTCGATCATCCTCTCGGAGAAGAAGGAGGTCCTTCTTTCTCAGATCGAGGGCTTCCGCTCCGTCAAGGTCAACATCCGCGACACCGACGAAGAGGTCTTTGAGAAGATCCGGGCTTTGGAGCTCGATACGTTAAAAGCCGAAGAGGTCCATGACGTCGCCGTGCTCCTCCGCGATGGGCAATCGCGCTTCAACTACCTTTCGGGCAAGAATCCCTGGGCGACGAAAACCAACGAATACGACACCTTCACCTTAACGGGCAAAGACCTCGATTCGAACTACCACCGCGCGGTCATGGCCTATAACACCGATTTAACCGCCTACAACTATTGGAACTCGATTCCTTTGTGCCATTGGATCCCTTTCTTGCTTGGCTACCGCAAGAGGGAACGCATCGCCTAAAAATTCAATTCGTAATCGACCAAGCCATCGTAGAAGTCCTTCTCGTGGCTCACGATGATGACGGCGCCCGGAAAGGAAGCGATCGCTTCGAAAAGGGCGTCTTTTGCTTTTTGATCCAGGTGGTTGGTCGGCTCGTCGAAGATCAGGAAGTTGCTCTTTTTCTTCGTCATGATGGCGAGCCTCGCTTTGGTTTGCTCGCCACCCGATAGCTCTTTCATTTTGCGGAGGGCAAGCTCTTTTTGGACGCCGACCGCGCCTAGAAGCGAGCGGACCTCGGTATTGGTGAGGTTCGGATAGAAGGTTTTGACATAGTCAAAGGGCGAGAGGTTCAGATCGATCTTCTCGTCTTGGCCAAAGTAATTGAGCTGGATGCCATCCAGCCATTTGAAGGAGCCGCCTAAGGAAGGGATCTCTCCCAAGATGGTTTTCAAGAACGTGGTTTTGCCAACGCCATTGTGGCCGAGGATCGCGATCTTCTCGCCTTTCCTCAATAAGAAAGAGATGGGCTCAAGAAGGGGATGGTCGTAACCGATTGCCAACTCTTCGACCTCCAAGGGCTTTTGGCCGACGTCTTTGGTGAAGGGGAAGGTGAAATGGACTTTGACGTCGCTTCTACCGGGCGCCTCCAAACGCTCCAAATGGGCGAGCCTCGCCCGGTGGCTTTTCGCCGCGCCGGCCGAAGTGGCCCTCACGATATGGGAGGCGATGAATTGCTCTTCTTTCTTGATGTAACGCTGCTGGGCTTCGTAGTTCTTTTGGTATTGCTCTTTGTCGAGCTCGTGCTGGATCACGAAATCTTCATAGGTCCCTTTGTAACGGCTGATCGTCCCATTCTCCAAGCAGAAGACGACTTGGGCGATCTTCTCCAAGAAGGCTTCGTCGTGGCTGACGACCAAGAAAGCGTTGGGGTAGGAATTGAGGTAACCTACGAGCCAAGCGACTTGGCCTTGGTCCAAGAAGTTGGTGGGCTCGTCCATCAAAAGAACGTCGTGCTCCTCCAAAAGCATCTTGGCGAGATAAGCCTTTTCCCTTTCGCCGCTGGAGAGCTTATGAAGGGGCTCTTGGAGCTTGTTCTTGACGAGGCCTAAGCCATCGCAGAGACGGCCGACTTTCTCTTGAAGGCTGTAAAAGCCTTTTTCGTTGAGCTCGTCGCCGAGCTTCTCCGCGCGGTTAAGAAGCTTCTCGTAGCCAGGCTTGCCTTCCGAGGCCTCCAAATAAAGGGACTCCATTTCCCTCTCTTTGGCGAAAAGATCCTGATAGACCCCGTAAAGGTATTGGGAAAGGGGCATGTCGGTTTTGACCTTGAGCTGCTGATCGAGGTAGGAGTAGGTGACGTGGGGCTCCCAGCTCACGCTTCCTTTGTCGGGTTTGATCTCGCCGACGGCGAGGTTCAAGATCGTGGTCTTGCCCGCGCCATTGGCGCCGATTAAAACCGCGTGCTCCCCTTTGTTCAGCTTCAAAGAAGCGCCCCGATAGAGCTCGCGGTCGCTGTAATTGAATTCGATGTCTTTGAGTTCGAGGAGCGCCATAGCGTGCTCATTATAGAGAAAAGCAAAGCTTTTGCCTAATGCCGATTATGGATCAAGGCAAAGAAAAATCCCTGAATTCATCAGGGATTGTTTTCTAAGTGGTGCGGGAGATGAGAGTTGAACTCACACGGGTTGCCCCATACGCCCCTCAAACGTACGCGTCTACCATTCCGCCACTCCCGCGGCGAAGCAAATTATAGAGAGACGCAAATGATAAATCAATTACGAATTGCCTGAATTTCCATCAAGCAAAAGCGGGGAAGAAAAGGCAGGCGATGGCGAAGTAAACCAAAAGGGTCGTCACGTCCATGACCGTGGTAAGCAAGGGCTGAGAAAGAAGGGCGGGGTCTTTCTTGATGGCCGAGGCGCCCATCGGGAGCAAGGTGCCGATCGATTTGGAGGCGACGATCGCCGCAAACATCGTGACGGAGACCAGCGCCGAATTGGTGATGGCGTGCAATGGGAAGCCTTCCGTCCAAACGAGGCCATTCCAAATGGTGAAGCCACTGTAATCGTGGGTGGCGCCGCTTGTTTCAACGACCAAGCCCAAATCGACGATGCCGGTAAATTGTTCCATCGTGATCCAGATGAAGGCGAAAGCGGCCACGCAACCCCCGACGATTAAGGCCGAACGGAATTCCTTAAAAAGGATTTTTCCGGTTTGCTTTGGGCCAAAGCTATTTAAGGCGAGGCCGCGGATCATTAAGCCAGTGGTTTGGCCACCCGCATTGCCGGAAGTATCCATAAGGGTTGGGATGAAGGCGATCAAGATTGGAAGAGCGGTGAAGATCTGCTGACTCTCCAAACGGTTAAGCACCATGGTGGTGAAGGTGCCCAAAACGAGGAGAATCACGATCCAGGGGATGCACTGCTTGGCGTTTTTCCAAGCCGACATCTCCATATAAGGGGTCTCGGCCGAAACGACGCCGCTCATCTTCGCGATGTCTTCGCTCGATTCCTGGGTCATGACGTCGACCGCGTCATCGATCGTGATGATACCGACCAAGCGATCGTCTTCGTTTAAGACGGCCAAGGCGTTTAAGTCGTAGCGGCGGAACAATTGGCCGACTTCTTCCTGGTCGGTAGAAGTGGAGCAGCTCACCACGTCGCGGTTCATGATCTCGCTGAGCTTTTGGGATTTCTTCGCCCAGATCAAATCGTCTAAGTCGACGGTGCCGACGAATTCGCGTTTGGCGTTTTTGATGAAAAGGGTGTAGATGGTCTCCGCGTCTTTCCCGCGCTTACGGATTTCGTCGATCGCATCGTCGACGGTGGTGGTGTCGCGGAATTCGAGATACTCGGTGGTCATGATCGAACCAGCGGTATCGTCTTTGTAGTTGAGAAGTTGGTTGATGTCGCGCCGCATGTCTTTGTCGGCCGCCTTCAAAACGCGGGACGCCAGATTGGCGGGCATCTCGGAGATGGTGTCGGTGACGTCGTCGACGGACTGGGCATTGATGAGCTGGACAAGTTCCTTGTCGGTCAAGGCTTTGACGAGGTTTTCCTTCGCCTCTTGGTTGAGTTCATCGTAGAAGCCGGCGGTGTATTTGCTTTCGACCGCGCGGAACACCCAAATGAGGTCCTTGGGCTCGAGATCGTTCGCCGCTTCGGCGATATCGATGTCCGGGGTGTTGATGAAAAGCTCGCGGAAACCGTTCACGTCATGGCGGAGGATCATCTCCTCCAAGTCTTCGGTGGTGGGTTTGCGCTCTTCGTCTTCTTCTTCAATTTCTTCGATTTTGCGTTCTTCATCCGCCATAAGAGGACCTCCTTTTGTGTTTACCGCCTAAGGATACCCACTTCTTCTTTAAGAAGGTAGCCCAAAAAGCAAAAGTTTTTCGTTCCCGCCTTCCTAGGTTGTATAATCGCCCTGTTAGGAGTTGGAAACACAAACAATGGAAAACAAAATCTTAGTCGAAACCAGCGCCCGTCACGTTCACGTGACCCAGGAGACCCTCGAAGTCTTATTCGGCGCCGGACATCAGCTTGAATGCCGCAAGGAACTCTCTCAGCCGGGCCAATTCGCCTCGACCGACCGCGTCACCGTCATCGGCTACAACAAAAAAGACCCCAATGGCCCGCGTCCGCAGGCTGCCTTATCGATCCTTGGCCCGGTCCGTGACCACAACCAAGTCGAAGTCAGCTTCACCGATGCCCGCCAGCTTGGCTTAGAAGCCCCGGTCCGCGAATCGGGCGACATCAAAGGCTCTGGCAAGTGCACCCTTAAGGGTCCGGCTGGCGAAGTCGACCTCGAAGAGGGCGTCATCGTCGCCAAGCGCCACATCCACATGACCCCGGAAGACGCCGAAGCCTTCGGCGTTGAGAACGGCCAGAACGTCGCGGTCCTCGTCGAGGGCCAGGGCGGCCGCATGACCGTCTTCTGCGACACCGTCGTCCGCGTCTCGCCGAAATACAAACTCGCGATGCACATCGACACCGACGAATCCAACGCCTGCTGTGGCTCGGGCACCATCTATGGCCAGCTCGTCGCCCTCGAAGGCTGCGATTGCGACTGCGAAGGCGAAGGCCACGATGGCGAAGGCTGCTGCTGCGGCCATCATCACCACCACGAATAAGGCATGACCCACATCATCCATCCGCAGAACGTCTGCTCCCGCGAGATGAAGGTCGAGGTCGAAAACGGCAAGATCGTCTCGCTTGAGGTGCTCGGCGGATGCCATGGCAACCTCCAAGCCATCGGTGCTCTTCTCAAGGGCATGGATGTGGACGAAGCCATCTCCCGCCTCGAAGGCATCGTCTGCCGCGGATCGCGCAACCGCGCGACCAGCTGCGGCGACCAGCTCGCTAAGGGCCTTAGGGCCTTGAAAGAAGCGGGCAATATCTAAAAGATATTCCTAAAGGGATCCCCACGAAAAACGGGGATCCTTTTTCTTGTTTTACGCGGGGCGCGTATATAAAATATGGCTTAGGCAAAAAGCCAGACATCCAGAAGGGGCCGTCAAGATTGCGTTAAAGGGCCCTAGCAACTCCGCCAACAAAAGCGCGTTCAGTGCTCGCGATCAGCCCTGTCCCACTCAGGGAACGATGTCGAAGGAATGCGGTTACGCGCTTCCCAAGTGGGAGGCGCTTTTTGTTTAGAAAAGAGGAATTATGAGCAAGAACAAAGTACTTTTCACCAGCGAATCGGTCTCCGAAGGCCACCCCGACAAAGTCTGCGACCAGATCGCCGACGCCATCTTGGACGCCTGCCTTAAGGGAGACCCCAAATCCCACGTTGCCTGCGAGGTCTTTGCGACGACCGAATACGTTTTGATCGGCGGCGAGATCACCACCAAGGCCCATCCGGATTACGAAGCGATCGCAAGAGGCGTCCTTCGTGACATCGGTTACACCAACGCCGAGCTTGGCATTGGCGCGGACACCTGCAAGATCAATGTCCAAGTCAAAGAACAGTCCCCCGACATCGCGATGGGCGTCGATCGCGGCGACATCTTGGAGCAGGGGGCTGGCGACCAAGGCATCATGTT
>CAMGZU010000043.1 GCA_946183085.1 uncultured Erysipelotrichaceae bacterium | reverse complement strand
ACGATCACCTGTCCTTTCGCGGCCGGATTCGTCTTGTTTTTGTTCGCGATTCTGCTTCCTTAGAAACAAAAAACACGCGTTGTTGACGCGTGTAATTTTCGATTGGCGGAGGAATAGGGATTCGAACCCTAGCTCCCCGTTAAGAGACTACGAGCTTTCCAAGCCCGCCCCTTCGACCACTTGGGTATTCCTCCATCGGCCTTGATAGGCAACAAGGATTATAGGGGAATGACTTTGTCACTTCAACGAAAAATAACGGCATTTTCGAAATCCTCTCTTTTAGGCGCCTACGCGCACGCGCTAAAATGGGTTCGACATGTTGGAAATCAGAATCGATCGCGCCTCGGAAGGCCAGAAAGCGGAGAAGTTCGTCAAGAAGTATCTGAAGGAAGCCCCGCTTGGCTTCATCTACAAGGCGTTCCGCAAAAAAGACATCAAGATCAATGGCCATTGGGTCCCCAAAGACCACGTCCTCCACGAAGGGGATACCTTACGCATCTATGTGAGTGATCAGCAACTCGAAGACTTCAAAAAGCCCCGTCAGGCGGAGAAGAAGCCTTTCCCATACGAGATCGTCTACGAAGACCGTGACGTCCTTATCGTCAATAAACCCAAAGGCCTTTTGGTTTATGGGGATGACAAAGGGAGCCGGGAAACCTTGGG
The DNA here is from genome assembly GCA_946183085.1 of uncultured Erysipelotrichaceae bacterium. Taxonomy (GTDB): domain Bacteria; phylum Bacillota_I; class Bacilli_A; order RFN20; family CAG-826; genus Alloenteromonas. The sequence goes on along the minus strand of CAMGZU010000043.1, from coordinate 9,141 downwards.
GAATGCCGTGTTGGACTATCTCTACTACACCGGGGAATATGACCCCAACAACAATTCCTTCACGCCCTCTCCCGCCCACCGTTTGGACCGCAATACATCGGGATTGGTCGTCTATGGCAAAACGGACGCCGCCTTGAAGGCGTTAACCGAGCTTTTCAAGGAACGCACCCAAATCGAGAAGCATTACCAAGCCCTCGTCGTCGGCGACATCGACAAACCGGGCGAAGTGAACATCCCCTTGAAGAAGGACGCCCAAGCGGGGCGTGTCTACCTTTCGACGCTGGAGCAAGGCGGCAAAACCGCAATCACGCGTTATAAGCCGTTGAAACGTTATGGCAATTACACCTTGGTGGAGGTCGATCTCATCACGGGCAGGACCCATCAAATCCGCGCCCATATGGCCGCGATTCACCATCCGGTGGTGGGCGATAACAAATACGGCGACTTCGAGGATGACCGCAAGGTGAAGCGGCTCACCGGCCTTGATTCGCAAGCGCTTCACGCCTCGGATCTTTATTTCAAAGACGTGAAAGGAGTTCTATCTCCTTTATGCCAAAGGCACTTTCATTGTGAAATCCCTGCTGAGATGGAGCGGGTTATTGATATAATCAAAAAATAAAGAAAGGGAGTTTTTGCTATGAGCATTGAATCCAGTTACGAACGTTGGCTTTCTTCTCCGCGCGTGGACGAAGAAACCAAGACCATCCTTCGCCAGATGGGCGAGAAAGAAAAAGCGGATGCCTTCTTCAAAGACATCGAATTCGGCACCGGTGGCATGCGCGGGATCTTGGGTCCCGGCACCAACCGCATGAACATCCATACCGTTGGCCGCGTTGCGGTTGCCTTCGGCCTCTTCCTCCAGAAGAAATTCCCGGGCGAGCTGAGCCGTGGGGTCTCCATTTCGCACGACAACCGCCACATGTCCCGCGAATTCTCGGAGCTCTCCGCAAAGATCCTCAATAAGATGGGCATCAAGTGCTACCTCTTCGACGCTCTTCGCCCGACCCCAGAACTCTCTTACGCGGTCCGTTATACCAATGGCATCGGCGGCATCATGGTCACCGCCTCCCACAACCCGAAGGAATATAACGGCTATAAGCTTTACGACGAAACTGGCTGTCAGCTCGTCCCCGACGTCATCCAGCCGATGCTCGATATCCTCGCGGGCCTTCCCGATGAGCTCTCTTTCGAGATTCCGGAAGCCGCCAAGCAAGAAGAAACCGTGATCTTCGACAAGAAGATCGACGATGACTACGTCGCCTTGGTCAAGGGCTGCCAGATCAACCCGGACCTCAACAAAAAGGGTTTCAAAGTCGTCTATACCCCGCAGCATGGCGCCTCTTACGAGAACGCGATCCGCGTCTTCCAAGAATGCGGCTACGAGATCCATCCGGTCGAATGCCAGTGCACCCATGACCCGGATTTCGGCGGAACCGCATCCCCGAACCCGGAGAACAAAGAAGCCTACATCGAAGCGATCAAGCTCGCCAAGAAGATCGGCGCCGAACTCATCGTCACCACCGACCCAGATGGCGACCGCTGCGGCCTCGGCTTCAAAGACAAGAATGGCGAATACCAGCTTTTTACGGGCAATCAGTCCGCCGCGCTCCTCATCGATTACATCTTCTCCGAAAGGAAGAAGAAGGGCGAGCTCTCCAAAGACGGTGTCATGTATGACACAATCGTCACCTCTTCCTTCGGCCGCGACATCGCCGCCTCCTATGGCATCAAGACCGAAAGCTTCTTGACCGGCTTCAAGTTCATCGGCGATCGCATCCATCATTACGAAAAGCTCGGCAAAGGCCCGCATTTCGAATTCGGCTACGAAGAATCCTATGGCTGCTTGGTCCAACCTTTCGTCCGCGACAAAGACGGCCTCCAGGCCATCCTTCTCTACAGCGAAATGGCCCTCTTCCATCATCTCCATGGCGAAACCTTGGATGTCGCTTACGAGAAACTCCAGGAAAAGCATGGCTTCCATGATGCAAGAAACGTCTCCTTTAACTTCCCGGGTCCCGAAGGCGCGGCGAAGATGAAAGAGCTCACCGCCACCCTTCGCGAGAAACCCTTGAAGGAGATCGAGGGCATCAAGGTCATCCGTTTCGAGGATTATCAGCGCCGCGAGATCTACGAAGGCGGCAAGAAGGTCGGCACGATCGATCTTCCGGTCTCTGACGTCCTTAAGTTCATCTGCGAGGACACCTCGACCGTCGAAGTCCGTCCTTCCGGCACCGAACCGAAGATCAAGTTCTACGTGGAGGCGGTCGCCAAAACGAAAGAAGAGCTCTCGGGCAAATTCGAGAGGATGCTTCTGAGCTTGGAAAAGACCTTAGGCCTTAAATAGTCAGGTTCAATAGCTTCACCAACTGATGGGCAACGCCTTCCTGGGCGTTGCCTTTTTCGGTGGTGGGGAAGAGTTTTGGGAGCGCTTCGCCTTTCCCGCCCTTCATGCAGAAGGCGGTTCCGGCTTCTTGGAGCATTTCGAGGTCGTTATTGGAATCGCCAAAGGAGATGATGTCTTCTTTTTTGACGCCCAAAACCTCAGCGATGTAATGGAGGGCGCTTCCTTTGTTGCGCCCGATTTTATAGAGTTCGCTGTAATCGACGTAGTGCCAATGCCGCCAGCCGATGGTGGGGTGGGCCTCGGCGAGTTCCTTGAGGAGGTCACTGTCTTCTTCTTTCGCCTCGAAGAGACAAGTCATGACGTCTTCGTCCAAGTCTTCTTCGATGTTGCCGATATGGATGTTCATGTCGGAGAAGGGGAAATAGGTGTCGAGGTATTTGTCTTCCTTGATGGCGTAGATGTCCGTGTTGGATTCGCACATGAACGAGGAAAGGCGGTCTTTGACTTCGCGGTAAATCGAAAGCACGACCTCTTTCTTAAAGGGGTTGTAGTAAGTCGGGAAGGTGGGATCGCAAGGGGAGAATACCTGGGTGCCGTTATAGCAGATCATGGGGCCTTTGCAGGAGATGCGATCGTAGTAGCGTTTCATCGAACGGTAGGGGCGGCCTGAGGCCAAAACAATCATGTAACCGTTCTTATTCAAATACGAAAGAACCTTGGCGGAATATTCGCCCAAGGTGTCATTGTCCTCGAGGAGCAACGTGCCATCCATGTCGATGGCGATGAGCTTCTTAATCTTCATGCGCTCCCCATTATACGGGTTAAGGAATGTGCCTTCAATTTTCCTCGGTTACAAAACAAGTGTCTTGTTTTATACTCTTTACGCAAAGGAGGCGCTCCCGTGATCACGATTTACATTTCCCCCAGCTGCTCCAGCTGCCGAAAGGTCAAGAAATGGTTCGATGACAATCACATTCCCTACGAGGCGAAGAACATCTTTTCGCCGTCGTTGAGCGCCGAAAACATCCGCGATTTGATCTCGAAGACCGAAAACGGGACCGACGACATCATCTCGCCCCGTTCCAAAATCGTCCAAGAGCAGAACATCGACTTCGATTCGATGAAGATCTCGGAACTCATCGAATTCATCCGTCAGAACCCCTCTGTCTTAAAGCGTCCGATCATCGTGGATGATCACCGCGTCCAGGTTGGCTATAACGAAGAAGAGATCCGTACCTTCATCCCGAGGGCGAAACGCTATGCCGAGCTTCTCTGCGGCCCTGGCGTTTGCGAGAAGTGGGGCACCTGCGAGAATTCCATCGCCAATGGCGCCACGCCGATTGACCCGAACAATTGCGGCAACTGATTCGAGAAAAAGAAAAAAGAAGTGGGGCGTACCACTTCTTTTTGTTTGGTTTATAAGTTTTCGAGAGCCGCCATCGCGCGATGGACTTTGGTGAGTTTGGAGAAGACGACCGGGATGCCATATTTGCCCAAGAAGTCGGAGAGGATCCTCTCGGCGTCGGCCATGTTGTTGTATTCGAACTCGACTTCGTAGTCGACGGTGCCGCTGTATTGGTTGCGGTCGATCGAGAGGAGACCGTTTTCGTATTCTAGGTCCATACGGTCGGTGGTGAGCGCGGTCAAGATCCTTAAAGAAGGAACATCGATATCGAGCATGGTGAGCAGGCGGACGGCGTCGACTTTCGGGAAGACACCCTCGCGTTTGAAGGCGTTGAATTGCTCAGCGGTGATGTTCTCGCTCTTCTCCAATAAGCCATGGCTGAGCGGGGTCTTCAAGGTGATCTCAAAGTGGCCTTCCTTTTCACGGACGCGAAGCGCGATGCCTTCTTTGGCCAAGATACGCTCATCGTTATCGATGTAGTAGTTGGTCTGGGTATAGTGCTTTTCGGCCGGGAACGCCCTGGCGAGTTTCTTGTAGTCGTCTTCTTTGATCAGAACCTTGGCTTCAATTTCAATCGCATTTGACATAATCGTCTCCTCAATGGCTTGTGTTATTATAACTTAGTTATGATGGATTTTATCAAAAACAATTGGCTTTATCTCCTGATTGGGCTCGTCGCCTTTGCTTTGGCGATTGTCATCGTGTTTGTTTTATTAAACAAAGGCAAGAACAAAAAACCGAAACCCGCGCCGGTCGCCTCGCAAAGCGTCTATCTCGAAGCCTTGGGTGGCAAAGAGAACATCAAAAGCCATAAGTCGGTCGGCTCGCGCATCAACATCGAGTTGGTCGATATGGAAAAAGCCCAGCCTGAGAAACTTCTCGAAGCTGGGGTGGATTCTTACATCAAGATGAGCGGAAAGCTCGTGTTGGTTGTCAAAGAGAACGCCCAAGCGGTCTCCGACGTCATTTTTGGCGAGTGATCGGGCAGTGGAGGGCGATGTCCTCGGTCGGGAAGCCCATGACGTTGTCATAGCTCCCTTCGATCCGCTCGATCAAACCAAATTCATCCTGGATGCCATAAGCCCCCGCTTTGTCGAGGGGCTTTTTCGTTTCGACGTAGCGTTTCGCGGTCTCGAGATCGATCTTCTTGAAGAAGACGGTTGTGGCGACCGTGCGCGTGATTTCGACGCCTTTGCCGATGTAGGTGTAGCCGGAAAGGACGATCTGCCGCTTCCCGCTTTCTTCCATCAGCATCCGAATGGCGTCTTCTTCGTCAATCGGCTTCCCCAAAACCTTATCGCCCAAGACGACGATGGTGTCGCAAGCCAAGACCTCGTCATTGGGATATAACGAAGACAAGGCATAGGCCTTTTCTTTGCTTTCTTCGGCCGCCAAAGCGGAAGGAGGGAGATGGAGCTCCCGTTCATCGATGTCGGCGGGGATGACTTTGAAGTCGGTGGTGATCTTCTTCAAAAGCTCACGCCTTCTCGGCGATTGCGAGGCGAGGATCAACATAATCAGGCGGCGTTCATGATGACCGGGATGATCATCGGGGAACGGTGGGTTTTGCGGTAGATGTATTTGGAGACGGCGTTCTTCATCGTGGCCTTAATCTCCGCAAAAGTGACTCTTCCTTGCATGAGTTCCTTGAGCGCGTCTTCCGCGGCGATTTGGGCATGGCGGACGACGTGGAGTGATTCATCGGCCGCGAAGCCGCGGGTATAGACGAGCGGTGGGACGATGACTTTGTTGGCGCGGGAATCGATCGTCAAAAGGATGGTGACCATGCCATCGTTTTTCAAGATGTCGCGGTCATCGATGACGGCCGAGGAAACGCCGTCAAGATCCGTGCCGTCGATGTAGACGTCATCGGCGGGGATTCGAGGGCCTCTGGTGATTGTGTGGTTGCGAAGAATCAGGGAGTCGCCATTCTCGCAGAGGAAGATGTTCTGCTTTGGAATGCCCAAAGATTCGGCGATGCCGCCATGGAGTTTGAGCATGCGGTATTCGCCATGGGCGGGCATGAAGTATTTCGGGTTGATGAGCGAGAGCATCAAACGGAGTTCCTGACGGGATGGGTGGCCAGAGGAGTGGAGTGAGAAGGTCAAGGAATTCTGCTTCACGTCCGCGCCGAGTTTGACGAGCTTGTTGACCAATTTGTCGACCAACATGCCGTTTCCTGGAATCGGGTTGGAGGAGAAGACAACCGTGTCGCCCGGCTGGATGGCGATCGCGCGGTGGTCGCCGTTGACGATGCGGCTGAGGGCCGCCATCGCTTCGCCTTGGGATCCGGTGCAGAGGATGCAGACTTCGCTGGGTTTGTAGTTGCGGACGTTGACGTCTTCGATGATGGACATATCAGGGATTTTGATGTAGCCGTATTCCCTGGCGATGCCGACGACGTTGACCATCGAGCGGCCGAGGATGCAGATTTTCCTCTTGTGGGCGACCGCGACTTCGATCACCTGCTGGATACGGTTGATGTTCGAGGAGAAGGTCGAGACGATGATGCGGCCCGGGGCTTTGTCGAAGACCTCTTCAACGCCGGCGCGGATGTTGGTTTCGGAAGGGGTATAGCCTTCGAGCTCGGCGTTGGTGGAATCGGCCAAAAGGAGGTCGACGCCTTCGGTGCCGATGCGGGAGACTTTGCTGAGCTCAAACTTCGGTCCGACCGGAGTCAAATCGATCTTGAAGTCGCCGGTATCGACGATGCGGCCTTGCTTCGTGTCGACGCAGATGCCGAACGAATCCGGGATCGAGTGGGTGACGCGGAAAAAAGTGACCGTGAAATCGTCGGCGACGCGGATGATGGAGTCGCTGTCGTATTCGACGATCTTCACCGGATCTTTGATGCGGGCGTCTTCCAGCTTATGACGGATCAAAGCGGCCGCAAGGCGCGGGGCATAGATGACGGGGATATAGACGGAACGCACCAAGAAAGGAATGCCGCCGATGTGGTCTTCATGACCGTGCGTGATGAACAAAGCCTTGATCTTGGAGCGGTTGTTTTTGAGGTAAGTGTAATCGGGGATGACGTAGTCAACGCCCGGAAGAGTCGCTTCGGGGAAACGGACGCCGGCATCGAGCAAAATGATGGAGCGTTCGCTTTCGATAACATAGGTATTCTTGCCGACTTCGCCTAAGCCGCCGAGGGCATAGACGCTGATGGGCGATTCATTGACCATAACTATAAAAGCCTCCTATTTTCTTGGTAAAAAACGTAACGGCGGAAAAGGTTGATTGTGTATGGACGACCAAACTTCGCAGTTACTATACCATAGAAAGGGCGGAGGGCTAGACGCTTTTTATAAAAAGCGGTTTCATACGGCGACGGAGCCAGGGATTTTTTTGAAGGGGTCTTTGGGATCGATGTGATCGTAGAAGAGGACGCCATTGAGGTGGTCGATCTCGTGCTGAAGCACGATGGCGTCGTAGCCTCTGGCGGTGATGTGGGTCTTTTTGCCTAAGAGGTGATCGTAGGCTTCCACGACGATCTTGAAGTCACGGTAGACGTAGCCGGGGTGCTCTTCGTCGACGCTCAGGCAGCCTTCTCCGCCTTGGAGATAGGTTTTCTTGATGGAGTTGACGATGATGCGCGGATTGACGAGCTCGTATTCGGTGACGTGGTTAGGGTCTTCCTCGGTCGGATTGGCGTAAGAGATGACGAGCATCCTGACGTTTCTGCCAGCCTGCGGGGCGGCCAAGCCGACGCCTTCGCGGCAGGCGGGGTGCTTTTCGCGGTATTCGGGATCCTGGGAGAGCTTGAGGTATTTCATCATCTCTTCGATGAATTCCGCGTCCTCTTTGGAAAGAGGGAGGGGAACCTCGACGGATTTCTCGCGGATTTTGGGATTGGTGTCTTTGACGATCTTGATCATAGCAACGGGATTATAGCACGCTTGCGCGTCGGTTTTCTTTCTCACGCCTTTTGACTACAATTACTTCGCGATGAATGCGTTGACGGAAAACAAACTATTGGAACTAAAGGAAGCGATTGCCGCGGATCCCCGCGTCAAAGCGCTGGAGGAGCTCGAGAAGGAGCTCTCCCAAGACGAAGAGGTTCTTTCCTTGTCGAAAGCCAAAGACGAAGCGGAGAAGGAATACAATGAGGTTCTCCGCGTTTTTGCGGCGGAATCTGTTAAAGCAAAAGAGGCACAAAAGTCGCTTTTTGCGGCGAAATTGGCCTTGGATGAGCATCCGCTCGTCAAGAGATACAACGCCGCGTTTGTGGCGGTGAAAGACCTTTATCTATTGATGGACGATATCCTTTTCTCCTCGTTCCGCCATCCTCATTCCTGCGGAGGGAAACATGCTTAAGATTAGCGGCGGAACCTTCCGGAGCAGGGTCATCGAAACGCCAGAGCAGAACACGGTCCCGACCAAAAACCGGGTTCGCGAGGCGATGATGAGCGCGCTCCAAAACGACATTCCCGGGGCGATTGTCCTCGATCTTTTCGCCGGAAGCGGCGCGCTTGGCATCGAAACCATCTCCCGCGGAGCGAAGAAATGCTATTTCGTCGACGCTGGTCGAGAGCAGGCGGCCATCATCCAAAAGAACCTGAAAGCCTTAAAGATCGAAAACGCCGAATTCTTAGGCATGGATTATCTCGAAGCCCTGAAGCGTTTGAAGCGTGATGGGGTGAAATTCGATGTCGTTTTTTTGGACCCGCCTTACGCGGAAAAAGAGTTTTACAAAGCGGCGACCGCCTTTCTTTTTGAGAACGATCTTCTAAAAGAAGATGCCGCGGTTGTCGTTGAGTTTGATGGCGAGCAGCCCGACCCATTCTCGATGTTCTCCCGCCAACGCGTTTATAATTATGGAAGGACGCATGTCATCCTCATGCGCAAATGAATATGAAAATCGCTGTTTACCCCGGTTCCTTCGACCCTCTAACCAACGGTCATCTCGATATCCTCAAACGCGCGTTGAACCTTTTTGACAAAGTCATCCTCCTCCTTGCGGTGAACCCGAAAAAGAAAAGCGTCTTCACCATCGAGGAACGCCTTTCGATGATGAAAGAAACGGTCAAAGACCTTAAGGGCGTTGAAGTGGATTTCACCGATGGCCTCACGGTCGCCTATGCCAAAGAGCATGGGGCGTGCAGCTTGATCCGCGGCCTTCGCGCGGTCAGCGACTTTGAATACGAATTCCAGCTCTCCGCCGCGAATTCCTTCATCGATCCCGACATCGATATGGTCTTCTTGATGGCGAAAAAGGAGACGACCTTCATCTCCTCGAGCATGATCAATCAGATGTTCCAATCGGGCGTCGACATCAAACCTTTGGTGCCGGAAGCGGTCCTAAGGGCTTATCAAAGCAAAAAGAAATGATGGGTCTAATGTGGACCCCATGTCAAGGACACATTGAGAAAACGGCCTATTGAGAAACGGG
>CAMGZU010000042.1 GCA_946183085.1 uncultured Erysipelotrichaceae bacterium | reverse complement strand
AACGTGGCCGGCTACGAATACGATTACACCTTAGCCGTCACAGGCTCTTACATGAACCTCGCCTTGGCGGGCAATACGACCGGGAACGCCAAATACAACAAAACCTCGGATGTTTCTTTCTACGATGAGCATGTGAATTCGGGAGCGCTTTTCTATGACGGTAGCAAATACGAAATCAAAAAGGGCAACAAGCTTCATGTGGTTGCAACCGACAAGAATGACGTCGTCAAGAAATACACGATCAAAGAAGTCGGGGACGAATACAAATACGACTCCTCCTCCTTCGCCAAAGCGATCTTCGAATACGACGACACCAAATTGAAGTCCATCGAGAAGACCTCGACCCCCAACGAATACAAACTGAAGACGTCCTTCGGCTTCTCGCAAGGCGTCGCCCTCGTCGGCAATTACGTGAACCACCCGATGGTGGAGCATTTGATCGGCTCCCTTCCTGAGACCAGCGCGGATACGGGAATGTATGTGACCTTCGATGGCAACAAGCTCAATTCCTACCGTTATGAGATGAAGATTGATGTCTCTGGCATCAAGTTCGACTTGAGTTATACCTTGACCTTCAAAAACATCGGCGTCGCCCCAACCATCCAGCCGAAAGTCTTTAACAACACCTATGTCTCCGATGGCGATCTTGCGAGTGCGAAAGCGGAGATCAACGGCTACCTCAATGCCTACAAAGCTTTGGAGCATTCGAGTTACGACTTCACGGTCAAAACCGCGGTTGACTATGCAAAGAAAAACGCGATCAACGCGACGATCGACGGCTGGAGCAAACGCAAAGTGAGCGGTGGCGATGTCTATTACCTCAATGATTACGAAGTCGATACCGACCACAAAAACGCCGACCTTTACAAAGAGAAAGGCCTGGGTGATTGCCATGGCGCGCGAGTGAAGCTTTCGACGGGCGAAGTCCATGACCTTAAGAAGAAAGCGGTCTTAAGCGGCTATAACGACGTGAAGACCGTCACTCACGAAGACGTCGATAACTTCTATCTCTTCGACCTCTTTGCCAACCTTGCGGCCATCTCCTTCATCCAGAAGCGCACCGAAAGCGGCAAGACCATCTATTCGATCGGCGGCGACGATGCGTCCGCGATTGAGGTCTTGGATTACTTCAACGACCTTTTGATGCTGAACCCCTTAGGGGAATGCTCTTGTGAGGTCAAAGCCTTCGGCACCTATACCAACGTGGAGATGAAAGACTTCAAATTCTCCATCACAATCGAAGGCGGGAAGCTCAGCGAGATCGCGCTGACCACCAATGGGGCGATGAAAACCGCCTTCGCGGGTTCGAGAGACTTCGAGACCGCGGCGGAAGCTGGCTTCAAACTCGACTACAAACTCACCGTCACCGACAAAGGCGACTCTTATGAGCCCGCCGCCAGCGTTGACAAAGTGAAGTAACCATCACAAAAAAGAGGGGCCATCGTTCCGAACTGTACCCTAGTTCACTGTCACGGTCGTTTCCCTTTTACATAGGATAAACATCGGTATTATTTGCCCAAAAAGCGGCAAGCTCAATTGGGCTTGCCGTTTTTGGAAGCAATCAGCTTTAAGAATTCCTCTTCTGGGATGGTCTTGCTGTAGTAGAAGCCCTGGATGTGATCGGCGCCCATCTTCTCGAGCTTTTCCGCGACCTTTTTGGTCTCAACCCCTTCGAAGAGGAGCTTGATGCCCCTTTGGCGGAAGATGGTGAATAAGCCCAAGAAGAAATCATCCTGCTCGCCCGTCGCCAAAAGATTGGTCATCGTCCGGTCGAATTTGAGGATGGCGATGTCGAATTGGAGCAAGCGCGACAAGTTGGAATAGCCCGTCCCGAAATCATCGATCGCTAGGCGGTAGCCTTGTTGCAAAAGCGCCTCTAGGTTGTTTCTAAGGACGATATCTTCGGTGGTAGCGGTATTCTCGGTTACCTCGAAGACGATTTCTTTGGGCTTGATCTGGTAACGCTTCGCCAAATCTTCGATTTCTTTGGCCAGACGAGGATCAAGAAGCTGAGAAGGGGAAAGGTTGACCTCAAGATAATCAAGCCTCCCCCGGAGATGATCCGCATAAAAGGCAAAGGCTTTTTCCGTGAGGATATGGCTCATCGCGACGATTTTGCCCCTTCTTTCGGCGTAAGGGATCATAAAGCCTGGCATCAATAAGCCAAAGGTTGGGTCGGTTAAACGCATGAGGGCCTCGGCGGCGATGAAGTCTTGTTTCTCCAAAGAGTAAATCCCTTGGTAATAGGCGGAGATGCTTTTTTCGTGGATGGCCCTTTCTAAAATATGGTCAAGCTCAAATAAGACGTTTCCTTCCTTTTTGCGGAAGGGCGCAAGGTCAAGGCTACTTTTGTCGGTAAGGTCGAAGAAAGTGGTGGAGAAGGCGATGAGGTCGGTGGCGTTAAGGCAATCCTCGGGGCAATGGACGGCGCAGGTTTTGGCGGTGAAAAGGAAGCTGATGCCATTATGGGTCATCGGCTTTTGGAATTCTTCTTCGACCATCTTCCCAAGCTCCTCTTCCTGGGCACGGTCATCGAAGGTATAGGCGAAGGTGGCGTTGCCTAGATAATAGACGGTCGCGGTGCGGTCGATGTCTCTGGCCTTATTTTGCATCGAGGCGCAGCAAGCGCGGTTAAAGGCCAAGGCCTGCTCATGGGGGTAAAGGTTATAGAGCGAAGCGGTGTTGGTGACGTTGATGAAGAGGATGTTGAAGGATTCTTTTAAATCCAACCGCCTTTTCATGTCCTTCGCAAAGGAAAGGTAATTGAAGTTCATCGTCCTGGGATCAATGAAGTTCTCGGGGCTTTCGACGAAGAGGGAGAGGGTCAATAAGGTCATAGAGGCAACGAACATCTCGATGAGGACGTTCGGGACGAAGAATTGGAAGATCGAGGCGCCGACTTGGGTTAAGAAAGCGACGAGGACCGCGATCGTTTGGGCGCGGGAATGGTAACGCCGGCTGACGAAAAGCAAGGCGGCCGCCGCGCTCAAATAGAGGTAGCTGATCGCATAAGAGATCCACATGAGCGGCCCACGGCTATAGATGGGGCCTGGATGATAATCGAAGATCCATTTGGTGAAGAAGTTGGCGATGAGAGCGATGAAAAAGATCAAAAAGGGCAAGAAAATCAGGATGTAGAGCCAGCGCTTCTTCCTTAAGCGGTAATAGACTTGGCCAAGGTTGCAGGCATAAAGGAAAAGCGAAACGGCGGTTAAGCCGCGGAAGAACAAAAAGATGGTATTTAAGGCGAAAAGAAGCGGGAGGGGGAAATGGGGCAAAGACGCCAAAATATCGAAGACGGCGGAGACGAATGTGCAGCCGATCACGAAGAGATATAACTTGTTGCTTAATCCGATCACCTGCTTCTTCAAGACGATCGAGAAGACGAGGAAAAGAAGGATGGACAAAGCGGCGATATCGAAGAAGAGGTTGAAATCCATATGTGTCGACTTCTGCCTTTATTCTACTAAAGACCTTAAAAAAGGACACTTTTTTTGCTCGGGTCTCCTTTTGAAAGATAAAAAGGAGAATCGTTTGGGCGGCCGATAAAAAAGTCCTTGACTTAGAGTTAACTCTAACTTTTATCCTATGGTAGGAGGAGCTTATGGAATACACGATTTCCGACGTCGCGAAGCTGATGGGCGTAAGCGCCCATACGCTCCGCTATTACGACAAAGAGGGCCTTTTCCCCAATGTGAAGCGAGTGAACGGCATCCGGATCTTCGAAGAGAAGGACTTTGCCTGGCTCCGGGTCCTCAATTGCCTAAGAAACATCAATATGCCCATCAAGAAGATGAAGGAATACGTCGCTTTATGCGCCTTGGGGGATGCTTCGCTTGCAAAACGTCTCGCGATGATTGAAGAGCAGGAGCAAAGCATCGATTCGCAAATCAAGCGGCTCCAATATTACAAAAAGGAAATCGCCTTCAAGAAAGCCTATTACCAGACGGCGATAAAAGAAGGAAGCGAGGAGGCGGTCAAGGATTGGCCTTGCAAGGAAGCGACGTTATCGCTCGACCGTTTGCCAAAATGAAGAAAGCGGTGCTTCTTTTGTGCCCTTTCTTTTTGATGGGCTGCTCTTCAACCACGCCAAATTCCCCAAGCCCCATAAGTGAAAAAGAAGGAGAGATCATCATGAGATTAGCAATCGATCAGAAAGAAGTGGAAGTCGAGTGGGAGGAGAATGACTCCGTTAAAGCCCTTGCCTTGCTTTCCAAAGAAACGTTAAGCATCGCGATGCACCGTTATGGGGGCTTTGAGCAAACGGGCCCCATCGGGGCCTCCATCGTCTCAAATGACGTAGAGATGGACGTTGTTCCTGGCGACATCGTTCTTTATAACGGGAACGCCATCTCCGTCTTCTTTCAGCCGAGCGCCTGGTCTTATACGAAGCTAGGCCACATCCAAGAAAGCCAAGAAAAGCTCATCGAGCTTCTTGATACCGAATCGGTGAGATTCGTCCTAAAAGGAGAAACAAAATGAAGAAAGCGTTGATCATTTCGACCAGCATCCGCGAAGGAAGCAATTCCGAGCGTCTTGCGAAAGAAGTTCTTAAAGGCGCGAAAGAAGCGGGATTGGAAACCTCTTTTGTCTCGCTGAAAGGGAAAAGCATCGCCTTTTGTAGAGGTTGCTTGGCTTGCCAGAAATTGGGGAGATGCGTTATCGATGATGACGCGAACGCCATAACCGATGAAATCGCAAATAGCGACATCATCGTCTTCGCAACGCCAATCTACTATTACGAAATGGCGGGGCAGATGAAGACGCTCATCGACCGCGCCAATTCGCTTTATGTGAGCCAAAGGCGCTTTAAAGACGTCTATCTCCTTAGCGTCGCCGCCGAGGAAGAAAGTAGCGTGCCCGAAAAAGCGTTAAGCGGCCTCCAAGGTTGGGTCGATTGCTTTGAAGGCGTCCGCTTAAAAGGGAGCCTGTTCGTTGGAGGCGTTGGAGAGCCTCTTGCCGTTATAAAAAGTGATGCTTTAGCAAAAGCCTATGATTTTGGGAGGAAACTTGCATGCTAAAAATGAGTCAAACCTGGGACAAAGTCTTTCCGCGGGATGAAAGGGTGAACCACAAGAAGGTCTCCTTTCATAACCACTTTGGAATTGAGCTTGCCGCCGATATGTATTGGCCGAAAACGGGAGGAAGATTTCCCGCCATCGCTCTTTGCGGGCCTTTTGGCGCCGTGAAGGAGCAATCGAGCGGCCTTTACGCCCAAGAGATGGCAAGGCGTGGGTTTTTGACGATCGCCTTTGACCCATCGTTTACCGGGGAAAGCGGTGGCGAGCCCCGTTACATGAATTCGCCCGACATCAACGTCGAAGACTTCCAAGCCGCCGTTGATTTCTTGGCCAATTCGGACTTGGTCGACCCCGAAAAGATCGCGATCATCGGAATCTGCGGATGGGGTGGGATGGCTTTGGCAACCGCCTCCATCGAGACGCGGATTAAAGCGGCCGTCGCCATCACGATGTATGACATGTCCCGGGTGGCGGGAAATGGCTATTTCGATGAAGGGGATAAGGAAGAAGTCCGTCATCAGGCGAGAGTCGCCATCAACAAACAAAGGACTTTGGATTATCGAAACGGCAGCTATGCGCTTGCGGGCGGCGTCATCGATCCCTTGCCAGAAGACGCCCCTTGGTTTGTGAAGCAATACCATGATTATTACAAGACGCCACGTGGCTACCACCCGAGGAGTTTAAATAGCAATGGGGGCTGGGCCGTGACCGCCTCGACGTCGCTTATGAATACGCGTCTATTCGCCTATGCCAGCGAAATCCGTTACCCCGTTTTGATCGTCCATGGCGAAAAGGCCCACTCGCTTTATTTTGGTCAAGACGCCTTCAAACTCTTAAAAGGGGAGAACAAAGAATTCCTTCTCGTGAAGGATGCGACCCATTGCGATCTTTATGACGGCGGGGAGAAAAAGGATAAGATCCCCTTTGACGCGATCGAAGCCTTCCTAAGGAA
This sequence comes from uncultured Erysipelotrichaceae bacterium, assembly GCA_946183085.1. GTDB lineage: Bacteria > Bacillota_I > Bacilli_A > RFN20 > CAG-826 > Alloenteromonas. Next base: position 3,894 of record CAMGZU010000042.1, on the reverse strand, counting down.
ATCTTTTTGACCCGAAAAAGGCGGGTAAGAAGAAAGCCCTTACATCTTTCTCTTCCCTAATTTGCTAAGATTGGGTATCATTCTCGGCTGGCCTAAGGCGAATGGAGGAAGAAAATGATCGAACCAAGTCTTGTCTGGGACATCATCGGCTATGTCGGCATGGCCTTTGTCTTGCTTTCCTTCTTGATGCCGAAGATGGTTTGGCTCCGTGTTCTCAACATGGTTGGCAGCGCCTTCTCCTTGGCTTATGGGATCGCGACAAAAACCTTCCCGACCGCGGCCTTAAACGCCGCCCTCTTGCTGATCAATGGCTTCTTGCTGATCCATTGGCTGATCTCAAGTTACAAAGCCAAGAAAGCGATAAAGCCTGAGCTTACCGAAGAGAAGAAGGACTCGGAGTAGTAACCGAGCCCTTTTCTTTTTAGATCATATAGGAATTCGAATATTCCTCTTTTTGCTTTGGCAAACCTGGCAAGGTGAACGCCCAAAAAAGAGGAAGAAGACGTAATCGAAACCGAAAAAGTCTTTTTGAATGACGGGAGGATGTATATAGCATCTTATCGTAAACCGATTAAGGTGATAGGCTAAGTCGAAAAGAAGGACAAGTTATGAAAGTTTTCGAGAAAATCATTGATACGATCGGCCATACGCCGCTTGTGGAATTAAAAAACATCGAAAAGGAATTCGGCCTAAAGGCGAGGGTCATCGCCAAAGTCGAATCCTTTAACCCTGGCGGGAGCGCGAAAGACCGCATCGCATTAGCGATGATTGAAGAGGCCGAAGCCAAAGGCCTCATCAACGATAAGACCGTCTTGGTCGAGCCAACTTCAGGCAATACTGGCATCGGCTTAAGCATGGTGGCGGCCTCAAAAGGCCTCCGCATCATCTTGACGATGCCTGAAACCATGTCGGTGGAACGTAGGAACCTTTTGAAGGCCTATGGGGCAGAGCTCGTCCTCACCGAGGGGAGCAAAGGCATGAAAGGGGCGATCGAGAAGGCGGAATCTCTCCTTAAGGAGATTCCAAATTCCTTTATGCCTTCCCAATTCACCAATCCTGCCAACCCCGCCATCCATTATCGGACGACCGGCCCGGAGATCTTCGATGCCCTAGATGGCCAGCTCGACTTCTTCGTCGCGGGCGTCGGCACGGGCGGAACCATCTCTGGCACGGGCAAATACCTCAAAGAGAAGAAGCCCGACGTCAAAGTGGTCGCGGTGGAGCCAGCGACTTCGCCCGTCCTTTCCAAAGGCACCCCAGGCCCTCACAAAATCCAAGGGATCGGCGCAGGCTTCGTCCCGGAGACCTTGGACACCTCGATCTACGATGAGATCATCCCCGTCAATAACGAAGACGCTTTTGCAACGGGCAAGCTCTCCGCCCGCAAAGAAGGATTGTTGGTCGGCATCTCTTCCGGCGCGGCGATCTTCGCGTCCATCACTTTGGCCAAACGCCCAGAAAACGAAGGGAAGACGATCGTCGTCTTGCTTCCGGATACCGGCGAACGTTATCTCTCGACAGCGATGTTCGACTGATTTCCCTAATGGGATATGGCCTTCTTCGGATGGCCTTTTTATGACTGACAAACGCAACGATATTCGGTAGAATGTTGCTTCGAGGTAATTTATGGCAACGATCTTATTCACCGACTCCATCTGCGACCTTACCCCTGAAAAGCGTAAGCAGTATGAAATCGAATACTTCCGCATGAGCTTCACCGTCGCCGGCGAAGACAAATACGCGGACATTGACTATGTCGACTATACCCCCGAGCAGCTTTACGCTTGGATTGGCGACACCAAAAACCATTGCAAAACGTCCCAGGTCTCCCCTGAGGAATTCAAAACCAAGATGCTTCCCCATCTTCAAAATGGCGATGACATCCTCTATATCGGCTGCGCCCTTCCTTGCTCGGGCTCGGTCAACACCTTCCGCCTTATCGCGGAGCAACTCAAAGAAGACTTCCCCGAACGCAAGATGATCGGCGTCGACTCGACGACCGTCGGCATGGGTTTGGGCCGCTTGGTCATGGACGTTAGCGACGAGCGCAAAAAAGGCAAAACCATCGAAGAGCTTGCCCAGTGGGCCGAGGAGAACAAAGAGTTCTATCACCAGATCGGCACCGTCGAAGACCTTACGTATCTTCGCGCGGCTGGCCGTGTGAGCGGCAGCGCCGCCTTCTTCGGCAACATCATCGGCGTCAAGCCCCTCATCATGTGCGACGTTCCAGGCTATAACTACGCCTATAAGAAGGTCAGGGGCAGCAAGAACGCGACCCGCGGCCAGATCGACTATCTCAAAGAGAACATGGTCGAAGGCGTCACCGACGTGGTTTATGTCGGACAAGGCATGGCCCAAAAACAGCAGGAAGAGCTCTGCCAGATCATCGAGAACGAGCTCCATCTCAAGACCGAGAAATACTGGGTTGGCCCGATCATCGGCGTCTCTTGCGGCCCGGGCACGGCGATCCTTTACTTCAAAGGCAAGAAGATCACCCTCGATTCCACCAAAAAGGAATAAGCGAGAAGGCTTGGAAACCCAAGCCTTTTTCTTATAGAAAAGGTAAGATAGAGACCGTCATGAAACGTTACGAGCTTTCCTTTCAGAAAAACATCCGCGACCTCGGTGGATTAAAGACCGTCGATGGCCGCTTTCTCAAAGAAGGCCGCCTCTTCCGCGGCGGGGCTTTGGCGAGGGTGAACGAAGATGACGTCAAAGTCATCGACTCCTTCCATTTGACCGACATCGTCGATTTCCGGGGCGAAGAAGAATTCCTTCACCGGCCCGATCACATCTTTGATGGGGTGGAGTATCACAATTTCCCGATTATCGAGGAAAAGGTGAAGGACCCCAAGCAAAACGATGACGGCAATCTTCTTTGGTTCCGGGAAAAGGCGCTTCCGGAGCGAAGCATCTTCTCGATTGTTATCAAGAGTTCATCCTTTCCCCAAAAGCGATTGCGGGTTACCGCAAGTTCTTTGAGCTTCTTTTGAACGAAGGAAGGACCGTTTATTTCCATTGCTCCCAAGGGAAAGATAGGGCGGGGTTCGCCGCTTATCTTCTTGAGATCGCTTTGGGCGTTCCCGAAGAAAAGGCGAGGGAAGATTATCTTTTGACCAACCTCGCGATGAAGGAGAAGATCGCCTCCTTGACCAAGAGGGTGGAGAACAAGCCTTTCTTCAACGAGCGATTCCGTCAGGACCTCATCGACGTCTTCTCCGCGAAAGAAGAATACCTCGACGAAACGATTCGCCTTATGAACGAGCGTTATGGCGGGACGATGAACTACATCCAAAAAGCGGTGGGCGTGGATGTGAACCGTCTCAAAGAGCTTTATCTCGAATAAGAGACGGCCTTTTCTTTTCACACTCCCTTGTTAGAATTTCTTCTATGGAAGAAAACGAAGAAACAAAGAAAACGCAGGAAAAAGCCAAACGCGAGCTCCCTTTCGATATTGGCGCTCTCTGCTATAGCTTCTTTTTGTTCGCCGCCGCCTTGTGGCCGGTGATCGTCCTATTGATCGATCTTGCCAAAACGGGCCATGCGGGCTCGCAGATGGAGCTTGGCGTCCTCCTTTATTTCTTCTACCATCTGCTTTTGATTGTCGCAACCATCCCCGTCAACGTTTACGTTTTCTTTGGCTTCCGCTTGAAACTAAAAAAGCCCTTCGTCTTTGGGACGCTTGGGCTTTTGGTGGCCTCGGTGATTCTGATCGCGGTCTTCTACATTCTTGTTTTTGCGATTCCTTGACGTGCTTGGCCCCGAATTCATTCGCCGCGGGGACTCTTTTTCGATGCGGAGCATGTGGGCGTAGAAATAATCTTCCCGGACTTTGATCTCTTTTCTTATCGTTAAGCGATACGAAAAAGAGAAAGTGGGTTAGGATAGCATCGT
>CAMGZU010000041.1 GCA_946183085.1 uncultured Erysipelotrichaceae bacterium | reverse complement strand
CGTCTTCCTTCTTCGCGAACTCACGAATCTGAAGGACCGTGATCACGATTTGGTGACGTCCTAACTGCAATTCGACCTTATCCCCCACCTTCACTTCGCTCATCGGTTTGGCAGGGCGGTCGTTGATTTTGATATCGCCGTCCAAGCAGAGCTCTTTTGCGGTCTCTCTGCGCTTGAGCAAACGCGAAACTTTGAGGTATTTATCAATTCGCATGGGCATATAGTAGCACAAACTATAGTTTGAGCATGAGCAAATCAAAGGTTTCCGACTCTCTTTCGGTAAAGTTTGTCGGTTACGGTCATGACCTTTTCTAGGTCATCCATCCAACTCTCCCTCTTCTTCATGCGAATCTTCAGGCGTTTCTCGATGAAAGTGACTTTGAGGATGGAGAGGAACGGCAAGAGCTGATTGAAGAGGTCGCTCCCCATTCCGTCGATCTTCGTGAAACGGTCCGAAAGCACGATGTCGATGAAGTCGCCTTCCTCGGTCACGGAGGAGAACTCTTCTTTCTCGGAGAGCAAATCGATCCGTTTCTTCTGCACGAGGAGCGCGGTTTCCTTCGGCATCTTGCCATAAATGTCACGGATGGATTTGACGAAGGCTTTAAGGGCTTCTTCGTCATGAATCTCATCCAGCTGCTGATAAAGTTGGATCTTATCCGAATTGATCGCGTATTCCTTAGGAATATAGGCGTCGATGTTGAGCAAGCGGTTGGGTTTGGGCGGCTCAATTTCCTTGCCTTCTTTTTTGGCGGACACCGCTTCGTTGAGCATCTTGAGATAAAGGTCCAAGCCGATGGAATCAATGAAGCCCGCCTGCTCGGGGCCCAAGATGTCGCCAGCCCCGCGGATCATGAGGTCGCGCTGGGCGATTTTATAGCCTGAGCCAAGGTCGGTGAATTCTTGGATCGCCTGAAGCCTCTTCTGGGCGTCTTCGTTCATCTCCTTGTGCTCTTTGTACATCAAGTAAGCGTAGGCGATGCGGTCCCCTCGTCCGACGCGGCCTTTGATTTGGTAAAGCTGCGACAAGCCGAAACGATCGGCGTCTTCGACGATCAGCATGTTGGCGTTGGGGACGTCGATGCCGTTTTCGACGATGGACGTGGCAACCAAAACGTTGAGTTCGCCATCGTAGAATCGCTCCATCACCTCTTCCACCATCTCTTTGTCCATCTGCCCATGGACCACGCCGCACTTGGCGCCCAAGCAATTGGCCTCGATCTTCGAGGCGATGGAGTAGATGGTATCGATCTTGTTATGGATGTAGAAAACCTGGCCATGGCGGGAGATCTCGCGCTCGACGAGTTCGCGGACCAAGGAGAACTGGAATGGGGTGACGTAAGTCTGAATCGGCATCCTCGAGGCCGGAGGCGTATTGATTTGGCTTAATGGGCGGATGCCGACCAACGACATCTGAAGCGTTCTCGGAATTGGGGTCGCGGAAAGAGAAAGCACGTCGACGTTCTTTTTGATTTCCTTGATGCGTTCTTTCTGCTCGACGCCGAAGCGTTGTTCTTCGTCCACGATCAATAAGCCGAGGTCTTTGAACTCGATTTCTTTGGAAAGCAGACGGTGCGTGCCGATGACAAGGTCGATCTTCCCTTCTTGGATCTGCTCGATGTAACGCTTCTGCTCCGCGGCAGGGATCAAGCGCGACATTTGGGCGATATGCACGCCAAAGGAGCGGAACCTCTCCAAAGCAAGCTCGTAATGCTGCCTCGCCAACAAAGTTGTCGGCGCCAGCATCGCGACTTGCTTGCCGCCGTTAATCGCCTTAAAGGCCGCGCGGAAAGCGATCTCGGTTTTGCCAAAGCCAACGTCGCCACAAAGCAGACGGTCCATGGCTTCGGGTTTTTCCATGTCTTCTTTGATTTCGTTCACCGAACGCTCTTGGTCGGCGGTTAGTTGGTGTGGGAACTCGTTTTCGAATTGCCTTTGAAGATCGTCGTCTTGTGGGAATGCGAAGCCCGTAACCTTTGCACGGTCGCCATACAATGCGATCAAACGCTCCGCGAGTTCGTTGACGCGTTTCTTGATTCTCGCTTTTCTCTTCTCCCATTCGGTGCCCGAAAGATGAGAGAGCTTTGGCGCGGCGCCTTCGCGCCCGGCGTATTTGCGGACCAAGCGGAATTGTTCCAAAGGAACATATAATTTCTCGCCGCCGGCATAAGCGATATGAAGATAATCACGATGAATGCCTTTGGTTTCGATGGTTTGAATGCCGACGAATTGGCCGATGCCCTTAAACTCGTGAACGACATAATCGCCCGGATGGAGGTCTTCGTAAGAACGGAGGATCGTCGCGTCTTTGAAACGGGCCGTGAAGCGGGAAGAGGTCGTTTTGTGTCCGAAGACTTCCGACGCGGAAAGATAGGCGATCTTCATCGCTTGGATGTCGAAGCCTTCGTTGAGATAAGAACGGGTGATGCCGAGGTTGCCTTTGGGCAAATCAAAGCCATCCACCACCTCAAAGGGAATGTTCGCTTCGTTTAAGAGGTTGATGACGGTTTCGCGTTGCTGCCTTTCTTTGAGGGCCAAAACGACTTTGCCGTTATCCGAAAGATAGGTCTGGATCGTCGGGACGATGTGGGCGAGGCTTCGCCCCGTCATGACGATTGGGCGGGCCGCGAAACGGAAGGTGTCGCTGTCGGAGGCAAACGCCTCGGAAGCCAAGGCGATTTTCCGGTTGGGGATCGCCTTTTCAAGCGGCATGTACTCTTCCAAATGAGACATGAGGCGGCCTTTGGCCACCAAATCGTCGAAGTATTGCCTGGCTTCCGCTCGAAGCATATCGACGTTGGTCGTGAACGATTTCTTTGAACAGACGTAAACCATCTTGGGGTTGAAGTATTCCAAGACCGAATGGAATTCGTTTAAGGCATATCCATAGTACTTATAAAGCGCGGGGCGATAGTTTTTCGAAACGAAGTCCTCGATGTCGAGCGCGACGTTTTGCTCTAAGGTTTCCGCCGCTTCCTTGCCTAGACGCTTTTTGTCGGCTTCAACCTGAAGCTTCGCGCGTTCCACAAAAGAAGAGAGATCTTCGTCGCTTAAAAGCAAATCCGATGCGGGGAGAGCGACCATCTCCTCCATCTCTTCTTTGGAGTGCTGGGTGGCGACGTCAAAGGTGCGGATGGAATCGATTTCGTCGCCGAAAAACTCGATGCGGATCGGGTCCTGATAGGAGACCGAATAGATGTCTAAGATGTCGCCGCGCGAGGCAAACTGAAGGGAATGATCAACCTTGTTGACCCCTTGATAACCCATCTCGACGAGTTTGAGCTTCAGTTGCGGAAGGCTGTGCTCCTCGCCTTTTTTGAGGAAAAGGGTGTCGCTTTTGAAGCGCTCGGGCGAAGGGAGGAAACGGAGCAAAGAAGCCGGGTGAACGATGAGGATTTTCTTCCGTTTTTCTTCCTGCAAACGCCCCAAAGCGTAGAGTCTTTGCGCAAGGAGCTCGCGGCCCGAAGAAAGGTTTTCCGCCCGCAAAAGTTCATCGGATGGAAAGAAAACGAGGTCTTCTTCGTCTAAAAAATTCAAAAGGAAGTTATAGATCTTCTCAGCGGCGTAAAGGTTATTCGCCACCATCACATAATTCTCTTTTTTCTTCTTGAATAAGGAGGCGAACAAGAGGCCTGCGCCAAGGGTGTCGTCCACGACGAAAGACCCCGATTTGCCAGAAAGGGGGGAGGTCTCGATGGTCTGTTGCAGTACCTCAAATAAGTTAATCGGTTTCTCTCCTTATTTATTTCGCGTTTCCGTGGTTCATCGCGTAATTCCAATCATGCATCAGATAGTCGCGTACGGCCTTCGCCGCTTTCTCGACGCCCTGATCCAAGAGGTCCTTGTCTTCGCCTTTTGGCTTTCCGAGGACCCAGTCGACCCCGGTGTGCGGCGGTTCGCCAATCCCGATCCGGATGCGTTTGAAGTTCTCGCTGCCAACGTGCTGGATGATGCTCTTCATCCCATTGTGGCTGCCGGAGGACCCAGACGGCCTTAAGCGGATCGTGCCAGGGGCCAACGCCATATCGTCATAGAGAATCACAACGTCGTCGAGATCGATTTTGAAATAATCCATCAATGGGCGGACGCATTCGCCCGAAAGGTTCATGAACGTTTCCGGCTTAGCCAAGATGAAAGAGTCGTTGAAGCGCGGGTCTTTGCAAACGCCATAGACGCCTTTGAAACCCGAACGATCAAAATCGACCCCCGCCATCTCGGCGAAGGCGTCGATCGCCAAATAACCCATGTTGTGACGGGTTTCGGCGTACTCTTTTCCCGGGTTTCCCAAGCCGACGATCAACTTCATTTCGTTGCCCTTTCTAAAGAAAGCTTGTTGATGACCGCGATGATGCGGTCGACCTTCGCCTGGTCGTAAAAGTTGATCGGGGTGTTCTTGACGGTCACAAGCTGCTGAATCACCAAAGGATCGGTTTCGGGGTCAGATTGCATCCTCTTGATGGAAAAATCGAACATCAAACGGCTCTTCAAGGGAAGCTTCGCGTAATCAAAGGAACCCTGGAGCTGGTAATAACGGACGTGATAAAGATCGAGGATGTTGGAAGAGATCAGCTGCTTCCTGCCTTCTTCGGAAGCGGGCGACAAACCAGAGGAAAACACAAGCACGTCCTTTCCTTCCATCGCGTCGTATTTGGCCAAGAAATCGTTGAGGCCCATGATTTGGGCGCCACGGACCCAACCGCCGAAAACGATGCAGTCGTAATCCGGGATGACCTTGGCTTTGAACTTCTTTAACGGCAAAAGATCGGCCGAAACTGCTTTCGCGATGTCCTCGGCGTATTTTTTCGTCGAGCCGGACTGGCTCTCATAAACAATAAGCGTGCGCATACGATGGAATAGTAGCACACGACTACCCTTTGCGGTCCGAAAAACGTATATTTATCCCATGAAACGCAAAGATTGGTTTCTGGATCTCGGCCGCGGAGCGGCTCTTGGCACCGGCATTCTTCCCGGCGTCTCCGTCGGCACAGTCGGATTGATCGTCAAGGTTTATGACAAGCTTCTCGCCTCAATATCGGGGCTAACGAAACACTTTGGAAAAGCGTTTAAAACGCTTCTTCCGATCGCTTTGGGCACGATCGTATCTGCCGTCGTCTTGCTTTTCGGCTATTCCAGACTCAAGAACTATATCCCTTTTGAAATCATCGCCCTGTTGGCTGGTTTAATCATCGGCGGCCTTCCCATCATCGTGAAGAAGGTCGATTGGAAAGCGATGGCCTTTGCCGATTGGCTCCGCCTTTGCGGCGGCTTCGTTTTGGCGGCGGGCATCGGCGTCATCAGCGTTCTCGCCTATAAGAATTCGTGGTTTGATTTCGGCGCGGCCTTCCTCGCGCCCAACGAGAACCCTTGGATTTATCCCGTGACCTTCGTTGTCGGCTTTGTCGCCGCGGTGGCGTGCCTGCTTCCTGGCATCTCGGGTTCCATGGTCCTCTTCATCTTTGGCTTATATGACCCGGTCGTCGGGCTTTATACCGGCCCCGCTTCCATGCTTCACAACCACGAACGGGTCGGAACCGGCTTGCTTTTGACCCTCGTCCTCTTCGTTGGCATCGTCGTGGGCTTAGTTTCCTTTTCCAAAGTCATGGGCCGCCTCATGGAGCGCCACCACCAAGGCACCTTCACTTTGGTCCTTGGCTTTATCTTAGGTTCGACCGTCTCGATGTTCGTGAACAATAATCTTTGGCCTTATTACGAATCGAATGCGCCTTTCTGGCATTACATCTTGGGCGCCGCCTTGATGGTCGGCGGCTTCTTCCTTTTGTTCTTCTTAACGAAACGCATCAAAGACGAACCCGAGGAAAAGGTAGAAGAGAACGAATAAAACAAAAGGGGCGTTTGACGGAAAGAAGTCAACGCCCCCTTTCTTTTTGCTTTTATTCCTTTAGTTTTGGGAAAAATTCCAAAGCATCTTATAAGTCTCTTTCAAAGACGGATAGAGCTTGAGATAACCTTCGTTAAAGAGCTTGTTGTAGATATGGTGTTCCTTCGTGCGTGGATAGAAGGTATCCGCGACGCGCACCATCGCTTTGACGGCGCTTTCCTGGCTGCCATATTCCTTGATCGCCAAGAAGCCGGCGATCGCGGCGCCCAAAGAAGACGTCTCGTTGGTTTGGACGCGGCTGACAGGGAGGCCAAAGATGTCCGCCATCACCTGACAGACTTCGGCGCTTCGGGAACCGCCGCCCGCAATGCGGATGCTCTTGAAGCGTTGGCCAAGCTTCTTCTCGAATCCTTCGGAAGCTTCGCGGAGGGCATAGCCGATGCCTTCGACGATCGCTTTGTAAAAGTGGTATCTGGTGGTCGACCCGCCAAAGCCGACGACCGCGCCTTTGACAACAGGGCGGTCCAGCAAAGAGCCCCAATAAGGTTGAAGGAGGAGGCCATCGCTTCCCGCGGGGATTTCCATCATTTTCTTGTTGAAGGTCTCCGCTTCGACTTCGTCGAGGACGACGTCTTGGATGCGTTCGTTGCCGAATTCCTTCAAGAACCAGTTGATCATCCAGAAGCCGCGATAGATCTGCACGTCCATGTTGTAATAGCCGTCGATGCAGCTTGGATAAGCGGGGAAGAACTTAACGGGCTCGGTGTATTTGGTGACCGTGGTTTCGACGGTGCAGGCCGTGCCCAAGGAAATCGAGATCATCGAGGAATCGATAACGCCGGTGCCGAGGGTTTCGCAAGATTTGTCCGAGCCGGCCGCAAAGATCGGGATGCCGGCTGGAATGCCAGTCTCCTCGCTTGCCTTCACGGTGATCGTGCCGAGCAAATGCCCCTCTTTCACGATTTCGCAGAGCATGGATTCCTTAATGGAGAAAATCTGTCCTTTGAGGTGCTTATCGGGTTTCCGGTACCACTTCTTGGCTTTGAAATCGATCGGATAGTGGCCGGAAAGATTGGCCGCCGAGTCGCGCATTTTGTCGGTGAGGCGATAGATGAAATAGGTGGAGAGGGCGAGGTACTTGTCGACTTTAGCCCAATTCTCGGGCTCGTTTTCGATGATCCAGTTCGCCGCTGTCCTCCTGCGGTTCATCGCCATGACGTCTTCCATGCCGACGAGCTTAAAGGCGGTTCTCGCAAGAAAGGGAAGCTTCTTTTCGCATTTGGCGAAACGCTGATCGAGCCAAAGGATCATCGGGCGGATGACCTTGCCTTCTTTATCAAGAAGCACCGCGGAATCGCGGAAGCAGGTTTCGGTGATGCCTTTGACGTTCGGCATGAGTTTGGCGTGCTTCTTAGTCAGCCGTTTCGTGCATTTGCAAAGGCATTCGTAATAATAGTCCGGGTCCTGCTCGGCATAGCCGGTTTGGGTCGAGAAATAGGCCGGCGCGTATTTTTCCTTCTCCATGGCGACGATGTCGCCCTGCTTGGTGAAGAGGGAGACGCGGACCGATTGGGTTCCGAAATCAATGGTCAAAATCAAAGGCTCGTTCATAGGCTGGGTCCTTTTCAAGTTATGAAAAGTTTACCACGATATCTTCCCGTCTTAAAATAAACCCCGATGAAAGCAGTAATCCGCACCTCCGTGCAACATAATAGCGTCGTCCTTGGCAAATCCCTTTTGCTATGGAACCTCGAAGCCCTTCGCGACAATGGCGTCGACGAGGTCTATTTGATTGGCCCCAAATTCGAAGGAGAGGTCACGGGGTTAACCATTCATTGCCTCAAAGACCCTCTTCTTGGGAGCGGCGGCGCCTTAAGCGCGGTCAGCAAACTCATCAAGAGCGATTTCCTTTATATCCCTGAGCCGGTCTATTTCAACGTGGACTTGGCCCGCTTTGCCCGCTTCCACAAAGACGCGAAATCCTGGCTCAGCATCCTCGCCGGCCCCGTGATCCCGATGGCGGGTTCCTTCTTGCTCCGCGAAAACGAGAACAACAAGCTCGTCGGCGGCGTTCTCCCGGACGAAAAAGCGGTCGACGACATGAACAACCTCGCCTCTTATGGCCTTTATCTTCTCTCGCCGAGCATCTTCTATTTCGTCGGCAAAGAGATGACGTTTGACTTTGTCAAAGATCTCTTGATGCCCGCGAGGACGGATGGCCTTGTCTCCATCTGCCATACCTCGGAGTTCGTCCGCCCCCTCAAAGAGAAGGAAATTATCGAAAAAGCAATCTCCTCCGGCCTGGCGGAGAAACGAAACTTAAAGAACAAACAGAAGGCGATCTTCTTGGACCGCGATGGCACGGTGAACCATTTCGGCGACTTTGTCGTCAAACGCGACATGATGGTTTTGGAGCAAGGGGCCGCGGAGGCGTTGAGGCTCATCAACGAATCCGAATACCTCCCGATCGTCGTCACCAACCAGCCGATCGTCGCCCGTGGCTTAACCACGATCGAAGAGCTCGAGGCCTCCCACCGCAGGATGGAAGTCCTTTTGGGGAGAGAAGGCGCCTACATCCAAGACCTTTACTATTGCCCCCACGAAATGGATAAGAGTCAGCCTTGGAACGCGAGCTGCGATTGCCGCAAACCGAAGATCGGCATGCTTTTAAAGGCGCAGAAACGCTACAACATCGACTTCGAGGAATCTTGGATGATCGGCGACACGACCCAAGACGTCCAAACCGGCTTAAACGCTCACTGCCGCACCGCCCTTCTCTTAACCGGCGACCCCAACCCGAGGAAGCGTTTCCCAGAGGCCGAACCCGATTTCGAGACCGACTATCTTCTCACCGCGATCCGCAAGATCCTCGGCAAGGAATAAACGAAACAAAACCCTCGATAAGCGCTTCACTTCTTGTATACAAGAAAAGGAAGCGTTTTCTTATTCTAAGAAGGGGTTTTTCTGTGGTAATATCGTTTCGCTGGGTTTTATAACCCTATGATTGTCATATTAGGAGGACAACATGGCAGAAAAGAAGTATGTGTTTTCCTTCAAGGAAGCTCATGAAGGCCACTATGGCAAAGAGATCCTTGGCGGAAAAGGCTTCGGCCTTGCCGAGATGACCGCCGCGGGCATCAACATCCCCGCCGGCTTCACCATCTCCACCGAAGCTTGCAACCTCTACTATGAATCGGGCAAGAAAATCCCCGATTACGTGTGGAATGACGTCGTGGCCCACATCCACGAGGTCGAAAAGAACAACAACAAGTCGTTCGGCGCTGAGAAAGAGGGCGTTATGCCGCTTCTCGTCTCGGTCCGTTCTGGCGCAAGGATGTCGATGCCGGGCATGATGGACACCATCCTCAACCTCGGTCTTAACGACGTTGTCGTCGAGAAACTTGCGAAATTCGCCAACAACGAGCGTTTCGCTTGGGACTCCTACCGCCGTTTCATCTTGATGTTCACCAACATCGCCAAAGGCCATCCGCGCACCGATATGGACGCGATGCTCGACAAACTCAAGGAAGACAACGGCTACAAACTCGACACCGAAGTCACCACCGAGCAGCTCAAAGAACTCGTCAAAGAGTACAAGGCCTACTACAAGAAAGTCTTTAACGAAGAATTCCCGACCGACCCATACATCCAACTTCGTGAAGCGGTCGCGGCCGTCTTCCGCAGCTGGGACAACCCGCGCGCCAACGTCTATCGTCAGATGAACGGCATCCCCTACGAATGGGGCACCGCCAACGTCCAGTCGATGGTCTTCGGCAACATGGGCGAAGATTCCGGCACCGGCGTCGCCTTCTCGCGCTCCCCGTCCACCGGTGAAAAGAAGATCTACGCCGAATTCCTTCCGAACGCCCAGGGCGAAGACGTCGTCGCTGGCGTCCGCACCCCGCTCCACATCGACGAACTCGAACGTCGCATGCCGGATGTCTACAAGCAGTTCATGGAAACCATCAAGAGGATGGAGACCTACTTCCGCGACATGCAGGACATGGAGTACACCATCGAGAAAGGCACCCTCTACTTCCTCCAGACCCGCAATGGCAAGAGGACCGCGCGTGCCGCTCTTAAGATCGCTTGCGACTTGGTCGATGAGGGCTTGATCGACGAGAAAGAGGCTTGCCTCCGCGTCGAACCGAAGCAGCTCAACGACTTGCTCCACCCGACCTTTGACGAAAAGGATCTCAAGGCCCACGAGCCTGCGATCCATGGTCTCCCGGCCTCCCCGGGCGCTGGCACTGGTGCCATCGTCTTCA
>CAMGZU010000040.1 GCA_946183085.1 uncultured Erysipelotrichaceae bacterium | reverse complement strand
GCAACATCTATTTCAATGGCAAATCCTTCGATAAGCTTTATGCGAGCGAAGACGCCCTCTTCGCTTCGATCACCGAAGGCGACAACCCCAAATCGGTCTTCGACACCGAGACCAACGTCCGTTATGACTGGTACTACTTCGAGGTTGCTCTCCCCGTTTATATCGATGCCGACCAGATCTATTCGAGCGACGTCTTCACCGTCAAGAACATTGACGCGGACACCGAATCGAGCTTCACCAACATCAACGATGCCCTCCAGGACCTCGTCCTTACTTACCTCACTTCGAGCGATCCCGAATCCTCGACCTCGCCGGTCGTCGTGAGCGCCAAAAACATCGCCCACGCCGAATCGCAGCCCTATTTCTGGCGCATCGCCCTTGCCGCGGGCGTCGGCTTAGCGACCGCCCTCGTCTACTTGATGATCCGCTTTGGCATCAGCCGTGGCCTCTTCGCGACCCTCATCGCGGGTGCTTCGAGCTACATCGCCCTTGCCTTCTTCGTCTTCACGAGGATCCCAGTCCAGCCGGTCGTGGCAGTGGCTTCCGTTGGCGTCGCCTTGATTGCGCTTCTTATCCTCCTTTTCCCGCTCAACAAGGAGAAGGAGATCGTCAAAGACGCCAAAGAGAAAGAGCGCGCCGAGGAAAACTTCCGCGAACTCACGATCGATAAGGCCATCCCCCAATCGGCCCACGAGCTCTTCTTGTTTAGCCTTCTCCTCGCCTATCTCGCCCTTTGCTATTTCGGCTTTGGCCCAACCGCCTTCAATTCGATCTATCTTAACGCCATCTTAGGCATTCTCGTCGCGGTCGTCTTCACGCTCACTTTGCTTGCTCCGACGAGTTCCTTCTTGAAGAACAAGCTTTCGAAGATCCACATCCATTTGCCCAAGCGCAAGAAGAGGGTCGGCGAGCTGCAGCAGAAGAAGAGCCGCTCCGCGGAACCCGAAGAAGCGACCATCATCGGAATCAACGACTGATGTTGAACGAATTCGAGAAAAAAGTCCTTGCCCACTTTGGGCTTGATGAAGAGGGGTACTCGCTTTTGACGCGAGCGCCCTCTTTTTCTTCCTTGCCTTTGTTTGAAGATCGCCCCGAGGTGGACAAAATGATTGCTAGGCTTGAAAAAGCCCGTTCCCTTCAAGAGAAAGTGATCATCTATGGCGATTACGACACCGATGGCGTCATGGCGACTTCCATCACGAAAATCGCCTTGGAACGCTTTGGGATTATTACGGCGACTTATTTGCCAAGCCGCTACCTCGATGGCTATGGAATTAATTTGAACAACGCCAAGAAAATCGTCGAGGCAGGCTATCAATTGGTCGTCTGCGTCGACAATGGCGTCTCCGCTTACGAAGCGGCGGATTACTTGGCCGAGCATGGCGTCGACCTCTTGATCATCGACCATCATGAAATCCAAGAGCAAGGCATCGCAAAATCCTTCGCCTGCATCCATCCGGAGACCTGCCATTATGGCGAGGAGCCGGTTTCGGCTGGCTACCTTTGCTTCCTCTTTTCGGTCTATCTCAATGAAATGGTCGATCCCTATCTTTTGATCCTCGGGGCTACTTCGACCTTATCGGATATGATGCCCTTACGCTCGCACAATCGGGCGATCGTACGCCTCGCCGTCGAGCTTTTGAACCAAAAGAATTACCCTCCATACCACAATTTCTTGGAGAAAAGGCCGATCACGGCCAACGACCTCTCGATGTCCTTCATCCCGGCGATCAACGCGATCGGGAGAATGGTCGAGGACAGCACCATCAACCGCCTGATCCCTTATTTTGCCTCGCCCTATGACGCGAAGATGGAAGCGGTGGGCCGTTGGATGAAGGCGATCAACGAACAAAGGAAAACATTGACCAAGGAGGCCGCAACTCTCTACGTGGATCCCGATTCGCCTTCGATTTGCCTGCTCACCAACCTCAAAGAAGGGCTAAATGGCCTTGTCGCCAATAGGATCCTTGGCGAATATGACAAGGTGACCTGCATCCTTTCCCCGAAGAGTAATGACCCCTCTTTATTGGTGGGTTCCATCCGCGCCAAAGAAGGCTTCGACGTCATGAAGGCCATGACCGTGTTAAAGCCTTATTTATTAGCAGGGGGAGGCCACGCATTGGCCGGTGGCGTCACCATAAAAAAAGACGACTTCGCCGCCTTCAAAAAGACCTTGGATTATCTTGCTCTTCAGCATCAGTTTAACGCCGCGCCATCTGACCTAATTCCTCTAAAAGAGGAAGATGTCACCTTGGCCAACGCTTATTTCATCGAATCGCTCGGCCCGTTTGGCCAAGGCTGGAAAGCCCCGAGATTCCATCTACCGAATGTCAAGACGGCCTCGCTTTCCTTCTCGCAAAAAAGCGGGATGCTCATGACCAGATTCCCCTCGGGTTGGCGGCTTTTCTCCTTCTCTTTGAGCGAGAAATCCTTCATGAGTAAGAAAGAAGTGGACCTCGAGGTCAGCTTCCGCGTCGATTGCTTCCGCGGGCATAGCTCGGTCGAGCTTCTCGCCGAAAAAATCCTCTAATCCTTCTTCCTTCCTAGTAGAAGGAAGGCTTAAGGTCTATAATCTTTCCGTATGGCCGAAGAAGCGAAAAAAGCCCTCCCGCCCAATGGCGGCTATCCCATGCACACTTACGAAGACCTGAAAGAGGTCTTTTACCCATACATCAAAAACCCCGCCGACCGCCAGATGATCGAAAAGGCCTATCTTTTCGCCGCCGAAAAGCACAAAGACCAGAAAAGGCGGAGCGGCGAGCCTTACATCCAGCACCCACTCGAAGTCGCCTATATCCTCGCGACCCTCCAATCCGGCCCCGCCACGATCGCCTCTGGCTTCCTTCATGACGTTGTGGAAGATACCGACACCACGATCGAAGACATCGAGAAGAACTTCGGTGAAGACGTGGCCAAAATCGTCGACTCCTTGACGAAGATTCAGCGCCTAAAGCTTTCCAAGCGCACCGAAGTCGACTTTGAGGCCGAAGATCACCGCAAGATCTTCCTCGGCATGGCCAAAGACGTCCGCGTCATCTTGGTTAAGCTTGCCGACCGCCTCCATAACCTCCGCACCTTGGCTTCCTTAAACCCCGACCGGCAGAAGGCCTTGTCGAAAGAAACCCTCGAAGTCTTCACGCCGATCGCCCACCGCCTTGGCATCAACACCATCCAAAGCGAGATGGAAGACCTCTGCCTCAAATATTTGGAGCCCGAGAAATATCAGCGCATCCTCGACCTCGTCAACGAGCGCACCACCCATAGGAAACAATCCTTGGAATCGGTCAAAAAGCGCGTCGCCGACATCCTCTTTGAGCAAAACATTCCCTTCCGCATGGAATCGCGGGTCAAATCGATCTATTCCCTTTACCGCAAGATGTATCAAAAGGGCCATTCGATCGATGACATCTTCGACATCCTGGCGATCCGCATCATCACCGAGACCGAAAGGAACTGCTACGAGATCCTCGGCGTCATCCACCAAACCTACAAGCCGATCCCGGGCCGCTTCAAAGATTACATCGCGATGCCAAAGCCCAACCTCTACCAGTCGCTTCATACCTCGGTGGTGGCGGGGGATGGCCAAACCTACGAATTCCAGATCCGCACGGAAGAGATGGACCGCGTCGCCGAGACCGGCGTCGCCGCCCACTGGAAATACAAGGAATCCGGCCACTATAACGCCAAAGAGGAGCAGCGCGAGATCGAAGAGCAGCTCCATTGGTTCCGCGACTTCGTCTCGATGTCGGGCCAACAAGAAGGCTCGGCCAAAGAATACATGGACGCCCTCACGAGCGACGTCTTCGAGGCCAACGTCTACGTCTTCACCCCGATGGGCAAGGTCATCGACCTCCCCAATGGCTCGACGCCTCTTGACTTCGCCTACCGCATCCATACGCGCGTTGGCGATCAGGCGATCGGCGCGGTGGTCAACGGCATGGGCGTGCCCCTCAACACCGTCTTAAAGACCGGCGACATCTGCGAAATCCGCACCTCGAAAAACGCGCCGGGCCCCAACGAAGGCTGGCTTGAGATCGCCAAAACCGCCTCGGCCAAATCCCATATCCGCAAAGCGCTCCAGAAGCGTGATGCCGAAATCTTGAAGGTTGAGCGCGTTAAATCGGGCAAACAATCGGCCATCGACGCCTTCCGCATGCAAGGCGTGGAAGAAGAGGAGATGGAGCATCTTCTCAATTCGCCGAAAGTCTTAAACGAATACCATTGCGAGACCCTCGACGACCTCTATGTCATGATGAACGCCAAAAACCCGACTCCGGGCGCGGTCATCGACTTCCTTGGCATCAAAAGGCGCAAGGCGACCTTCGACATGGAGAAGATGCAGAAGGCCAGCAACAAGCAGACCAAGATCAAAACCGATAACTCTCCGATCGAGGTCGCGGGCGGGGTGAGCCATCTCGCCGTCGCCTTAAGCCAATGCTGCACGCCGATCCCCGGCGACGACATCGTCGGCTACATCACCAAAGGCAAAGGCATCACGATCCATCGCCGCAATTGCCCAAACGTGATTCATGAGACGAAGAGGCTAATCGACGCCAAGTGGCGCGAGAACCTTCCGATTGCGACTTATCCGGTCGACATCGAGATCTACGCCAACGACCGCGCGAACCTATTGGCCGACGTCTTATCGACCCTTGCGACCAAAAACATCTCGGTCACCGAGCTTAAGGCCAAACTCATCACCCAAACGATGAACGACGTCTTCACGATGACCGTTCATGTCCCCGACGCGAAAGTATTGGAGGACACCTTCGCCCTCTTAATGGGCGTAAAAGGCGTCTATTCCGTGGAGCGCGTCGTCCACTAAGAAAGGAAATAACTATGGCAATTATCGCTGTCAAAGGCACCCACGACATCCTCCTAGATGAGGCCAGTGGCTACGCCTATATCGAAAAAGTCTTCGCCGCCGTATGCGAGCTTTTCGGCTATCGCGATTTCAGGACCCCGGTTCTTGAATATACCGAAGTCTTCAATCGCTCGACCGGGGAGGGGAGCGACGTCGTCCGCAAGGAGATGTATACCTTCTTGGACAAAGGGGAGCGCTCCGTCACCATGCGCCCCGAATTCACCGCGGGCGTCGCGCGTGCGATCGTCGAGCATAAGCTTTACGCCACCGAGGATTTGCCCCTTAAGGCTTATTACTATGGCCCGGTCTTCCGTTATGAAAGGCCACAGCTTGGGCGATACCGCCAATTCCATCAGGCGGGCGTGGAATGCATTGGCGTGAATTCCGCGCGCTTCGATGCCGAGACCATCGCTTTGGCAATGGAGATCCTCGGGATGCTCGGCTTCACCGGCTTGCACCTTAAGATCAATACCTTGGGCGACGAGGCCTCGAGAAACGCCTACCGCGAAGCGCTCAAGGAATACTTCGGCAAACACATCGACGAGATGTGTGAGGACTGCCATGACCGCCTCCGCCTCAACCCAATGCGCATTTTGGATTGCAAGGTCGAGCACGACCAAGAAATCGCCAAAAACGCCCCGAAGATGAAGGATTACCTCTCCGAGGAGAGCGAGAAACGCTTCTATACGACCCTTTCGATCCTCAATTCCCTCGACATCGAGTACGAAGTCGACGATTCGTTGGTCCGCGGACTCGATTATTATGGCGAAGTGGTCTTCGAGGTCCACGCGGTCTCGAAAACCGGGAAAGATTATGGGGCCCTACTTGGCGGTGGCCATTACGATGGCCTCTTATCCGCCCTTGGCGGACCGGAGATGGCGGGCGTTGGCTTCGCCTTCGGCTTAGAGAGGATCTATAGCGTCATGAAAGACGATGGCCTCCTCAATGACCTTGAGACTGGCATCGACGTCTATGTGATGCCAGTCGGGGAAGAGGTGCTCGATGACGTCTTCGTCTTGACCACCAACATCCGTAACCTCGGCTATTCGGCCTATACGCCGATGGCGGCCGGAAAGCTTGGCTCCCAGTTCAAGAAAGCCGTGAAGCGCGGCGCCAAATACGCGCTCATCATCGGCTCAGAGGAGCTGGAGAAAGGCGTGGCCCCCTTAAAGAACCTTGCTACGCAAGAGCAGAAAGAAATCAAACTCGACAACCTTGCCGAAGAACTCGATGCGATCTTCGGCCTCGAAGAAGAGCATCACCATCATGAGGAATAAAAACTATGGAACGCAGTGATCGTAATGGCGAGCTTCGCCTCAAAGACGTTGGCAGGAAAGTCACCCTGGTTGGCTGGGTCAGCAACCGCAGGAACCTCGGTTCTTTGCTTTTCATCGACCTCCGTGACGCGAGCGGCATCGTCCAGCTTTCCTCCGAACACCCCGATGAGCTTCCCGACGTCCGCAACGAAAACGTCGTCCAGGTCAAAGGCACCGTCCGCAAGAAGGACGTGCCGAATAAGAATCTTCCGACCGGCGAAATCGAAGTCGTGATCGACGAGCTCATCGTCATCAACAAAGCGGAGAACCCGCCTTTCATCATCGCCGATAAGACCGACGCCCTCGAAGAGACCCGTCTCCAATACCGTTATCTTGACCTCCGCCGTCCCATCATGGCGAACCGCCTCCGCACCCGCGCGAAGATCGTCCGTTTGTTCCACGAATGCCTGGACGCGGAAGGCTTCTGTGAGATCGAGACCCCGATCCTCAATCTTGCGACCCCAGAGGGGGCGAGGGACTATTTGGTGCCAAGCCGCCTCCACCATGGCCGTTTCTACGCGCTCCCGCAGTCGCCGCAGCTCTTCAAACAGCTCCTTATGATCGGCGGCATGGAACGCTACTACCAGATCGCGCGCTGCTTCCGCGACGAAGACCTCCGCGCCGACCGTCAGCCGGAATTCACCCAGGTCGACATCGAGACCTCCTTCTTGGATCAGGACCAGATCCTCACCATGATGGAGAAGCTTTTAGCCCGCATCTTCAAAGAGACCGTCAATTATGACGTCCCTCTCCCGCTCCGCAGGATGAAATATTGGGATGCGATGGACAAATACGGCTCCGATAAGCCCGACACCCGCTACGACCTTTTCCTTCATGACATCAAAGGCGTCATGGCCAAGAGCGAATTCGCCGGCTTCCAAGGCCAGGAATTCATCAAAGGCTTGGTGATTCCAGACAAAGGCAAGGAAACCTCGAGGAAGAAGCTGGATGAGCTTCAGCTCGAAGCGCGGAAGTTCAACCTCAAAGGCGTCATGTCTTTGAAGATGGAGAATGGCGCTCTTGCCGGCTCCTTCACCAAATTCTTAAGCGAGGAGCAGCAGAAGGAGCTCATCGCCTCCTTGGATCTCAAAGAAGACGACCTTTTGCTCTTTGCTTCCAGCAACTCCCGCCGCGACATCGACTTCGGACTCGGCGCCCTCCGCATTCGCTTTGCGAAGGAGATGGGCTTAGTGAAGCCTGGCACCTACGATTTGCTCTGGGTGGTGGACTTCCCGATGTTCGATCCGATCGAAGGCCAGCCGGGCTTATATAGCGCCGAGCACCATCCTTTCACGCGTCCGCGCGATGAGGATCTCCCTTTGCTCGACACCAAGCCCGAAGAAGTGCTCGCCTATGCCTATGATATAATCATCAATGGCTACGAAGCCGGCGGCGGCACCCTCCGTATCTATGACCACGACACCCAGTGGAAGATCTTCAAGATCATGGGGCTTAGCGACGAAGACGTGCAGCGCAAATTCGGTTGGTTCATCGACGCCTTCAAGTATGGCTGCCCGCCCCATGGTGGGATCGCCTTCGGTTTGGACCGTCTTTGCATGATCCTCACCGGCACCGACAACATCCGCGACGTCGAGGCCTTCCCGAAGAACCTTCAGGCCGTCGACCCGATGTCCAAAGCACCGGGCGAAGTCACCACCGAACAGCTTGATTGCGTCGGTATCGAAATCAAGAAGGAGTAGGGTAATATACTTTGTATATTAACTTTCCTGATATAAAACCAAAAAACTACTAATACGTCGAGGAGGAACCTTATGAAAGACGATTTAGCAAGAAAGATGGATAACCTCTCCATCGGCGCGATCCGCGCTCTGGTTCTTGACCAAACGGGCAAGGCGAACAGCGGCCATCCTGGCATGCCGTTAGACGTGGCGCCGGCGACTTATTGCCTCTGGCGTTATTTCCTCACGTCCGACCCCGCGAACCCCGATTGGATCAACCGCGACCGCTTTGTCTTAAGCGCCGGCCATTGCTCCGCTTTGCTTTATTCCCTTCTCCATCTCTGCGGTTATGGTCTTTCGATGGACGACCTCAAATCCTTCCGTCAGACCGATTCGTTGACCCCTGGCCACCCCGAATACGGCAAGACCAAAGGCGTCGACGCGACCGCTGGCCCATTGGGCCAAGGCATCGCCCAGGCCGTTGGCATGGCGATCGCGGAGAAAGCGCTCCAAGCTCAATACGTTGAGGGCAAGAGGCTTTTCAACCATTACACCTATTGCCTTTGTGGCGATGGCTGCTTGCAGGAAGGCATCTCCCAGGAAGCCATTTCGATGGCGGGCCATATGCGCCTCAACAAATTGATCCTCATCTATGACGCGAACCAGTCCACTTTGGATGGTCCGACCACCGATACGATGACCGAGAACGTCAAAACCCGCTTCTTGGCCTCCGAATGGAATGTGCTTGAAGTGGCGGATGGCAACGACGTCGCCTCTTTGATTAGCGCCATCGAAAACGCGAGGAAATCCGCGGTTTTCCCGACGATGATCCTCGTCCATAGCGTCATTGGCTTTGGCTCGCAGAACGCCGGCTCCCATAAGACCCATGGTTCGCCATTAGCGAAAGACGACGCCGAGCACGCCAAGTTCGTCTATGACTACAACTATCCGGAATTCACCGTCCCGGATTTGGTTTACCAAAACTTTCGCGAAGGCTTTGCCGAGCGCGGCGCGAAAGCCCGCCTCGCCTACGAGGAAGACCTTAAGAAATATGCGGTGGAACACCCCGAGGATTACGCCCGTTATCTCGACGCCATTAATGGCGAAGTCGAGAAATACCTCCCGGAGATCCCGACGTTCGACGAAAACTTAAAGGAAGCGACCCGCGTTTCGAGCGGCAACTTCATCGCCGCTTGGGGGAAGAAGTGCCCCTTCGCGATGGGCGGCTCGGCCGACGTGGCCGGCTCCACCAAGACGACGATCCCGGGGACGCCCGCTTTCTCTTCCGAGCATCCCGAAGGCCGCGACATCCGCTTTGGCATCCGCGAATTCGCGATGACGGCCGTCCAAAATGGCATGTTGCTCCATGGCGGGCTCCGCACCTTCGTCGGCACCTTCTTCGTCTTCTCGGATTACTGCAAGGCGGCCATCCGCATGGCGGCCCTAGAAGATCTTCCCGCCATCTATGTCTTCACCCACGATTCGATCGCAGTTGGGGAAGATGGCCCGACCCACGAGCCGATTGAGCAGCTCGCCGCTCTCCGCGCCACGCCGAACGTGACGGTTTTCCGCCCGGCCGACGCCAAAGAGACCTGGGGCGCTTGGGAAGCGGCCCTCGCCAATAAGAAAGGCCCCTCGGCCCTCATCCTTACCCGCCAAAACGTGCCTCTTCTTGCTTCTTCCGATCCCGAATCCGTCAAAAAAGGCGCCTATTCGGTCTATCGTCCGCGCCATCATCGCCCCAAATACCAGATCCTCGCGACCGGCAGCGAAGTCTCGCTTGCCCTTGATGCCGCCAAGATCTTGGAGAAGAAATACAAAATCCGCCTTGAGGTCATCTCGATGCCGTCTTTGGAATGCTTCGAGGCCCAGACGCCGGAATACAAGGAGAAAATCCTCCACCTTCCCTATGAGAAGCGTTTCTCTTTGGAGATGGCCGCCACCTATGGCTGGGGCAAATACGCCAAGCACAACATCGGCCTCGATGTCTTTGGCAAATCCGGCAAGAGCAGCGAAGTCCTCAAGGCCTTTGGCTTCACCGCCGAGGACATCGCCGAGCGCATCCTGATCTCCCTTAAGAAGTAAGGAGGAGCTTATGGCTGACTACATCCGTATCAACAACTATTCCAACAAGGGCAAGATGGGCATCTCCCGCAAAGCCCTTTGCACGATCACCGAGCACGCGGTCAACTCGATTCCGGGCGCTTCCGTCAATAACGCCAAAAAGAAGAAGAGCAAATCGACCTTCTCCGTCACTGGACCGGTCAAGATCGCGATGCGCAAAACCGGCGTCACCGAAATCTCGATCGACGTCGTCATCGCCCATGGCGTCAAAGTCATGGACATCTGCCAATCCATCCAAGAAGAGGTCACCAAGGCCATCCAGATGACCTGCGAGACCGTCCCCGTCCAGGTGAGCGTCAACGTCACCGACGTCGAAAACTGACATGGCGAAGCATCTTTCCAGCGAAAAGCAGGCCGCTTTGAACCATTTTGAGCGGTGGCTCCGAGCCTATCAGAAGTCTTCTCTTTTGATTCTTTCGATCGGCCTTCTTTCCTTCTTGGGGATCCT
>CAMGZU010000039.1 GCA_946183085.1 uncultured Erysipelotrichaceae bacterium | reverse complement strand
AAAACCACCTTCGCCAACCGCCTCCGCATCGAGCTTTTGGCGCGCGGCATCCATCCGATCCGCATCTCCTTGGACGACTATTACAAACCCAGGGAAGAAACGCCGCTTGACGAAGAAGGCAAACCCGACTTCGAAACCATCGAAGCCCTCGACATCGAGACGTTCTCCCAGAACATGGTCGATTTGATCAATGGCAAGGAAGTCACCTTGCCGCGCTTTGACTTCCAGCTTGGCCACCGCGTCAATGGCAGGACGCTCAAAATCGGCAAGAACCAGCCGCTCATCATCGAAGGCATCCACGCCCTCAACGACCGTTTGACCGTCGACATTCCGAAGTCGGCGAAGTTCAAGATCTTCATCGCCCCGCAATCGCAGACGAACCTCGACGACCATAACCCGGTCTCTTTGACCGATCTTCGCTTGATCCGCCGCATCGTCCGCGACAAAAAGTTCCGTAACTCCTCGGCGGAAGAGACCCTCTCGATGTGGCCTTCGGTCCGCCGTGGCGAATTCAAATGGATCTACGACACCCAGGAAGGCTCGGATTACGTCTATAACTCCTATCTCCCTTATGAGCTCCCGGTCATGAAGAAATACGCGCTTCCCCTCCTTCAGGCGATCGACAAAGAAAGCGAATACTGGCCCGACGCCGCGAGGCTCATCCGCATGCTCAAGTTCTTCATCGACATGGAGGACAATTGGGTTCCTTCCAACTCCTTGATGCGCGAATTCATCGGCGGCTCCTGCTACAAAGACGTCTGATTCTTCTCTTTCTTCATAAGCCTCGGTCCATCATCGAGGCTTTTTTCTTTTCGTTATTTATAACGAAGTTCAATATTTATAGAATAATTGGGTCAATTTTTTATATGTTTTAAAAATAATTGGGTCAATTTTTTATAAAAAACTGTTATCATACAAGCATGTTTAAACGGAAAATCGAAGAAAAACTGGAACGCTGGCTCGCGAGTTTGCCCATCAAGCGCAAGGCCTTGATGCTAAGAGGCGCTCGGCAAGTCGGAAAAACGACGGTGATCGATGCCTTCTTGAAGAAACACTTCGAGGAGATCATAACGATCAATTTCAAGTTCGAAAAAGAGAAAAAGAAGCTCTTTGCGGGCGACGTTGATGCCGAGACGCTGCTAGAAAGGCTTCGCGCCGCTTACCCATCCGCATCATTCGACCCTAGAAAAATGGCGTTTTTCTTTGATGAGATACAAGACTGCAACGGGGCCAGGGCAGCTTTGAAACCCTTGATGGAAAAAACGGATTTCGTCATCGCGTGCTCCGGCTCATTGCTCGGGATTGCCGCCTATAACGACGAAGGTTCAAAAGAAGTTTCCGTCGGATTCGAATACGACTTAACCATGCACTCGATGGACTTTGAAGAGTTTTTGTGGGCGAAAGGCGAGAGAAAGGAAGCGATTGACGCCATCCGCCTTTCTTTCGCACAAAAGAAAAGTTTGGACCCTTATCTCCACGCTCATTTCTCCGAGGCGTTTCGCGAATACCTTTGTTTGGGAGGGATGCCAGAAGTCATCGATGCTTATCTAAAGACGAAGGACCTCCGCTTAGCCCACGAAAGCAAGTCATCCATCCTTGCGAACTATCGCGACGATTTTGCCAAACATTTGGACGAAAACGGACGCGAAGTCATCAAGAACTCTCTTTTGGCCAAAATCAACCGCGTCTACGATTCTTTGCCCGGCCAACTCGCGAGCGAAAGAAGACGATTCGTTCTTTCTCATTTGGGGAGCAACGCATCCAAAGAAAGCTATTTTGATGCGATTGAGTGGCTTTTGGGGGCAGGCATCGTTAAGCGGTGTCAGAATCTAAGCGCCATCCAACAACCCCTCATCGCCTATCCCCGCGAAGGCTATTTCAAATTGTATTTTCAAGACGTCGGTCTCTTGTTGGGTGCGCTTCCTTTTTACGTGACTTCCGCTCTCTATAACGGGACGGATGAGGTCGGCATCTACAAAGGGGCGATTTACGAGAATTTCGTCGCAGACACCCTCAACAAAAATGATCTCAATCTTTTCTACTACCGAAAGGATACGGGCCTCGAGATCGATTTTGTGTCGGAGATTCGCGGCAAAGTCGTCCTCATCGAGGTTAAGTCGACCAACGGCGACACCAAGGCGGCCAAGACCGTCCTAGAAGACGCGAATAACCCCGCGAAACGCTGCATCAAAATCACCTCTTCGAATTTGGGGGACGACGGGGTTTATTTGACCATCCCCCACTACATGGCCTTTTTGCTCGATGAGGAGGCGCAGGTCTGATGTCCCTTACTTTCCTGGGCAACACCATCAAACTCATCATCCTCGATTTGGACGGGACGCTCATCGCCTCCACTTCTTTATGGGACGAAGTCGATAAGGTTTTCTTCGCAAGGCATGGCAAACCTTTGCCGCCCCATTATGGAAAAGAAGTCGCCGCGATGGGCTTAGCCAAAGGGGCGACCTATACCAAAAAGACCTTCTTCCCCTTCTTAAACGAAGAGGAGATCCTTCAAGAATGGAATGAGTTGGCCAAAGAAGAATACGAGGAAAAAATCCCCCTAAAAGAAGGTGGATTGGAACTCTTGAACTATCTTTCTTCGCAAGGAATCGAAATGGCGGTCGCTACCACCAATTCGCCAGAGCTCTATCGGCCTTGCTTAAAGCGGCTTGGCATCGACAAATTCTTCTCGAAGATCGTGGACGCGAAAGACGTCCCAAGCGGCAAAACCACCTCAAAAATGTACGACTTGCTCCTAGAGCATTATGCCCTCTCCCCTTCCGAAACCTTGGTGATCGAGGATTCTTTCACGCCCCTTACGATCGCCCATAAAGCGGGCTACCATACGATTGGCGTTTATGATCCCC
This sequence comes from uncultured Erysipelotrichaceae bacterium, assembly GCA_946183085.1. Lineage (GTDB taxonomy): Bacteria > Bacillota_I > Bacilli_A > RFN20 > CAG-826 > Alloenteromonas. Next base: position 7,658 of record CAMGZU010000039.1, on the reverse strand, counting down.
ACACCACCAAAGACATCGCTTCCCACAAAGAAAAGGCCGATCGCTTTGCGATGAGCCTAAAGGAAGCTTTGCTCTTCCTCGAAGAAGAAAACCAATAAACGGCAAAGAAAAAGCGCGGCTTTTCCAAACGGATGCTGCGCTTTTTGTCGAAGTTAGATGGCCTTTTCGGTCTTGGCGTCGAAGAGCTTCGCCTTTTTGAGGTTGAAGGTGACTTTGACGGTATCGCCGATTTTGATCTCTTCTTCGGCCGGGAATTTGGCGACGAGGTCAATGCCGGCGAAGTCGCTGTGGAGATAGTATTCGGAGCCGAGGAGCTCAGCGACGCGGATCTTCGAGGCGATCGGCTCGCTTAAGCCTTCCTTCTTCTCCTCCACCGGGCGGATGTCCTCGGGACGGATGCCGAAGATGACCTCTTCCGGAATCTCTTTGCCTTTGGTGAGCTCGGCGGGGAGCTTCATCTTGGTGCCATCGGAGAAGGTTACGGTGCCTTTGTCGTATTTGGCTTTCAAGAAGTTCATCGAAGGCGAGCCGATGAAGCCGGCGACGAAGACGTTGGCGGGGTTGTTGTAAATCTCTTTCGGCGCGCCGATTTGCTGGACGCGGCCAAGCTTCATGACGACGATGCGGGTCGCCATCGTCATGGCCTCGGTCTGGTCGTGGGTGACGTAAATCGTGGTCGAGCCGAGCGCTTCGTGGAGTTTGACGATCTCCGAACGCATCTGGACGCGGAGTTTTGCGTCAAGGTTGGAGAGCGGTTCGTCCATCAAGAAGACTTTCGCGTTGCGGACGATCGCGCGGCCGAGGGCGACGCGCTGACGCTGACCACCGGAGAGGGCGCGCGGTTTGCGGTCGAGGTATTCCTCGATCTGAAGGATGCGGGCCGCTTCATGAACGCGCTTATCGATTTCGGCTTTTGAGAGGTGTTTGATCTTTAAGCCGAAAGCCATGTTGTCGTAAACCGACATATGGGGGTAAAGAGCATAGCTTTGGAAGACCATCGCGATGTTGCGGTCTTTCGGCTGTTTGTCGTTGCAAAGCTCGCCATCGATGTAGAGCTCGCCGCGGGTGATATCCTCAAGGCCCGCGATCATGCGGAGGGTCGTGGATTTGCCACACCCAGACGGACCGACGAAGGTGATGAATTCATGCTTCTTGATGTCGAGGTTGAAGTCGAAGACAGCCTGGACGTTGTTGTCATAGACCTTGTCGATGTGACGGAGGGAGACGTAGGCGTCTTCGTGCGTCTCTTCCTTTTTTTCCTTAACCGTTTCTTTTTCCGGCTGAGGAACGTATTGTTCGAGTTTTTCTTTCTGCTCCATAAAACTCCTACCCCAAAAAATCCGCCGATCGTCGATGTGATCACTTCACTCAACTAGGGGCCGATAATTGGGCTGATTTCGTTATCGATATTATAGGTCTTTGGTTCAAAAAGAAAAAGAGAGGAATGAATCTTCTCCCCCTTTTCTTCTATAATGGTCTCAACGCGTTCGCGCACGCGAGCATTCCATGAAGAAAATCGTATTGGCTAACATCTGGAAAAGGGCCGGCGCTCAAATCGTCGATCTCGCATTGACGATCGGCATCGCCGCTCTTCTTTATTTTCCCCTCATCCTCCCCAACGTCTTAGACCGCGTCAAAGTCGCTTCGCTCAACGCGGAGATCAAAGATGTTTGCATGGAAAGCGGGCTTTACGTCGAATCCGCCGATGGCGGGGCCCACTCCTTCCGCAGCATTCACTCCTTCAACAAGGTCAGCGAGCTCAGCGAAGCCACCATCACCTACCAAGGAGAGACCACCACCGTTCATCCTTTGGATGCCCTTCAAGAGTTTTATACCGTGAAGGCTTCTTCCTTTGGAAGCGCCAACCTCACCGACGCCGTCTTCCAAAGCGACATCCTCAAAGTCGGTTCCTCCGAATCGAACATCTTGTCCTTATTCGAAAACGAAGCGGGTCACCTCGCCATCACGGTGGTCAGCGGCAAAGACTACGCCGCCGTCAACTTCGTGCTCGATGCAATCGAAAACGCCATGACCATCGTCAATAACTCGCCCAAAGTGAGTGAGCTCCGCAATCAGCACGACACCTTGCTTCGTAACGCCGCCTTGTGGGCGCTCGTCCCGCTTACGGGGATGCATCTGCTCGTCTTCTTGCTCGTGCCCCTTGTCTCCCCTTCTTGCCAATCGCCGGGCAAATGGCTTTTTAAGCTATGCCTCGTGACCGGCAAAGGCTATCAATACCAAAAACGTTCCATGCCCTTAAGGTGGCTCAGCCAATATCTCATCGAATTCGTCGGGGCGGTCGTTTCTTTCGGCGCGACCCTTTTGATCACCTATACCATGTCGATGTTTACGAAGAACCACCGCTCGATCCACGATTACCTTGGCAATTCGGTCGTCATCAGCGAGCCAGAGAGCCTTTGGTACCTCGACGCCGTCGAAGAAAGCGAGATGAACGAAGATGCAGCATCGTAAGAACGAGCATATCGAACGGGCGGGAGTTGGCAAATCGCTTCTTGCTTCCTTCTTTAACGCCCTTTTCCTTGCAGCCTTAACGCTCTTTTCTTATTGGGCGATCTGCTTCCCTATTTTCCAGGCGACTCCCTCTTATCGCGAATCCATCACTTTTGTCCAAAGCGAGAACTCAACGCGCCATTTCGGGGAGAATGCCCACAAGGACTATTCCTTTTACCAAGGGGTTCTTGAGGAATTCTATTTCGGCGAATTCAGCGCGGCGATCGCGAAGAATTATAACGACACCTACAAGACCAGCTACACAATCCGCCACATCTATAACGCGACCGTTTTGAAGCTCCCCGCCGAAGCGACGATCACCAATTATTCAACGACTTATTTCTCCTACGTCTTGAATGAGGATGGCTCCGTCAACATGGATGCCCCCGCGAAAATGGCGGAGAACCTCAACGAGCGTGGCTTAAGTGATGTCCGCGACCTTTATTACCAATCCTATTCCCATCTTGAAGACGTTTTGTCCAGCGTCTCCCCCCGTTACTCCGAAAGCAGAAACCACGTCGCCAACGTCGAGCGTTTCGCCCGCATCGCGAGCTTCTCCTTCGCCTCCTTCACTCTCGTCTTCCTTCTCCCCTTCTTCTTAAAAGGGCACGGGGAGCTTGGCGAAGTCATCTTGAAGCTTGGCCGCGCGGAAAAGAAAGGCTACATCCCCCGTTGGTATAATTACGCGCTCCGCCTCCTTTTTGTCTTGCCCCTTCCTTTGGTGGCGATGCTTTGGTTCAACGCCTATTCGATCACGCTTCTTTTGATCTTCCCTTATTTCGCCAATGAGCTGTTGTTGCTTCTTGGCAAAGAGAAAAGAAGTCCGTTGGACCGCTTAAGCCTCCTTGTTGAGATCGACCTTGAGAATTCTTTGCTCTTCCATGACGAAGCCGAGCTCGACGAATACGAAAAAACGGCCTTGGCTTCTTATAAAGACGCGGAATACGTCTCGAAGCTTTCGGCCGCGGAAGACTTGAACACCGACTTAAAGTGAAAACGATCCGCTCGTCCAATAATTGATGAGGCAGATGGTCAAAATGCCAAGGCCAAAGACGAGGATCGAGATGATCACATAGGCAAGAGGGTAATTGAAACTCTTCTTGCCTTTTTTCGTCGCTCTTTCTTTTTTCGGGCGATGGAACGTGGCAAGATTCGGCGCTTCTTCGACCGCGGCGATCTGCTCCTCGATCTCCTTTGCGCTTTTTTTCTTTTCTTTGCTGACGCGTGGCATAGACAAAGTTTAACCGCCTTAAGGCAAACAAAAAAGCCCCTCTTCTAAGAAGAGAGGCTTAGCGCTTAAGCAGCTTTGACGCCGATGAGCGTCTGATAGGGTTGAAGCTGGGTCTTGGCCGTGAAGCTCACGCCGCTATCGAGGGTGTCGAGATAGAGGGTGTAACCATCCAAATTGACGGTGCCCGGCGCTTCGCTACCATTGCAATGGGCGATGCGGTAGGTCTTGTTGTTCGCAAGATCCTTTACGTCATAAGTGAAGGTATTTTCAAGCTCGTTGAGGTTTACCTTAAAGGCCTTTACTCCTTCGGCATCCAAGTGGAGACCATCGACCTTGGTCTTCAAGGCGATGAGCTTTTGATAACGCTCGAAGAGATCGAAGTGCTTGACCTTAAGCGAATAGTCGAAGGCATTGACCTCATAAGAGGCGTTATAGGAGTTCTTCGCGATCTCGAGGTCGCTTCCTTTGGAGCGGAGGAATTCTTCGCCGCCGAGGAAGAAGCTTGTGCCTTGCGAGGTGAAGACGATGGAGTTGGCGAGCGTCGCCATCTTCTTGCGGACGGCCTCATCCTGCACCTTGGCCGCAACCATGCGGTCATAGAGGGTGAAGTTGTCATGGCAAGAGGCATAGACCACCGCTTTATCGGGGTCGGAGGTCAACAAGGAGCTCCGATAAGTCGCGCCGGCGATGCCCGAACGGATCGAGTTGACGTCGCCTTCGTAGGTCGGGTCGGTGACCCAGGCTTTGTCCTCGTTGGCGGCCATGCCGCCGGCGATCAAGCCATCGCGAATGCCATCGTTGAAGGCTCCATAGCCCTCATAGTTCTTGATGTTGGCCTGATCGGCGCGATCTTTCGTCGCAAGCGGGGAATCGCCGCCCGTCCAAGGTTCGCCATAAACGACGATCTTCGGGTTGATCTTGACGAGTTCCGCCACGGTTTCCTTCATCGTCTGAAGGTCATGAAGACCCATGAGGTCAAAGCGGAAGCCGCCGAGTTTGTATTCTTTCGCCCAGAAGGCGGTCGAATCCTTGATGAATTTGCGCATCATCGGGAGTTCGGAGGCGGTTTCGTTGCCGCATCCAGAGCCATTGGTTAAGACGCCATGGCTGTCATGGCGGTAGAAATAGCCCGGGAATAAGACCTCGAAATTGCTCGAGTTGGCGTCATTCACGTGGTTGTAGACGACGTCCATGATGATGTTGACGCCCGCCTCGTGATAGGCTTGGACGAGTTTCTTGAATTCCTTGATGCGCGCGTAACCATCGAAAGGATTGGAAGAATAGGAGCCCTCCAAGACGTTGTAGTTGAGCGGGTTGTAGCCCCAGTTGAATTCGGGCTTAGTTTCGTCATTCGCCTGGTCAAAGATCGGCTGGAGCTGGATGGCATTGACGCCAAGCTCCTTAATGTGATCAAAGCCGGTTTTGACCGTCTTGCCCGAAGCGGTATAGGTCGTGCCTTCTTCGATGAGGCCAAGGTAGGTCTTCGCTTTCTCGGCCGGACCACCCCAAGTCTCAGAGGAAGTCGGATCGACGACGTGGGTTTCATAAACCGTGAGCTCTTTGCGGTCATAGGCGTGCGGCGAGATGGCGTCCCAGCCATCGGGGTTGGTCTTCGCGAAGTCGACGATTAAGCCGCGCAAGCCATTCACGCCAGCCCCTTTGGCATAGGGGTCGACGATCTCGATGCCATCGGGATAGGTGTTGCTCTTGACGAAATAGGTGTAGTACTTGCCGCTGAGATCTTTGTTGACGAGGGCGCTATAAACGCCTTTTTCGCCCAAAGTCATCGGGTATTCGTCGTAGGTATCGTCGCCTTTGTTGATGTCGACGGATCTCGGGGTGCCGTTATCATAGACGCGGACCGCGATGGATTTGGAGAAAGGCGACCAAACCTTGAAGGAGGTGTTGCCGTCTTGAACCAAAGCGCCAAGATCATCGCCATCATAGCTATACATCTTGTCGAAGCCTTCGGTGTTGAGGACGCGGAGGAGCGAGACGTCGCTTTCCATCGTCACGTTGCTTTCCGCGAAGGTGGCGGAGAAGCGGTATTGCGAACCATAGCTGATGTCGGTGCCATCGGGTAAGTCATAGATGACGACTTTGGGGAAGTCCGCGGTGAAGGATTTGCCGGCGACTTCCTCGCCATCTTTGGTCAAAGACCATTTCTTGATCGGGTTGTTGCAGGAGGCATAGAAGCGGCGTTCGGTGCGGAAACCGACTTCGCCAAAGCCATCGAGCATCTTGTAATCGGTCGTCGAATAGATGTTGGCGTCGCCCGATTTGATGTAGATGTGATGGACGCCTTTTTCATCGGCGGGATATAAACCGAATTCAAGGAAGCGGTCGGCTTCGGTGTCTTTGGCCGCCCAATTGCCTTTGCGGATGATGAAGCCAATACGGCTCGCGTTGGGGAATTCGCTGCGCTTATAGGAAGCGATCGCGCCATTGGTCGCATCGCCGCCATTGAAATCGAATTGCTTGCCATCGGCGCCCGGCGCCCAAAGCCAAAGGTTCCAGCCATCGTATTTGTTATCGGGGCGGAGGTAATGAATCTGGAAACTTTCCTCTTCGTAGGTCGGCGTCGTGGGGAAGGTTGGCGTAACTGGATCTACCGGCTCCGTCGGGGTGGTTGGGTCTACGGGCGTAGGCTCCGGCTCCACCGGGGTAGAGCCGCCACAGGCGGCAAGGCCAAGAATGGCAAAGATGGAGAGGGAAAATAACGCTTTCTTTTTCATAATCTACCTCAAGAAATTGTCATAACGGCGGTGCTTCTTCCGCCTAAAGTGATGCTTCCGCCCTCCAGCTTCGGACGGAAGTTGCTGGTGTCGATGGAATCTAAGATCGAGACAGGGCTTGCGCTGGAGACGTCAAGCGAAGCGATCTCTTCGCTGCCATTATGGACAACGAGAACGCTATGACCCTCGTCCGTTAAGGTATAGGCGAAGAAACGCTCGGTTCCGGTTTCAATGGCTTTGATCACCGCGTCTTTGATCCAGGGGATCTTGTTACGGACCTGGCCGAGTTTGCGGTAATGATTGGTGAGGGACATCGGTTCTTTCAAAAGATCCAAAGCCCCCTTCTTCACCTGCTCCATTTCAGACATCAGATAAAGGTTGCTCTTCTCGGGGAAGCCGCATTCTCCCGTCTTGTCGGTCTCGCTCCAGATCATCGGGAGGCGGCGCATGACGTCGGTCGGCTCGGCGCCGCGGACGCCAAGCAAGCCGATCTCCTCGCCATAATAGATGTAAGGCGTGCCCGGAAGGAGATAGGTGATGCTAGCCGCGAATTTGGCGTCATCCCCTTCCAAAGACTTCGACGAGCGGTCTTGGTCGTGGTTGGAGATGAAATAGGAGGAATAGCCCTTTGGGTTTTTCTCCTTCACCTTCTTCTCGCTTTCTGCGACCGTTGAGACAAAGGAGTCGCCGGTGCTATAGCCTTTCGCTGCCGAGATGATGGTTGTGCCCGTCGTCGCGGAGATCGAGGTCGCAAACTGGAAGAAGGAAGGGATGTCCGAGGCGAAATAATCGTAATAATCGCTGCCCGTTGTCCAATTCTCACCGACGAAATAGACGTCGGGGTATTCCTTGGCCACCGCTTCATAAAGCTCGCGGAGAACCGCGACGTTTTTGCTGGAGGAACCTTCGTAGAAATAGCGAACCGCATCCAAACGGAAGCCAGCGATCCCTGTGCTCATCCAATAAAGAAGGACGCTTTTCAGTTCCTCGCGGAGGGTTTTGGAATCCCAGTTGAAATCCGCCATTGAGGAGGTGTTGAAATCACTGCATTCATAATAAAGGTCATTGTATTGGGCATAACCACTCTTCTTCGTGGTCGACCAGATGAACCAGTCTGCCTTCGATTCAGGGGAAGTGTCCCCATTGAGGAAATCGTTATAGGAGTCTAGGAACCAGCTGAT
>CAMGZU010000038.1 GCA_946183085.1 uncultured Erysipelotrichaceae bacterium | reverse complement strand
GAAAACGGAGAGGCATAAAACCTACGAAGGCGGCATCCACATCGTTTCCTCGTTGGAATATGCCCCCGAGAACAGCCACATCTTCTATCTCAATTTCGCCTTGGGAAGCGCGCCTCGATCCTACCGCGACAATGGCTATCTTTCTGACGCCGAAAAGGCAATTCTCAACCGTATGACTTCGACCGAGGAAACTGCGGAGGAAGAGGCCTTCGTCAAAGCCTTATTGGCTTCCGGCCACGTGGAGGCGATCTGCTACGCGAAGAGGAATCTGGAAGGCATCACCTTCCGTTCGCCTTTGGTGGAGACGCTTTCCTTGGAGCCCAAAAAGGTCGAAGGATACGAAGAATATTCCAAAGAATTCGCCGCCTTCTTGTTGAGTGACATGCTCGATAAGCAAGAGCAATACCGGATCGTTGACCCCAAGTTAGCTGACTACCGGGCTAGCGACATCGGCGGGGCTTATCCATGGAACGCTTATGACCCTTCTTACACCTTGGTCAGCGAGGAGCGGAACACTGGGGAATTGGAGCATTCCTATTCCGCGATCGACACCTATTACGAATGCCCGTTCCATTATTACCTCGACAAGGTTTTGAAGCTCAAAGACGAGAAGGACCTCTTCGCCGCGCGGATCGGCACCGTTGCCCACGCGGTTTTGGAACATTCCTATAAGGAAGACGATTTCGATTTCGAGAAGCAGTGGGAGAGGGCCTATCAAGAAGAAAACAAGAAAAAATCCTTCTCCGACAAGGAAAACGTCTTGTTCCGGAGGGTCAAAGAGCATTTGAAGGCCTCTTATGATTTCATCCGCCAAAACGATCATGACCTCATCACCAATCCAACCTTCTATCTTGAACACGAGTTCCTCTTCCCTTTTAGCGAGAATTCTTCTTTGAAAGGCATCATCGACAAAGCCATCGTCTTTGGCGATGCCCATCAATACCTCGCCGTCATCGACTACAAGACCTCGAGCACCCTTTTGGAAGAAGGGCTTTTAAAAGAAGGGCTGTCCCTTCAGCTTCCGGTTTATGCCTACGCGGCCAAACATGATCCCAAGCTGCAAGGCCATGAGCTCTTGGGCTTATTCATCTCACCGATTTTGCAGAAGAAGGCGGTCCGCCCCGCGAATAAGAGCGAGTCCTCTTTCTTAACGGGCGAAAGCAAGCTCAAAGGCGTATTCTTGGATGACAGCGTCAAGATGTCGGCCTTTGACCCAGATTTAAGGGGCATTTATGTCTCGGGCCTTGCCTGGACGAAGGATAAGGCGGAGTGGCGGTGGAAGAACAACGTCCGCACCGCAAAGCAACTGGAGGAAGACGGCGAAATCGCCTTCGCCAAAATCAAAGAGGCGGACGAGAAGATCCGCACCTTCGATTTCCCGATCCGCCCCGTGCAATCGATCGGCTTCAAAGACAAGAAAGACGGCTGCGCCTTCTGCTCTTATCGCGATGTCTGCAACTTAAAAGAAGCCTGGATCAAATACATCCATAACGAAAACGAAGAGGAGGATGAAAGCGATGGCGAATGAGAATCTCATCGACAACGTCGATCGTGAGCTGGCCTTGCACGCCAAAGAAGGCAATTACCTTGTTTCCGCCGGCGCGGGGAGCGGCAAAACCTTCACGCTCACCAACCGCATCCTCGAACTGGTCTTGGAGAAAGATGCATCCGGCAAGCGTTTCCGCTCGTTCAAAGACCTCCTCGTTTTGACCTTCACGAAGAAGGCGGCCGCCGAGATGAAAGAAAGAACGAGAAAAAACCTCGGTGAGGCGAAGAAGGAAGGCAAGATCGACGAAAAGGAATACGCTTCTCTCTCCACGGAGTTGGAACAGGCCTCGATCATGACTTTCGACGCCTTCGCGCTCGACGTCGTGAAGAAATACCATTACGAGCTTGGCCTAGGCAAAGACGTCACCAATCTCGACGAAGCGATCCTTTCGGTCGCGAAGAAAAACGGGTTGGAGAAGATCTTCGAACAACATTACAAAGAAGCGGTGGCGGATCCTAACTGTCCCTTCGCCAAGCTCATCAACCGTCATGAAGTCCGCGATGATGACGACATCGTCAACATCGTCCTTTTGTTCGACGCCTTGGCGGAGCAAACCACCGACAAAGAGGCGTTTTTGGATGGCTATATCGCAAAGCATTATTCCGACGAATTCTTCAAAGAAGCCTTTGCAAAGTGGTATCAAGAACAGATCAAGGGCATCGAGAAGCTCATCGGCGAGGCCAATAAGATTTATGGCCCGGAATCGGAGGAGCTTCAATTCGCCGTCATCCAAAGCATCCAAGACCTTCTTGCGGAACAGGGTGACCGCGAACTCTTTTTGACCGACGTCAACAAATATCGGGCCCCGAAAATCCCGACGGGCGAGAAAGAGATCCACGAAGTCGCCCATGACGCCTGGAAGAAGAAAAAAGACGCCGCCTTTGCTGAGGTGAAGGCCCAGACGAAGAAGTCGGTTGGCAGCCATTACGAATCCATCAAGGCCCGCTATTTCCGAACCAAGGAAGACGCGGAGACCATCGTAAGCCTTGTGAAGGAACTCGATGCGGCCATGGAGGCTTTGAAGAAGGAACACAACGCCTGGAGCTTTGCCGACATCGCCAAACTCGCCCAGAAAGCAGCGAAGATCCCTTCGGTCGCCGCCTCGCTCCATGATCGTTACAAATATGTCATGATCGACGAGTATCAGGACACCAATGACCTTCAGGAAGACTTTATCGCCTCGCTTCATCGCGATAACGTCTATGCCGTCGGCGACATCAAGCAATCCATCTATGGATTCCGTAACGCCAAACCCGAGCTCTTCGCCTCGAAATTTGAGAAATATGGTAGGGGAGAAGGCGGAAAGCTCCTCAAACTCCAAGCCAACTTCCGTAGCCGTGGACCGGTGTTAGATTCGGTCAACGACATCTTTGGAACGTTGATGTCGCTCCAAGTGGGCGGCGTCAATTATGGTTCGGGCCATGCGCTTGCCTTCGGGCAAAGCGATTACGTCGAAGAAGGCAAAGACCGTCATGACATCACTTTCGTCACCTATCCCCGCGTCCAAAGCGAGGAGCGCGGCATCACCGAAGCGAGGCTCATCGCTTCGGACATCCTCCGCAAAGTGAGGAGTGGTTATCTTGTCGGCAAAAACAAAGAAGGCGAAAGAAGGCCGTGCGAATTCGGCGATTTCGCCATCCTTGTTGACAAAAGGACGGAGCTAAATGACTACAAGAAGGCCTTTACCGAGTATCAGATTCCCTTTGAGGCTAGCGAGAAGGGGGACCGCAGTCATTCGCCGCTCACCTATCTCATCAAGAATCTTGCCAAGCTCACCGTCTTGCTCGAAGAAGAACCGGGTTCCAACGCAATCCCCCATTGCTTTATGGCGATCGCCAGAAGCTTCGCCTTCTCCTACAAAGACGATGTTCTTTATCGCCTCATGAAGGATGGGACCTATGATAAGGAATCCTTCTTTGTAACCATCAAAACAAACGCCAAAAAGCTGCTTAAGATGCACCTTTCGGATGCGTTATCCTTCTTTATAGAAGGATTCGACATCGTAAATAAGATTTCCTTATTGGGCGATGTGAAAGCAAACCTTGAGCTCCTTCTCTCTTTCGAAGGCCTTGCGGAGAATATGGCCAAGCTTGGCTATGGCTTAAAGGAGTTCGCCGCGTATTTCGAGGATTTGGACCGTTACGAAGAGACCTTCAACGTCGAACCGAACCCGAGTGGTCTTTCGACGGTCCGTTTCATGACAATCCATCAATCCAAAGGCTTGGAATTCCCGATCGTTTATTGTCCTTCTTTGTTCCATCAATTTGAATCCAACAACAACCGGAGCGCCAATAACTCTGCCTACTTGGTCTCGCTTCCCTATGGTCTGATCCTCCCAGCCATCGATCCGGAGGACAACGAATGGACCATCTTCCATTTCTTGGAGAAGAAGCGGAGGAAAGAGGAGGCGATCTCCGAGCGCATGAGGCTTCTTTATGTCGCGCTAACCCGTCCAAAGGAGCAGTGCTACCTCCTTTTGGCGGAACAAAACCCCGAGAAGCCTTTTGAAGGCACGGCCGCCGAAGCGAAAACTTTCGCCAATTTCTTGGCCCTTTATCCGAATCAAAACGGTAAATGTGGAAAAGAAACATGGGCAGTGGAGCCGCTTCCGGAGAAGAAAGAAGAGAATCCGTCGGCCCCAAAGAAGATCATCTTCGGCGAAGTCCCTGAGCTCTCTTTGAAAGAAAAAGAAGGCAAAAGAGCCTCCAAAGAGCTCGTCGGCGAGACGCCTTACGAAGCCTTCCTCTATGGCGAGAAGATGCACCGCCTCCTCGAATTAAGCGACTTCGCCACCAAAGACGTCTCCTGGATCCAAGATCAGAAAGACCGCGAGAAGATCGAGAAGGTCATGGCGTTGCCCTTATTCGAAAACGCCAAAAACGCGAAAGTCTTCCACGAATATCGTTTCTACGACGAGGAAAGCGGCCACGAAGGCTCCATCGACCTTTTGCTGGTCTACGAAGACCACATCGACCTCGTCGACTATAAGTCGGGGGACATCGAAGACGAGGCTTATCCCAAGCAGCTCGCGACGTATGAGAAGCATCTTAAGAAGGTCTTCAAACAACCGATCAAGAAATACTTACTTTCGATAAGGGAATGCCGGATAAAAGGTGTAGACTAAAGATATGGACGAGTCTTACAAGCAGCGTTATTTCGAATTGCTCCGCTCCCTCTCGGTGCCGGATTACTTTTCCTATGACCTCTTGTTCGACTTCTTCCAGGAATGCCAAGAAGGGGCGAAGGACATGCGCGACATCAACGCGACCGTCCGCTCCTTCGGCGTCAACCCCGTCACCTTGACCCTTTATATCGTCCATGAGCATGCCTTCCATCTTGGCTTAATCGGCAAGAAGGAAGAGGAGCTGAAAGGCGATGAGCAATACCACCAATTGATCTGCTCTTTGGCGTTAGATAAGTACTACACCAACGAGCACCTCGCCTATCATTCGGGAAGCTTTGCTTCGCGCTTCAACCCAACCATCTCGAACCTCGATCTCTATCTCAATTTCATCTTGGGGATGCTTGGCCGCTACCGCCAAGGCGACCCCAAAGACACCTTGATCGTCGACATCATGACGAAGGGCTTCCAGATGGCGAAATGCGTTTCTTCTCTTTTGGAGAATGGCTTTGAAACGGAGGCTTTCTCCACTTGGAGAACCCTTCACGAGAACGAATGCATCCTCCAAGTCATCGTCCGTTATGGGAAGCCGGTCATCGACGAATACCTCAAGCACATGAAATACGCGGTGGCTTTCCGCAATGGTTTAGGATCCAAGGAAGAGACCGACGAATGCTTCGTCCAGATCAAAGAGGAGATGAAAGCGCTCGGGCTAAAGAGCAAAGACATGAAGCGCTTCATCGAATATGGCTGGCTCCTTGGCATCAAAGACGTCATGCAGGTCGAGGGCTTCAAATTCAATTTCCGTGATGGCGTCGAGCGTTGCGCCGGCTTATCCAACTATTCCAAAAACTACGAGATGAGCAGCGAGATCGCCCATAGCTCGCCTCTACTGATCTACTCCAATAAGGAATACCTCCATCATGTCTGTTTGCTCAATCTTTATGAGTCTTTCTTCCGTTTGGAGAAGATCTTCACGAGCCTTTATATGTCGACGGTCAACCAAGAGCAGCAGGCCGCTTATGTGCGTATGCGAAATCTTTATCAAAACGAATTGCGCGCCGCGTATGAGTTCGAGACCCACCAGCTTCAGCGCTTAAACAAAAACCAACCTCGCAAAAGTGGTGGAGAGCCTCCAGAGGCTTTGAAAGAAGCGGAGTGAATCCGTAAAGGAAAAAATTAACAAAAAAGGAAACCCGTTCGGTAAAAAGGCTTGTATACAACGGGTTTTTTCTTATTTTGCCTCTTGACATTCAAAAAATGGTAGCGCTTACGTTTTTTGAACTTGCGAAGTGAGATTTCACTGCCTACAATGAGTTTATGTTGATCAAAAATTACTAGGCGGACCGCTTATATTTTGTGTAAGACAGACGTAACTTGTCGTTTTTTTACGAAGAAAGCAACTCGCCGAAATAATTTTTAGAAAGGAGTTGTAATTGATGATTAACAAAAAGTTTGGCATCGCCGCGCTTGCCGCCTTTATGGGCCTCGGCTTAGCGGCTTGCGGTGAGCCTGTAGAGGAGATCAAGCAGAACGAAGACACCTATAGCGTCGAGCCTCTTGATATCCATTTGATCGGTTCCATCATTCGTGGTGGCGACTGGAATCCAGCGAATGCGAGCGACGCGGACAAATTCACTTTGGTTCCGAACAGCTCTCCGGAAGTTTGGACCATCGATTTAACTGTCGCTCAAGAACAGGTTGGCGGCAGCGTTAAGATCCACGCTGGCAAAACCTGGGACACCAACTGGGGCGCCGATAACGTTGATTGGGCAAAGAGCTCTGGCTATGATTCCACCAAGGAAAAGACGTCTCAGTACTTCGCCGCTGATAAGGATGGCAATATCGCTTTTAAAGCAGCAGGATCTTATAAGTTCGATTTCCATCGTTTCTTCGCGGTGGAATCGGGACTTAAGGCCCCGATCGTTATCACGAAGCTCTAATAGGCTTTCGTAAAAAGGAGAAATAAATCAACTATGAAAAAAACCAAATTATTGGTCCTCTCTGGCGTTGCGATGCTTCTTGCCGCTTGCGGTGAGACCAGCAACGTTTCCGGCGCCTTCGCGAAGATTAACATCTGGGCCCCGGCCGAAGAACAGAGCACCATCAAAGCGGTCGTCGATGAATGGAACAAGACCGCTTCCGCCGATCAGAAGATCGAATACGTCTTCACCGCGGTTCAAGAAGGCGACGCCGGCAACACCCTCGCCACTGACCCGAAAGTCAAGAACTATCCGTCTCTCGTCGCGATCGCTGACGACCAGCTCAACGTCCTCGTTACCAAGAAGATCGTCAACGCCCTCCCGGCGACTTATGCCAACGCCATCAAGGCCAACGATGAATCCACCGCGGTCTTAGGCGCCACCAATGGCGACAAGATCTACGCCTTCCCGATCACTCAGGATAACGGCTACTTCCTCTGGTACGATTCCACCAAGATCAGCGATTCTGAGGTCGGCTCGCTCGAGACCATCCTCAGCAAAGCCTCCAGCTCCAAGCAGTTCCTTATGGCGCTTGACAATGGCTGGTATGCCAACTCCATCTTCCACGCTCAGGGCGTTTGCGGCGTCGAATCGCTCTCTTATTCCACCGCCGCGGATGGCAAGACCTCCTATAACATCACCTGGGATAGCGCGGAAGCGGTTGCTGCCGCCGATGCGATGAGCAAACTCGTCGGCCCGAAATATGCGGCCAACGCCTTCATCTCGGGCGGCAACGACAACATCACTGCCGGCTTCACCGATGGCACCCTCATGGCCGCCGTCTCCGGCACCTGGATGGAGTCCCTCATTGACACCGCTCTTGGCGAAGCCGCCAAGAACATCAAGGCCGTCAAGCTCCCGACCTTCAAAGTGAACGGCACGGACCACCAGCTCGGCTCCTTCTTCGGCTCCAAGCTCTATGTCACCAATGCCTACGCGACCGTCGCCGAGCAGAGGACCGCTCTTAAACTCGCCGACCTCCTTACCACCAAGTCCGCGCAGATCACCCGCTTCGAAAAGCGTAAATGCGTCCCTTGCAACAAGGAAGCCGCCGCGGATTCGAAAGTGACCAGCAACGTCACTAAGGGTCAGAAGGCTCTTGCTGCGCAGAATGCGTTCGCCGCAGTTCAGTCCAAGTCCGCCGAAGGCCGTTATTGGCCGGTTGGCGAAGCCATCGGCAAAGCGATCATGAAGAATGAGCTTCCCGAAGGCAAGACCTGGTCGACGTTCCTTAAGGAACAGTGCGACATTCTCCGTAAGGCCGCCTAATCGTCTACCAAAGGGGCCGGTTCGCCGGCCCCTTTCTTGAAAATCACCATCTTCGCTCCCCGCAAGTGGCGGTGGAGCCTACCCACTATTCGTTGTAAGGCAGGTTTTTATGGAAGAAGAAAACAGGTCCCTGGGCGAAGGGCTCTCCCTATCGCCTTCTGAATCCCTTTCGATTCAATCCGCTGCGGAACCTCTCCCCCCTGAGGTATGGATTCCCAAAGCAATCCTCAATTTCTTTATCGGTGTCGGCAAAGCCGTTGGCGGCTTCCTCTTGGGCGTCGTCATGGCGTTTTGGAACATCGCCTTGATTGTCGCGCATTTCTTTACGCGCGGGATCAAGCGCTTGTATCGTTTCTTCCGCTCCATCGGCAGGAAATTCAAATTCAATGACGTCCCAGGACGCGTATCCTTCGGCGTCTTCGGCGTTTCGGATTTCGCCCATGGCCGCATCGCAAACGGCATCATCAAGCTCGTGTTTGAGATCGGCTACCTCGGCGTGTTCATCCCCTTTGGCATCCCCGCCATCGGCAAACTCTCAACCCTTGGTGATTTCCAAGGCGGTGAGGTCTGCCATATCGATGAACTCCTCGAGATCGAAATCTGCCAAGTCGTTCCGCCGGACAACTCCTTGCTGATTTTGATCTTCGGCATCTTGTGGATTGTCTCCATCGCGTTGTTTGTCTTCTTCTGGATCAAATCGATCAACGACGGCTACAGCAACTATCGCATCGCCAATTTCGATACCTATCGCGAGATGAACGAAAAGGTTGCCCCCTTCAGCGCGGAAATCCACGATGACATCATCGCGAATGAACTCGGCGTCCATGGCAATAAACCTTTGAGGGAACGCTATGCGTTGGTCTACCAAAACGCGCTTGCGAAAGCGGAAACCCAACTTGAAAAAGATTACTTCGGGCTTGTTTTGAACCAGACCATCGAAGATGACGTCGATCTTTATAACGACATCCGCCGTCTGAACAAAGAAAAAGAAAAGGCCCTCGCCAAGAAAGAAGCGATTTCTTCCAACGCTTCTTATGCCGAGGCCCATAAACAAGACGTCGCGGATTCGAAGGCGGCCGCCGAAGCCTACGAAATGGCTGACGCCGCTTACCAAAAGGCGCTTGCCTCGGGCGATGAAGCCACGATCAAGGAGGCGAAGAAAGTTCGCCACAGCGCCAAACTCAAATCGATCAACGTCGATTCTCGCATGGCTTCGAGAAGCATGCGCCAGGCGTCGCGTATCGACAAAGAAAACGTCAAGATTGAGAGAGCCAACTCTCTTCTTAAAGAAAAGAAAGACCATGCCTTGAGCTATGCCGAAAAGGAATCGGCCCAGAACCACAGCCGCTATGGCAAGTTCAACCGTTACTATTCCCGTTTGGCGAGCGTCAATCAGCAGAAGATCTTCTATCAGAATTACGCCGCCATTCGCGCAGCTTATGACCGTGGCTTGAAAGAAAACGACGCGATCAACGCCGAAAACGCGAAACGTCGCGACGAACTCAACCAAAGCCACGCCAAACGCCTTGAAGAAATCGAAGCCCAGTATGCCGGCATCGCCGAGCGTAGGGCCAAAGTGGAAGGGGAGCGCGGTGTCGTCATCGCCGCTTACCATGAGGCCGTCTTGAAAGCCGCTTCTTTGGCACCGGAAGAAAAAGCGAAAGCCATTGCCGAGGCCAAAGCGAGGCGCGACTATGACCTCAAGACCGTCAAAGGCAAAGTCTTGGCCCTCCCGACCAAGAAAGAAGTCAAGGTCGCCCATCGCGAAGACGTCTTAAATGAGATGCAGGCGTATAAGCGCGACTACAAAGGCTTTAAAGTTGACTACACTCCGGAAGAATTCGCGGAGTATAGCGCCACCAACGCGATGTTGGTCCTTTACTACATCGATTATGATTCCGCGCGCCTCTTCGTCAAAGAAGTCAAAGAGAACCTCTCTGCCGAGCAAGTCGCCGCGAAACTCAAAGAAGTGGAGGAGGTCGAAGCCTCTTACGTCGAGAAGAACCCAACGAAGTTCGATGGGAAACCTGCGACTTTCAAAGAACAGCTCCGTTCCTTGCTCGACGAGAATTTCCATCTCACGATGCTCTTCTTGCCGATCCTCGGCGTCGTGATCTTCACGATCATGCCGCTCGTCCTCTCCATCTTGGTCGCCTTCACCAACTACGATCATACCCACACACCGCCGGATTCGATGTTCACTTGGGCGGGATTCATGAACTTCGTGGATCTGTTCAATGCGCCGGCTGACTCCATCTATTATGGCCTTGGCAATGGTCTCCGCCTTACCATCGTCTGGACGATCTCCTGGGCGATCATCGCCACCTTCTCGAATTACTTCCTCGGCATCATCTATGCATTGATGATCAACAAGGAAGGCATCAAATTCAAAAAGTTCTGGCGCTTTATCTTCACCCTTTCCATCGCCGTTCCGCAGTTCATCTCCCTCATAGGCTTGTCCTTGATGCTTTCGGACTCCGGTGCTTTGGGTTCTTGGTTCTTCGAAGCATTTGGCCGCAGGCTAGGCTTTGGTACCGACACCACGAACAATGCCCTTCTCACCAAGGTGATCATCATCGTCGTCAACATCTGGGTTGGTATCCCGTATACCATCCTTCAGACGACGGGCATTTTGATGAACATCCCGAAGGATCTCTACGAATCCTCCAAGATTGATGGCGCCGGCACCGTTACCCAGTTCTTCAAGATCACGATGCCTTACATCTTCTTCGTTACCGGCCCGAGTTTGATTCAAACCTTCATCGGCAACATCAACAACTTCGGCGTCATCTACTTCCTTACGGGTGGCGGACCGACCAACAACAGCGTCCCGGGCGGCTTGCTCGGTTATACCGACTTGCTTGTCACTTATCTATACAAGCTTGTCACCAGCGCGACGACGGCCAATTATGGCTTAGCGAGTTCCATCGGTATCCTCGTCTTCATCCTTTGCGCCTTCATCTCCATGATCATGTACAACCGCT
>CAMGZU010000037.1 GCA_946183085.1 uncultured Erysipelotrichaceae bacterium | reverse complement strand
GAAATGTCGTTATCTTGGTCGCCAAAGCAATAGACGTCATCTGGCGATAAGCCTAAGTATTTTCTTAGTTCCTCCACCTTAGCGCCCTTCGTGGAGCCTTTCTTAAGGATCTCTAAGAAATGAGGCGCAGAACGAGAGACCTCGTAATTCTCGTAATCTTCTTTTTCGAAGCGCATCGGCATGATGATCTTTGGATCGCCCGCGAACATGATCTTCGAAAGGCGTTCGTGGCCGACGATGGGCTTGCCGGGCTCGTAATAAGCAATGTCTTCGAGTTTGATCCCGTTATTGATTCGTTCCAAATCGATCCATTCGTTAAAGAGGTTCGACAGCATGTTTTTATAGCCTTCATAGCCATAAAGCACGACGCCGGGCTGAAGGTATTTGGCAAAATGCTGGATGTCTTCTGGGGTCAAAAAGCTTGTGGAAAGGCACTTCCCTTCTACGTCATAAAGATCCGCCCCATTCGCGGAAACGAAATAGCGGTGTTTCCCTTTTAAAGGCGACAAATGATTCACCAAGGAGCAAGGCGGGCGCCCGCTTGCCAAAGCGATGGCGTGTCCGCGATCTAATAGAGCCTGAAGGGCATCCATCTCTTCCTGGGGGATTCTGGTATCGCCCAAAGGCAAGAGGGTTTGGTCGATGTCGAAGACGAAAAGCTTCATGCCTTGACCTCGGTTTTGTTAAGCCTTGCGACCTTGGCACGTCCGTGCTCGGTTTCGATTTCAACATCACCTTCTAGAAGCGGAGCGGTATATTCCTTCACCGCCTCGCGGTCTAAGACGCCTGGCCCCTTGATCCACTCATTGGGGATAAAGCGGACCGCGTTAGCGATTTTCGAGGCTTCTTCTAAGACAAAGCCAGAAGCGTAGGGATGATTGGTGATGCGCTTGATGCAGCCCACCTTGCCGGTTTCGCCGCGGAGAGCGGCTTCCAAAAGGAAGCGGGACATGGTCACGGCCTCTTCGCGGTCGATGCGGGAGATGTTGAAGGGATCGGCTCGGACCAATAAGGAGAGCCCGATGCCACGGGTATTGATGCCCAGCCTTTCTTTGACGATGGCGGCCAACACTTGGACGGTCCCTTCATAGAAGGCATGACCAAAGGAATCTTCTTTAATCGTGGCTTCTCTGGAGATGGGGAGAGCTTCGGGGATGACGACGAGGGCACGATGCTTCTTTTCGCAAATGGCTTTGACGGTTTTTAAGAACTCCTCGAGATCGAATTTCATCTCGGGGACGTAGATGAGATCTGGAGCAAGATCTTCTTGCATGCAGGCGGTAGCGGCAGGGAGCCAACCCGCATCGCGCCCCATCATCTCGACGATCGTGATGCGTCCTTTGGAATAGGCTTCGATATCCACGGAAATGGCGGTCATGTCGTTGATGATGGCTTTAGCGGCCGAAGGGAAGCCAAGGCAGTGGTCGGTGCCGTCAAGATCATTATCGACGGTCTTAGGGACGCCCAAAACCTGAATGCCCGTGCCAGCGAAATACTCGCTTAATTGATGGCAGGTATCCATCGAATCGTTGCCGCCGTTTACGAAGATGCAGTTTAGGCCATGCTTCAGCATCGTCTTTTTTATTTTCGCGAAGATGACGTCTTTGTCCTTGCCAATGCGGAATCTGGCTGAGCCAAGCGCGGCGCCCGGGGTTTGGAGGAGGAGCTTCAATTCGTGCTCGTCTTGGGTTCTAAGGTCGATCAAATGGTCCTCGATCAACCCTTCCACGCCATAAAGAGATCCGTATATCTTATCGACGTTTTGCGAGGCTTTTGCGGCTTGAATAAGCCCATACAAAGAAGAATTGATTACCGAGGTTGGTCCGCCAGATTGGAAATAGACAAAGGAGAGTTTTTTCATAGGTTCATTATAGGAGATTCCATTTTGCAATTCATCGGAATAGAAAAGCGGGACAACGCCCGCTTATTGTGTGGGAGAAAGGCTTATTTCGTTACCGCTTTTCCCGCGCTTCCGAGATAGCCGTCGATCTTGCCTTCGATGAGTTTGACGATGGCTTCTTTGCCCGGGGTGAAGAATTCACGGACGTCGAATTTCTCCGGATGGTCATGAAGGGCTTTGCGCATCGCGGCGACGAAGGCGACGCGGATGTCGGTGCCGACGTTGATCTTGCAAACGCCACGCCGGCAGGCTTCCGCGAGCATCTCCTCGGGGATGCCGATGGCCGCTTCCATCTTGCCGCCATATTGATTGAGAAGCTCGATGGCTTCCGGCGGGACGGAGCTCGCGCCATGGAGGACGAGGGGGAAGTTTGGCATCAAGGAAGCGATTTCGTCCAAGATGTCAAAACGGAGAGAGGGCTTGGTGCCGGGTTTGAATTTGTAGGCGCCATGGGCGGTTCCGATTGCAATCGCCAAGGAATCGATGCCCGTGCGTTCGACAAACTCTTTCGCCTGTTTGGGGTGGGTGAAGACGCCATAGCCATCTTCGACATTAACGTCATCTTCGATGCCGGCGATCGCGCCAAGCTCGGACTCGACGACGACGCCATGAGCGTGGGCGTATTCGACGACCTCTTTGGTCTGGCGGATGTTTTCTTCAAAATCATAGGCCGAGGCGTCGATCATAACGGACGTGAAGCCCGCATCCACCGCCTGCTTGCAGAGCTCGACGGTCTTGCCATGGTCAAGGTGAAGGGCGAATTCGACGTCAGGGAATTCTTTGGCAGCCGCATCCGCCATCGCGCGAATATAGAGCGGATTCATGTATTTCCAGGCTCCGCCGCTGACCATCATGATGACAGGGGCTTTTTTGTTTTGGGCCGCTTGGAGAACCGCTCTCATGATATCGAGGTTGTCGAAATTGAACGCCCCGATACCATAGCCGCCTTTGTAGGCTCTCTCAAACATCGCTTTTGTTGTGACGAGTGGCATGTTGTTTCCTCCTTAGTTCTTCATGCTTTACCCTATTCTACTCTTCTTTAAAGAAGAGAACCATAACGGCTATGGTTTTGACACCTTCCGTAAGCCCCGATATTATGAGAGGGATGAAGAAAGTCCATTTAACGAATTTTCGGGATTTGAGCGGAAGGAAAAACAAAGAAGGGAAACGCCTTAAGAAAGGCTATCTTTTTCGCGGCCGTTCGCTTTATGGGCTAAACAAGAAGCGCCTTAAAGAAGTGGAGGCGCTTCATCTGGATGCCATCTTCGATTTCCGTGATGAGAAAGATCGGATCGCGAAGCCTGACGCTAAGATCAAGGGCGCGCAATTTTATCCTTGCAGCGTTTTGGAGAAGCTTGGCCCGGAGGCGAGCGGCTCCCCGGTGGATATTTATTACATCCAGGAAGTGATCGCCGGGAAGAAGATGAGCAAAGAGGAATACGAATATTCCTATGAGCTTTTTATGAGGATGTACCGCGAAATCCCTTTTGCCGTCGAGGCGTTTAAGCCGATCTTTGAGGCCTTAGACCGTCACGAGAGGATCTATTACCACTGCACGGGCGGGAAAGACCGCACCGGCATCTTCTCGATGATCCTTTTGTGGGCGCTTGGCTTTGACGATAAGGCGGTTTATCGAGACTATCACCATAGCAACTACGCAAGATGGAGGAAAAACCTCTGGCGCTTGGCTCATATCTTCCTCCATTCAGGGCAATGGATGTCCATTCCCTATATGTGGAAATACCTCGACTGCAACAAAAAGAACTTCAACATCACTCGAAGTGCCATCTTTGGCTCTTATGGCGATATCGAAACGTTCTTAAAGGAGGTCCATGGGGTCTCAAAGGAAAGAATTGCCGATTGGAAGGCGTTTTATCTTGAAGACTCCACTCGCCTTGTTTCCCTAAAGGGAAAAGGGTAGAATTTTAGCAAGGTCAAATGACCAAAGGAGAACATATGGCATTAGTTACAACCAAGGGTATGTTCGAAAGGGCCTATAAGGGTGGTTATTCCATCGGCGCGTTCAACGTCGACAATCTGGAAACCTTCCAGGCCGTGATCGATGCAGCCCATGCTCAGAAGTCGCCCGTCATCATCGCGATCACCGAAAACGTCATCAAGTATTTCGGGATCACCTATCTCAACAAAATCGTCGAGGCCGCCGTCGAGGATACCGGCGTCGAAGTCGCCCTTCACCTTGACCATGGCAAGAGCATCGAGATCTGCAAATACTGCTGCGACCATGGCTTCACCTCGGTCATGATTGACGCTTCCGCCTACGACTTCGAGGAGAACATCCGCATCACGAAAGAAGTCGTGGAATACGCCCACGCCCGTGGGGTCGTTGTCGAATCGGAGCTTGGCGCGATCGCCGGCATCGAAGATGGCGAAGTCACTGGCGACAAATATGGCGTCTTCACCCATCCGGATCAGGCGAAAGAATTCGTCGAGCGCACGGGCATCGATTCCTTGGCGATTGCCGTTGGCACCGCCCATGGCGCCTACAAATTCAAGCCCGGCACCAAACCCTATCTCCGCTTCGACATCATCGAGGAGATCGCAAAGCTCCTCCCAGGCCTCCCGCTCGTCCTCCATGGCTCCTCCATGGTTCCTCAAGACCGCGTTGAGCTCATCAACAAGCACGGCGGGCAGATGGCTGCCGCCATCGGCATCCCGGGCGAAATGCTCCGCGACGCCTCGAAACTCGCGGTTTGCAAAATCAACCAAGGCAGCGACCTTCGCGTCGCCTTCACCTCGGAAATCCGCAAGATCTTCGACGAGCAGCCCAAGGAATTCGAGATCCGCAAATACACCGCCCCGGCGAAAAAAGTCGTCCAGGCGATGATCGAAGACCGCTTGAAGAACGTCTTCATGTCCTCGGGGCACGCCATAGAAGGCAAATAAGACAAACAACAAAGAGGCCGGGAAACCCCTGACCTCTTTTCTTTTGCCCTAAGGCTATTTCTTTTGCTCCAAGACAATGTCGGCCGCGCTTTTGGCGGTGGAGATGACATAGGTATGGGAAAGCAAATCGTGAATCGACGTATTCGCTTTGGATAAAATGCCCGTCACGAAGATCTCGGCAAGCGGGAAAATGAAGGCGAGGTAGCCAATCCCGTTTCCAATTAAGAAATACCAGGTGGTTGGCAAAACGATGCAAAGCAAAAGGAAGACGAATTCGCGGACGAAGACCTGGATCTTTTTCGGTTCTTGGTCGGTGTATTTGTCGGCAAGTCCCATCCGGAAAACGATTTTGAAGAGGGTTTTGCCATGAAGGAGCATTGGCAAGAGGACGTAATAAAAGCCCCAGGCGAGAAGCTCGGCGATCAAGACGACGAAATAATCGATGTAGACCGCTTTGTTGGCCGCGGCGATGTAGGCGGGCTCATGCTCTAAGAAATAGGTGGCCTCGGCGTATTGCTCGCTCAGCCACTTTTTGGCCATCGCGCTTGTGGCTTCTTCGCTCCGCTCATAATGGGAGGTCATCCAAGATTTGATCTCCTCGATGGTGGTGCCTTTTGGGAGAGAATAGGATTCCGAAGAAACCGCCTTCCAAATGGAGGTTGCTTCTTTTTTGGCCGAAAAATAGGCATTGAGCTTTTTGTTTTCTCTTGGGTAATCGAAGTTGGTGTAGTAATAAAGAATCGGGTATTCGAGGTTTTCTTCCGGCGAAAGGGCTTCGTCATAAAACCGGGTGTCGGTGCGGTCGTAATAGCCTTCCAAAGCCTCGACATAAAGCGAGCTTTCTGCCAGACGCTCATGGACGAAATTCACCGCCGCCGTATGGCCAAAAGGCTGATAGAGGGTCGCGCGGCCGGCAAAGAAAAGCCCCACGGTCAGAAGAAGGAAGATTATCGCGTCCAAAAACGCCTCGCCATAACGGGTGATGAGGAAAGGCTTTTTGAGGGAATAGTATTCTTTTTCTTTGATTTGCTCCGCGTCTTCGGGGTAAAGATCTTCGCGTTTCATACGTTCATTATCCTACAAAGGGAAGAAGGCGAAAACGAAAAAAAGACGCGTCTTTTTGACGCGTCTTAAACAAGAGATTTGGAGGTAACTCTTATTTTTTCTTCTTTTTCTTGAAGAGTCTGGCGAAGAAGCCTTTCTTGGTTTCGTCGACGTCGGCGTTGGGGTTGCTGCCTTCGGCGATCAGCTCGACTTCTTCCATGGCCTCGGTGCGTTCGCCGACTTCAAGGATCTCGACCGCGCCCAAAGCGATGGACTTCTTGCTGACGGCATCGAAGATCAAGATATCGTTTCCGACAATGTCGAAGCGGATCTCTTCATCGGTCTTATAGTCGATCGAGCCGAAGACGACCGCGGAAAGGATGTCGCCGCCGAAGTTGATCTTGACGGTGGTCTCCATGCCGGTCGGAAGCGTCGAATAGGCAAGGCCAGACAGGGCTCCTTTTGGCTTGATTGGCAAGAATTCTGGGCGGATGCCGATGACGGCTTTTTCGCCAAGGTTCTTGACGCCGTCAAGCTCTTCTTTGACCTTGAAGATCGCTTTGACGCCAAGGAAGGAGACGGAGATGTTCTTGCCTTCGATTCCCTCGACTTTGGCGGGGATGAAGTTCATGGTCGGGTTGCCGACGAAGTCCGCCGCAAAAAGGTTCACCGGCTTTTGATAGACGGTAAGCGGGGCGTCAAGCTGGTTGACGACGGCGTTGTTCATCAAGCAGATGCGGGTGGCGAGGGTCATGGCCTCCAATTGGTCGTGGGTGACGTAAAGGAAGGTGGAGCCCATCGTGCTATGAAGACGCTTCAGCTCGGTGCGCATTTCGCCGCGGAGTTTCGCGTCGAGGTTGGAAAGCGGCTCGTCCATGAAGAGGACTTTTGGTTTGGTGGCGAGGGTACGGGCGATGGCGACACGCTGTTGCTGGCCACCGGAGAGCTCCGCGGGGTAGCGGTCACGGAACTGGGTGATCTTCAAAAGCTTCAAGACCTCGTCGATCCTTTCCTCCATTTCCTCTTTCGTCAAATGGCGGGAGTTGGTGAGGGGGAGGGTTCGCTCTTGTTTGGCCGCTTCGAGCCTTTGCTTGAGCTGCTCTTTCTTCGCCGGGTCTTTTTCCGCCTTTAAAAGTTTGGTGATGCCCTCGATTTTATCGGGGTCAGGACCATACATTTGCTTCCCTTCGGCGTCGAGCTTTGGGGTCTCGATTTTGATGTTCTCCAAGCCGAAACGGATGTTCTTATAGACCGTCATATGCGGCCAAAGGGCGTAGTTTTGGAACAAGAAGCCGACGTCGCGTTTGGCAGGGGAGAGGTTGATGCCATTCTCCGAGTCGAAGACGACTTTATCGCCAATCGTGATTCGCCCGCTTGTGGGGGTCTCAAGCCCGGCGATCATACGGAGGGTCGTGGTCTTGCCGCAGCCCGATGGGCCAAGGAGCGTGATGAATTCCTGATCCTCGATCGTGAAGTTCAGGTCTTTCGCGCCATAGAAGTCGCCCCAGCGCTTCGTGACGTGCTCTAATACTATTTTTGGCATAAATCTATCCTCCAATACCTTTGTCGATGGATGCGCCCGTTACTTTGTTGACGATCAAGTTGATGCCGACAACCAAGACGACGAGCAAGAGGTTGATGGCGTTGGCGAGCTGCTCTGCGCCGAAGTTTTGGAGATAGCCCAAGACGTTCGTCGCCAAGGTGAACTGCGTGGTGACCAAGGTGAACAAGGTGTATTCACGCATACAGGAAATGAAGGGGAGCAAGTAGCCGGAGATGAAGCTCGATTTCTGAATCGGGAAGATGATGCGGGTCATGCGCTTGGGCCAAGGGGCGCCAACGATGATGGCCGCTTCTTCGATTTCCGCGGAAAGCTGAAGCATCGCGTTGGTGCCAGAGCGCGAAGCAAATGGGATGAACTTGATGCCGCCGACGATGCAGCAGATCGCAATCGCCGACCATTCGGAACCCGTCGTTGTCGCGTCAAGGAAGCTGAAGGAAGGCTGCTTGATGAGCGAGAAGAAGACGGTGCCAAAGCAAAGGGCGGGGATCAAATAGGGCAAGAAGGCGACCGAACCGACAAAGTTGGCGAGCCGGCTTCTCCTTTTGCGAGCGACGGCATAGCCAATCAAGATGCCGAAGGTGCCGCAGATGAGGGCAACGATCAAAGAAACGAGAATCGAACGGCCGAAGGCGGTTAAGATGGAGCGGTTAAAGAAGATGCCATATTGTTCGCCGATTCGCTGCTCGATATAGGGGTCATCGATGACGGAGGTCGTCGAGAACCAATACTTGAAATTGACGCTGGAAATGTCGCCCGCCGTTTCTTCTAGCGACTCAATCGCGAAGGAGATAAGCGGGAAGATGGCGAAGAAGGCGACGATGAGGACCAACACCCCGGCGATGATCCATTTGGCGACTTTGCCAAGGTTGATTTTTGAAATCTGGCCCGATTTGCCAGAGACGGTGGTGAAGCTTCTTCTCGATTTGGTGAACCAGTTGTTGATGGTAAGAATCAAAACCGAGAGGATCATCAAGATGGTCGCGATGACGTAACCTTCGCCCGTCTTGCCTGCCATTAGCTCGGCGCGCAGGGTCATGGAAATTGCCTGGAAACTGCCGTCGGCATTTAAGAAATAAGGGACGGTGTAGCTGGAGACTGAGCCGGCGAAGACCAAAAGGACGGTCGAGATGATGGCGGGGGCAACGATCGGAAGGGTGATGCGGCGGAGGATCTTAAAGCGCGTTGCTTTTAAGATGATGGCCGCCTCTTCCAAGTTGGCGTCCATGTTGCGCAAAATGCCGCCGACCAAGATATAGGCGAAAGGCGCGTAATGAAGCCCCATGACGAAGGCCGTCGGCCAAAAGCCGAAGACGAGCCATTGCGGGGCCAATAACCCCGTCATCGCCTGAAGCATGCCTTTGCCCGCCGAGGCGGTTAAGCTCGTGTTTTTGAAGAAGTTGGTCCAAAACATCGCGATGGACCAAGAAGGCATGATGTAGGGGAAGACGAAGACGGTGGAGATGAATTTCTTAAACGGCATGTTGGTGCGGGAGACCAAAAACGCCATCGTGCCGCCGGCGCCGACCGCGATTAAGCAGGCGACGAGCGACATAAGGATGGAACGGTATAACGGGGTCCAGAAGAAGTTGGCGGAATAGCCGGCCGTCCCTTTGTTGAACAAAAGGTAGGGCCACTGCAGGAACGTCCAATCGCCTCTTCTAAGGGACGTGTTGAATTCTTCGTTGATGGCGCGCGCCTCTTGGCCGGTTTGCAAAATGATCGAGTTGAGGACCATGCGCACCAGCGGATAGATGACCGCGGCAATGAGGAAGATCGCGAATACGACCGTTATGACATTCGCCGGCCTTGAGAAATATTCCTTCAAGGCATTCCCGATTTTCTTAAAGCGCCGCTGCATGGGGGAAGGCTCTGGCGCCGTTACGGTGTTGTCAGGCATGTTTTCCTCCTTATAAAGACAAGGCGGGGGAAGCGGTTAACGCCCCCTCCGCCTATCGTTCGAAATTGCGTCCTTTAGGACAGATGATGGAAGAAGTTACTGGTTGGCAGCGACGAGAGCGAGGATGTTGTTGACCGTGGAGATCTTGACGCTCTTGAGGTAGTCATAGTCCTCGTTGAGCTCTTTCTCGATGTGTTTCTCCTTGGTCCAGTCGCCCTTGGCATAGCGGAAGTCGCTGGAGGCCTTGCCAGGATAGTAGTAGCCATACTGGTTGGCGGGGTTGCCAGCAGCGTCTGGGTTCTTCTTGTTATAGATGGCTTCGGTGTAGGTGGATTCATCAAGCATTGTTCTCGCGAACAAGCAGGCGGTGTAGGGATATTGGGCGTTGTTGATGACTTCGGAGTCCATGCAATACATGAAGCCGTTGAAGCCGTTGATGTCCCAATCCCACTTGACGGTGCCCATGGCGTTGACCTTCTTTTCGGAAGCGTAGGTGTATTCGACGCCGCCGCAGGTCACTTTGACTTCTTTGTCTTCGACCGTGCCATTGCCGTCTAAGTCGACGTCATAGGTTTTGCCGACCGCGTCTTTCATCTTCGCGAAGGCGCCATAGTAAACATAGCCTTCGTTCCAGTGGTCTTTGAGCTGGGTTTCCTTCATCGCGGTGCCATCGGAAGAATGCCAACGGGAAACGTTCGCGATGAGCTCGGCGACCCATTGTTCGCCGGCGTTGGCGTATTTGGTCGAGGACCAAGCTTTGCCATAGTAGTCTTTGTAGGCTTTTTCGATGCGGGCCTGGTTGGCATCGGCGTAGGCGGAGACCAAGAAGGACATGTTGATCTGCTCGGTGGTCGGGTTCTGGAAGGAGACTTTGCTCAAGTGATCCTTATCGGCGGAAGTGCCGGCGACCTGCCAGATGTTATAAAGCTTCTTGCCCGTCACCTTTTCGAAGTTGGTGTTGGTATAGAAGAGTTTGTTGAAGTGGACGCCCAAAAGCGGGAGGGTGTCTTTCTCCGACATGCCAAGCTTTGTTTTGGCGTCGGATGGGACGAAGTTATGGAGGATGCCATCTTCAATGAGCGTCGAGAAGGAACGGGCGTCCTGGACGAGCGCATAGTCCGCGAAATAGGTTGTTCCTTTTACCCCAGTATTAAGGGCGGTAAGGAGGGCGTAATCCTTATAGCCGTTATTGACGTCGATGTTGCCGGTGCTGGTCGAAGTGCTGGAATCGTATTTGTAGTTGAGCCATTCGTACTTCGAAGCAACGGTGGTCGCGACGGAGCGAAGAACGGAGGTCAAGCCGACGACCTTAAACTTGCCGTTCGGGTTTTCTTCCCATTCTTTTTTGGAAGCTTCCTCCAGCTCTTTAAGAGTCATTTCAGAAGCTTTCTTAACCGCAGCAGCGGTGCCGGTGAGGTTGTCGTTTGAGCCGCCGCAGCCAGCGAGGGCCGGGAGGGCAAGACCCAAAACGAACAAGGCGAGTTTTGGTTTCATATTTATCTCCTTTTTCGAAATGCCTAACAATATTTTAAAACCGCTGATGGGCCTCTTGTAAAGCGCTTTCAAACAAAATAAGAGCGAAAAAACTCGTATTTTCTTT
>CAMGZU010000036.1 GCA_946183085.1 uncultured Erysipelotrichaceae bacterium | reverse complement strand
AAGAGCCCAAGGCTTAAGAAGAGATTCCGTTTTGTCCGATTAAAACGTTTCATCGCCTTAACTGACCATCATCTCGGTAATTTGAAATCCGAGGTCCATATAGCAATTGCTGTTGCCGTTTTCGGAATCCGATAAGTAATAATCTCGTGAATAATCCTCCGTCTCGACCGTATTGACGAAGCGATAGTAGGTCGATGGGGCATTCGAAAAAATGACCGTGAAGAATACATAAACCGGAGTTGCGCCAACCTCGACATTTTGAATCAAAGTCACAACACCAGGATTTTGGGTGGAGACATTGAACATGTCTTTAGCCACACCGTTTTCCGATTGTGCTGCGTGGCTTAACTCTGGGAAGCATTCGTTGCCTAGATAATCACCTAGGTTTTCGCCTAATTCAGAAAGTGAGCAGTAATCGCAGTGCACGTCAATCGCGTACGAGAGCAAAATGGGCTCTTGGGAATTGGCTTTGTACGCCCTTCCCGCTTCCGAAAGAAAGCTCCCGATTTGGATGGTAACGTCTTTTGTCTCCGCTCCGTTGATCAACTCCAGTGCGTAAGTCAGTCTTCTTCCGGGATAGAGCCCTGCACTCGAAGTTTGGTGAGAATCGTTCCCGGTAACACGTGTGAAGTTATCCGCGAACCCTCCAGAAAAAGAGGATACGCTTAAGTAACCGTGGGGATCAGCATCTAACGATCTGCCGTCAAAGTTTCCATTGTAATAAAACAACGAAAAGTCGACCGCACTGCCATTATCAGACACCACGATTTCTGTTCCGGTCATTGAAACTTGACGTTGGGCGCTAAACCAGGCATAGGCCGAGGTGGCGAGGACGGAACCCACAAGCAAAACAGAACCAATTAAGGTCGCCGCTTTTCGGATGATGCGTTCGCGATAGCTTGCCATTTTGTCGTCTTTCTCCATTAATTGGCAATGGCCTGGTCTTTTGGATTGTTCCAAAAGAATCCCGAAATCCTTACACGCATTATATGCACGCAAGCAAAAAGCGCGCAAGCATCGCGCTTATTTCGTTGGGTAATTCTCGTATGTAAGCAATGAGCGAAAAGTGAGGATAATTATTCGCCAATGCTTGGATATTGAAGGGAGGTTACGTCTTTCAAGGAGGCGGCGATTTTCGCCGTTCTTTCCTTAAGTTTTTCGATGTTGGGATTCGGCGTTTTCAATGCTTCGTGGATGATGCGGGCAACCTCTTTCGCGTCTTCCAAGCTCGCTCCCCTGCTCGTTAAGGCGGCAAAGCCAATTCGGATGCCGCTCGTTAAGGCGGGAGAAAGCGTATCGCCATGAATCATGTTCTTGTTCACGGTGATCCCGATTTCGCCTAGGCGGGCTTGGGCTTCTTTGCCATTGATCCCATAAGACGATAAGACGTCGAGAAGGAAGAGATGATTGTCGGTCCCAGAAACCTTCGCGCCTAAAGCGGCCAATTCGTCGTTGCAGGCTTTTGTATTCTCCAAAACCTTGCGCATGTACTCCTTAAATGCGGGGTGAAGGGCTTCGCCAAAGGCCACCGCTTTCGCGGCGATCACATGTTCCAATGGTCCGCCTTGGGAATAAGGGAAGATGGCGGAATTCACCTTCTTGGCGATCGCTTCATCATTGGTGAGGATCAAACCTCCTCTTGGGCCTCTTAAGGTCTTATGGGTGGTTGAGGTGACGATGTCGGCATAATCGACCGGATTCTCGCATAAGCCACTCGCGATGATGCCGGCGATGTGGGCCATATCGACCATAAAGAAGCAATGCGTTGATGCTTTTTCGTTATGGGCGTCGAGGATTTCTTTGATCTTTTTGAAGGGAATCGCATAGGGATAGGCGCTATAGCCAGCAAGAAGGAGATTGGGGTTTTCTTTGTCCAAAAGCTCCTTCAAAAGGTCAAGGTCGATATGACCATCTTCCCCAAGCGGATAGAACGAGAATTGATAGTCATGGGAGGAGAAAGAGACGGGCGAGCCATGGGTGAGGTGGCCGCCATCATTGAGGACAAGCGATAAGACTTTGTCGCCTTTGTTCAAAAGAGCGTGGTAAGCGGCGAAGTTGGCTTGGGAGCCACTGTGAGGTTGAACGTTGGCGAACTTGGCGTGGAAAAGCTCTTTTGCCCGTTCGATGGCGAGCGATTCGACTTGGTCCACGACCTCGCAACCACCGTAATAGCGTTTGCCAGGATAGCCTTCCGCGTATTTGGCGGTGAAGATGCTTCCTTGGGCTTCCATGACGTCGATGGACGGATAGTTTTCGGAGGCAATGAGCTCAATGCCTTCGTTCTGGCGGATGGTTTCTTTTTCCAAGAGTTCTTTGATGATCTTGTCTTTCATAATCTTCTCCCTAAGCCCTATAGGATAATGGGCTTTTCCATTTGGAAAAAGAGTCATTTTCACTTTAGGGACAACGTATTCCGGGAAGACGTATTCCCTAATGGTCTAGCAAAAGAAAAGCCCCGATTTCTCGGGGCAGAATCATCTGTTATTTCTTCCAGACGTTATCAAGGAAAGAATCCACTTGCTGCCCTTCCAAAGGCAAATTGGAACGGATGACTTCCCAAGTGGGGCAATCCGCTTTCTTTTTGGTCTTGATGTAATCCTTCTCGCTCCTGACGGTCCATGTGAGGATCTTACCGCCCTTCTTCCGATACTTCTGGAACATCGGGAAGATCAGGAAGAAGACGTTGAGGTCGATGAAGTCGAATTCATAGAGGTCATAGGAATGACGGCGGAAGAACTCGAGGTCCGGTTTATCGCCAATCAATAAGCCAAGGTTGAAGTCGGTGTCTTTGAGCTCGCGAAGCGCTCTTGCGTCAAAGCAGATGACCGCCACTTTCTTGGGGTCTTTGATCTTGGCGAGGAATTTCCTCGCGGCTTCGGCAAGCGCTTTGTAATTGTCATCCACGCTCTTTAACTCAAGCACGAGTGGCACGCATTCCTTCCAGATGAGGTAAAGCTCATCGAGGGTCATGAGGGTATCGCCATCAAAGAGGCGGTAATCCTTCTTGATGGTTTCCAAATCAAGATTCTCGATCTTGCCTTCTTTGCCCGTGGCCCTTAGCAAATTGTCATCGTGGCTGATCAAAAGATGGCCATCTTTGGTCAAATGGACGTCGCATTCAAAGGGGAGGTCATTCTCCATCGCGTGCAAGAAAGCGGCGCGGGAGTTCTCTGGCCTCGTCAAATCGTGATAACCCCTATGGCAAACGCCTTTGGGCCAAGAGGCAAAGACTTCGTTAATGTTCGGTTTCATGACATTTATGGTAGCAGTATTTCTCGAGGCGGGTTAGATGGTTTCGTTAAGAGAGGTATTCTTCCAAACGTCTCTTTAGGTTCGCGATGTCTTTCGTGATGAAATCTTCATAGGAGGAGTAATCCGTTTTGCCGTATTCATGAACCAGCAGGTTTCGGAAATCGATAAAAGCGTCAAGGTTCACGCCCAAGCGGTTAATCACAAAATCCTTAGAGAGCGAAGTCAAAGTCTCACGGATTCGGACCACGCAGAAGTTGGCGGCATAGAAAGCTTCTTCGTTGCTTTCCGGGTCGCTCAAATCGAGCCGCTTTGCAAACGAGAGCAGGCGGTTAACCTCTTTTAATAGTTTCTCAGCGTAATAATGGTCATCTTTGTTTCTTGTCATAGATCCTCTTTCCGGTGGCCATAATTTCTTTTAGGAGATCCGGGTTGGTCCTGACAATGTCTTGAAACCGGAGGACGTCCACTTTCTTTCCCAAAGCTCTTTCCAACTCCCCGCCTAAGCTAAAGAAGTCGAGCCCGGTGACCGTCCCTGACACCAGAAAATCCACGTCGGAATCCTCTTTGGCCTCCATTAATGAATAGGAGCCAAAAAGGTAAACGAAATCGATTTCCCTTTTAGAAAAGACATTAAATGTCTTTTCTTTTATTTGCTTTTCGCTCAAGATCCCGTGCGTGAAATCGAACTCTTTGTAAGCCTCTAGTTTTTCGGTGATGACTTTTCCAATAGCCCCATCGGCTTTGCTTCTTCCGAGTTCATGGTTCTTGTAGGAATTCAAGCTGACACCGGCGATCTCAGCAGCTTTCGCTTGGGTTAGGTTTTTGCTTTTGCGGAGCTCTTTCAATGACATACACCAATTATAAACAAAAAAGTGTATTTCTACACCTTTTCAAATCGAGAAGGTGCATTTCTACACTTTTTGAAAGCTAGAAGGTGTATTTATCTCGCGTCGTATTCTTCGAGGATCTTGTAGCCTTCGACGTAAGGGTCGTTCTTCTCCCCGACACGCTCCCCAAGCTCCATGACTTTGCCAGACTTGGAGGAATAGGGATTCCAAGTGGCTAAGGACGGGCCATTGGGATTGCCCGTCTTCACGAAGTTCACCCAATACTTGGTCATCTGGGCGGACAAATCATAATCGCTTTGGTTATAGGCCCACTGCTTGTTGGAGTTATGGAGATTGCCATAGGCATAGATCATCTCACCCGCGTGGTAGGTGCCATGGAAACCATTCTCTTTCGTGAATTGATAACGATAGACGGGTTCGCCGCTTCTAACGGCCATCTCGCTCCACGACTGGTGCGGATAGATGAACCAGAAAAGGGAAATGATCTCGTTGTAGGTGGAGAAGGCGTCTTTCTCGATGGCGTCTTTATAAAGGGTCATCCACTTGTCGGCGATTGTCTCGTTGAAAGCGGAAACCAATCGGGAGCGGATGTTATCTTTGTTGGTGGGGCTGAAGAGGTTAGTTGGGATGACGAAGGCATCGGCTTCTTTGATGTTGTAGCCATTGAGGAGCGCGGATTCGTTTTGTTCCCCTGCCGCATACACGTCATAAGGATCACGCGGAAGCGCATAGCCATCCTTCATCATCTGGCCATTGGAATACTGGGTATCGACAAGCTTCTCGGCCGGAACCTTGCGGAGCTCCTCAATCGAATTGCAGTTGAATTCTTTGAGGATGTTCTTGCCCACTTCATAAGCCATCTCTTGGCTGCGGTAGGTATGGGGGACGTGCTTCAAAACAAGGGAGCTCGATTCGCCAATCGCGTAACGGAATAACCCTTTGGCAAGGGGCGAAGTGCAAAGAGCGGAGATCGAAGAAGAACCCGCGGATTCCCCGGCGATCGTAACCTTCGTTTTGTCGCCGCCAAAATAATCGGCGTTCTCTTGGACCCATTCCAAAGCCTTGATTTGGTCGAGGAGGCCATAGTTGCCGGTCGTGCCATTGGGAGATTCGGCTTTGAGGTCCGGATGGGCGAAATAGCCAAAGACGCCCAAACGATAGGTGATGGTGATCATGATGATCCCCTGGCGGGCAAGGGCTTCGCCATTGTATTCGTAGAAGGCCGAAGACCCCGTGGTCAAAGAGCCGCCATGGATGAAGACGAGGATCGGAAGCTTTTCGCTAATGGTCGCAGGACGCCAGACGTTGAGGTAAAGAGAATCCTCCGAACGGTTTTGGAGAGGCTCCATGTTCCAATTCGGATGCCAGCTTTTCGCGGAATAGATGTCCGTGAGGGTGCCGATGACGGCATTAGAGACCGGCTGCATGGAACGGGCCGCGAAAGAAGAGGCGTCTTTTACGCCATCCCATGGCTTGACGTCCTGGGGCTCTTTCCAGCGGAGGTCGCCGATCGGGGCTTCGGCATAGGGGATGCCGGCATAGACTTCGACCTTGCCATCTTGGCTCTTAAGGCCTTGGACCTTGCCATCATGAAGCGTCAAAACCTCAGTGGGCTTTGGGTCTTTGTAATCGTATGCCCGAAAAGGAACGGCGCTTGGCTTGGCGAAGGGGAACATCGCCGCATTCGCGGCAAAGTAAACAAGCCATAAAAGCATCCACCGCTTCTTGCCCGCGTGGGTGGCGATGCGGCCAATTGCAAGTCCGACGAGAAGGATGATTTCGATGATGAAGAGGATGAGGGGCCCATTGGCCAAATCGAGATAGAAGAGCGATAAGGCGCCGAATAAGATGAAAAGGATCGGGAAGACGATCCAAAAGGCAATGTGTTTCTTTTCTTTTTCCATGCAAAAAGAATAGCCCCTTTTCCATTCGGGGCAAAGTAGACGCGTCAAAACATCTTTGAAAATCGTTTCTTTGGAGCATTCCCGCCTATCTTTCGGCGAACGCTGTATGAAAAATCTTCCGATGAAAGCGCTACAAAATAATGTAAACGCTTTCTGAAAACGTTTTCATAATCATTCCGATTGTTTTCCATTTTTCTTGGACTATAGTGATGGGCTTCCGAGGGAAGCAAGAGGTCAGCAAAATGGAAAAGAAAAAGAACAAACAAGTCGAAAAGCAACAAGCGAGCAAGAAGCGCCACATCTTCTACAACCCGTTCAATTTCGCCGATGTTGCTCTTCCCGTCTCCTGGGGCGAGTAAGACCTTAGAAAAGAAACAAAAAACGTCTCGTAGGGCAAAGGAAGCTTCCATGAAAATGGATCCTTTGCCAAACGGGACTTTTTTCTTCGCGTTATGGCTCCAAACAAGCGAGAGGAATTTCATACACGCCATCCTCCCGTTTTCTGGCCAGCATGTTCTTGGTGACCACCATCAAAAAGGACGCCAAAAGATTTCATCTTTCACGGCGAAAATGGAAGCGAAATCCCAAGTTTGGCTAATTTCTAATCCCAAGTTTGGCGAAAAAATAATCCCAAGTTTGGCGAATCCCCTTAATTGACCACCGGTCCATACAAAGACCGCTTGTAGCAAAAAAGCCTGTTGTTCAAAAAGAAAAACTGGCTAATGAAGCCAGTCATTTCTCGTCGGTCTTAATCGGCCGACCATTCTCATCATAATTCTGGGTCGCCTTCTTTTGCTTTTTGGGATCGATGTAGATGGCCTCCGCGATCTTCTCCTTAATCGGCTCGGGGATGGAGACGGAAGGAGCCTTAACTTCTTTAATACCAAGTGCCTTCTTCGCGTTACTTAACCCATCCTTCCATTTGGTTTTAAGGGTTTCGTAACGTTCCAAGACGCCACTGCTTTCCACGCCTTTGCGGATGGTCGCGAAAAGATTAAGCGAGACGACAAGGTCATAGATCATTAAGCCATAGACGATGCCAAGGGCGAACAAAAAGCCAAAGTGGGCTAATTCGCCATCGCCCCCGAACATATAGTTATGGACTTTGGTGGACAAAACGTATAAGAATGGATCGATGCCATAGTAGAAAAGAACCGCCACCGCGAGCCAAATCACGGTGAACACCGGGCAGATGATCCCCAGGATGTTGCCCTTCATGTTCGTATAGTCCCACAAACGGACATGGAAGCCTTTGATGAAGATGAGCCCGGCGACGAATTCGAGCAATACCATCCCAATCCACATCAAGGAAATCGGGATAAGGTCGGCAATCGTCGGCCCTGAGACGTAGTCTTTCCCAAAGAGGCCACCCAATGGGTTATATAGGGTTAATCCTTCTGGCAAGAAAGAGATGCAAAGATAGCACATCGTGAACATGACGATGACCCCAAAGCCATATAGAGGAAGCCATGGCCCTTTCATAAAGCCGGGGTTCACCCATTTCTTCGCGGAGAAGAAACGCCGGAAAAGCACCTCGATCACCCAACCGAGCATGCAGCCCATCATGAACAAGAAGAAATAAAGTAAGAGAATTTGCACGGAGAGATTATATCTCTTTTTGCCACATTGAGATGACTTCGCTTAGAAAGAGGAGACGACGCTTCTTTGTCTCCTGGCTGATCTTGGCCTTCTTGACGCTATCGAAGCCATGGAACGTGCCTTTGGTTTCAAAGAGTTCCTTGTGACCAATCCGATTCTCCAATCCGCGATAAAGGGCAAGTCCCTCGTCTTTCAAACAGTCGAACTCGCAGGTTTCGAGATAGAGATGCTCCAAGGAGAATTCGTCCAGCCTCTTTAACGGAGAGACGTAGGTTTGCCCTTTTAGATAAAGCTTCCACATCTTTTCGTCGCTTTTGGCGTCCCAGCAAGGCGTGTCGACGAATTGCTTCTTGCTTGGCCCCACTGCTTCGGGGGTCACGACCGGATAGAAAAGCATCATGCCTTCGGGAAGAGGGAGCCCTTCTTCTTTCGCCCTTAAATAGGTGTCGAGGCAAAGAGAACCACCCGCGGAGTCGCCCGTGAAAAGGACGTGTTCCATATCAAGGCGAAGCTCTTTGCGGTGCTCATAAAGATAACGGTAGACCTTAAGGCACTCCTCCCTTTGGGTCGGGAAATAGTGCTTTGGCAACAAGGAGTAGTCGCAGTCAACGACGCGGCATCTTCCATTCAAGGCAAATGATTCCTCATTTTGGTAATGATATAAGGCCGCCCGGAAGAAAAAACCACCCCCGTGGATATAAAAAAGAAGGGGCGTTGTCTCTTTTTCCAAGCCACGAGGCGTGATGATGTTCATGCGGATTCCATCGATTTCGATCCGTTCCACCGCCACTTTGTCCTTATGAAATCCTTTGGGAGCGAGCTTAAGGAGCAATGAGGCAGGAGAAAGAATCCCCCGAAACAAAGGCGGATGGAAATGGCGAAAGGGAGCAAGGTCTTTATCAAAAGGGTATTTCATCCCGTTCATTATATGGAAAAGAGTTTGCCAGAAAACCCCCGCCCGTTCCTAAGAGCGGAAATCGAGCCTGTTCGGCTGGCCTACGCAATTTGAATCGTCAATGCGGGACGCGTGGCGATGTAGCGACGAGTGACCTCATCGTATAGGAATTCTTCGACTTCGTAACCAACACATTTGCTCATGTAGTTATAACTGCTCGTTCCAGTGCGGGTCCAATAACAGCCATCGTATTGAGCGGAGGCACAATAAGCTCCCCTGGCTCTTGCCCAGTCCGTCGTCTTGCAATTTCGATCGGTCTTTGAAGCAAAGCCATAACTAGAATCGGTGTAATCCGAGGTTTGGAGCAAGAACGCTTTGTCCTGGATACCGTTCTCAAGCGTCGTTGTTTGAATATTGCTGCTCCCCAAAGCGAAGGCAGGATTGAAGAAATCGTCGTTGAGCCAATTGC
This sequence comes from uncultured Erysipelotrichaceae bacterium, assembly GCA_946183085.1. GTDB lineage: Bacteria > Bacillota_I > Bacilli_A > RFN20 > CAG-826 > Alloenteromonas. The sequence continues at coordinate 2,242 of CAMGZU010000036.1, read as the reverse complement.
GGATGTCGCTGTATTTATAGTTGTTGGCGTGAATCGTCACATTCTCAATCGTCCTGTCCGATGTCGAGTTGTGGTAGCAATGGGCGTCTAATAAAACGCTGGACAAAACGAGATATCCTTCTTCGCTAGACAAAACATTCCAGGTGATTGGTTCGCATTTAAACCAATACGTCGTTCCGCTGACAATCGCTTCGCCATTATCAAACGTCTTACCAAACGTACCCGCTCCTTGATATGGGTTCGCGCTTACTTTCGCGTAATACACATCATCGTATAAATACCATCCATTGGATTCTGGGGTCGTTAGTCCATTGAGCGCCGAGACTAAAGTCGAGTCATTGATGTTCGTTTGGGGATATAAGCCATACGTGAGTGTTTTTCCATCTTGCGAGAGGATCGGCTTGGTCCCGTATTGGATGGCGCGTTTCGCCTCTTCTTCCTCTTGTGTAAGGAAACGAGCAACCAAGGAGTAATTTTGGGTGGGCATTGTAAAAGAATAAGTAGCCTCTTTGCTCACCCTCGTACTGTCATGATACCAACCTTTGAAAACGTAGCCTTCCGCCGGAGTGGCCGTGACGGTAATCGATTCGTCGCTATAACCGCTGCCCGATGTGATCGAGGCACCGCCTTTCGTTCCATCCTCACTTGCAACCGATAAGGCGTATAAGTTGGCAGACCAATTTGCGGTCAAGGTCATGTCTTCGGTGACCGGATAGCCGACAAATGACCACGCCTCGCCTTGATAAGACCAATTTAAGAATTGATAACCAATTCTAGATGGGTCGGTTGGTTTAGAAACTTTCTCGCCGTGCTTGATCGTTTGGGATTCGTAGGATCCGTTCCCGCCGTTAACGTCGAAGGTGACCGTATGGTAAACGACGTCCACGTCCGCGCCCTTGATGTTACCCTTCAAAACCCAGGAGCCGCCTTCCTTGACGTAATAGTCCCAGGTGCCTAGATCGATATAGGAGTCGCCGTCTTTCCCCAGCGTGGTTTCGGGGGTCCCTTCTCCGGTCAGGACCGAGGAACCGTCCTTGCCGTCTGCCCCGTCTTCCCCGTCTTCGCCTTTCTCGCCCTTCTCCCCCTGGGCCTTGATGCCGGTGTCGACGCCGTCGACGAACCAGTTACCGTTGCCGCCGATCGTGATCGTTGGCGTATGCCCGTCTGCCCCTTTCTCGCCCTGGATCCCTTGGGAGCCGTCCTCGCCGTTTGTGACGGTGAAGGTGGAGGTCGAGCCATCGCTATAGGTTATCGTGTAGGTGTCAACATTGCCCTCCGAAGACGTCTTTTCGATGGAGACGATGGATCTGCCGTCTGCCCCGTCTTTCCCGTCTTCGCCTTTGGGCCCCTGCTCGCCATCTTTTCCATCTTGGCCATCCGCGCCGTCAACGCCATCTTTCCCGTCTTGGCCGTCGGTTCCATCCTCGCCTTTGGGGCCTTGTTCCCCATCTTTTCCATCTTGGCCATCATGGCCATCGGCGCCTTTGATGTTGCCTTTGTTGACCCAGGAACCGCCCTCTTTCACATAGTAATTCCAATTGTCCAAATCGATGTAGGAATCGCCATCGTTGCCCAAAGTAGAGGAAGGCTCGCCATTCCCGGTTAAGACCGAGGTCCCGTCTTTTCCGTCGATGCCATCCCGGCCGTCTTTGCCGTTTTCTCCAGGTATTCCTTGCTCGCCCTGCGGCCCACTTGGGCCTTGGAGGGAGCAAGAAGATAGGGCAAAGCCCAATAAGGACATCCCGACAAACAGTTTGGTCAATTTTTTCATAGCGATAACCCCTTTATTGCGTATACGCGTGCATTTTATTTTCTTTTAAGCCTTTTTGCATTCATTCGCTCCCCAAACTTACAAAAATCTCATTCAAAGATAACCATACTGTTTTTTCTTCGGGGATACGTGAAACCCAAAGCAAGGTTGCCTTGCTCAAGTTTTACAATTTCATACCATAAATGAGATAAAAAAGAATGAGCGCAACGGCTCATTCTTCGTACCTGTTAGTAATAGGCTTATTGAACGGATCAAACCGATATTTAATTGCATATTTTTTCAAAAAAGTATGCAGTTAGATTTTATAGTATTTCGCGTATTTCCCACTTTGTATCATTTGAATTTGTTTTTTATTCAGCAACTCACCCAATGATTTTTCAATGGTTGTTCTCGATAAATTTATAAGAATTTCTTCGATGTCCGCTTTACTAATTGGTGTTTTGGAATCATGAATCACTCGTAACACTTTAT
>CAMGZU010000035.1 GCA_946183085.1 uncultured Erysipelotrichaceae bacterium | reverse complement strand
ATTGTTTTTGCTTAGGAAGCACATTTCTTTACAAAAGAAAGCATTAAAAAAATAATAACGGGCTAGAGATATGACGGATTTAGCCTCTTTTCAAGCGATATCAGAATTCTGGAGCGCCGCGCTCTGCTTCATTACCGCAATCATCCTTTTGGCGACCATGCGCTTCGATAAGAAGCGGGCATGGCCGATTCTTGGGATGCTCATCACCAACGCGACCTTAAACGTCGCAGAGGCCTTGGCTTATCTTTTCCGCGGCGGCGAGTCCCAGGCGGCCTTCGTCATCGTCCGCGTCGCCAATCTCACCGTCTTCCTTCATAACCTGTTCTTATTTTTCTTCGTCTTCCATTTCATCGCGACGGTCATCAAAGAGAATGGCGGGCCCAATTGCCGGTCCGAGCGGATCATCGTTTATTTCCTTTTGGCCGCGAGCATCGTCTTATTGATCTTGTCGCGCCCATTCCGCTTCTATTACGACTTCGACGCGACCAACCATTATTTCCGCCTCGACAATTACTGGGTGATGATCGCCTTAAATGAATCGATCGCCTTGGTCATCATTTTCATGACCCTGAGGAATTGGAAATACCTTCATTTCTTGGAACGCATCGAGTTTTTGATGCTCGAATTGCTCCCGATTGGGGCGATGGTGGTACAGCTCTTCTTCTATGGCATTTCACTCACGACTTTGGTGAACACCATCTCGATCCTCATGATCTTCATGACGTACGAATTTGGCTACACCGACCACGTCGTCAAAAGAGAGCGTATCTTCCTCAATCAGATGATCGCTTCCTTCGCGACCGCGATTGACGCCAGGGATATTTATACCGGCGGCCATTCGACCCGCGTCGCCAAGTATTCGAAGATGATCGCTGAGCGGCTTGGCCTCTCCAAAGAGCAGATCGAAGAGATCGAGCAGATGGCTTTGCTCCATGACATCGGGAAACTCGCCATCCCAGACGCCATCTTAAACAAAGCGGGCCGTTTGACCCCCGAAGAATACGAAGTCATCAAGACTCACCCGAGCAAAGGCAAAGAGATCCTCGACAAGATCATTGAGAGGCCGCGTCTTGCGATCGGGGCCAAATGGCACCATGAGCGCTTTGACGGCAAAGGCTATCCCGATGGTTTATTGGCCAACAACATCCCTTTGGAGGCCCGCATCATCGGGATGGCGGATGCTTACGACGCGATGAGCAGCAACCGCAGCTACCGCGCCCTCCTCACCCAAGCGCAGATCCGCGCCGAGATTGAGCGAAACTCCGGCACCCAATTCGATCCCACGATAGCGCGCATCATGCTTAGCATCATCGACGAAGACAAAGATTACAAACTCCACGAATGAGCGGCTGTCCCAAAAGATGGACGCTTTTTTTCTTGTCAAAGGCAAAGAAAGAGATAGTATACTAACCTTAATTCCGGAGGTTTCCCTATGGCCAAAGCAATCGGACGCATCTTATTGATCGTCGCCGCCGTCATGCTCGTCACGGCCGCGCTCCCCAACGTCATCGACACCATCAAATATTTCAACGAAGTGGGCTGGATCCACGTCGTGGAAGGCCAGGAGAATCTCTCGCGCTTCGGCACGATGCTCGGCCATGGCGTCAACCTCTTGTTCGCCCTCATCGCGGTCATCGCCGCCCTTGTTGGCAAAAAGAGCTTCCTTCTCGCCCTCACCGCCCTCATCCTCTTGGTCGCCCCTGGCATGACCATCTATGGCTGGGTCAGCACCGGAGCCGCCTTTGAATGGCAGATGGTCGCGACCATCGCGACGAGCTTCACCGCGCCGCTTCTTTACTTCATGGGCTTCTTGCTCTTATAAGCGAAAAACGAAAGGAAGGCACCGCAACGGGTGCCTTCTTTTTTTATTTCAGGGGTCGATGCCAAGCGTCATGAAGGATGATTCCTTCTCCTTCAAGGACCCCGCTTACTTTGACGTAGCCTTTCCGGCAGCTGACCTTCAAGGTCCGATGACGGTTCTTGAGGGATTCGTCGTCGTAATAACGGTATTTGAATTCGCCTTCTTCTAACGCGTAGACCTCAAGCCCCTCTTTGGTTGGGATGATGGTCCCGGCTTTTAAGAAATAGACGGGGAGGCCATGCACCGGGGCAGGCACGGTCAGCTTTCCTTCGTAGACTTCTTCGCCCCGATACCACTTCCCTTTGGGGAGGGTGACCTCGACGGAGTCTTTGCCCTTATCAAAAACGGGGCAGGCGAGGAGTTCGCCGCCTAAGAAGAATTCGTCGCTTTCGACGTCGAAGCCAGGCTCTTCTAAGAAGACCGGGCGGATAAGCGCCTTGTATTGGTCGACCGCTTTGTTGGCCTCGGAGAAGATGTAGGGAATCAGATGCTCTCTTAACGCGAAGAGTTTCTTAACCTCTTCGATGAGCTCTGGATAAAGCCAAGGCATATTGGAGGAGCCATCTTCGTTCCATGAATGAAGCGTGAAGCGCGGGGTGAAGATCCCATATTGGATCCAACGGAGGAAAAGCTCTTGGTCCGGGCGGGGGCCGGCAAAGCCGCCGATATCTTGGCCAAAGAAGCGATAGCCGCTTAAAGCCATCGTCATCGCCATCTTGTGATTGCCGCGGAAATCCTCCCAAGAGGTCCGGTTGTCGCCGGTCCAGGTTTGGGCGTAACGCTCCTGCCCCGCCACGCCAGAACGGGAGACCGCCATGACGCGCTCATCGCTATCGATTGCGTCACGCGAGGCTCTTGTCATAAGAAGCGGGAACAAAGGACGGATGCGCTTGGCTTGGATGGGATCGCCAAAGCCTTCGCACCAGATGTCTTCGTCGTGGACGTCGTATTCGTTGTTGTCGTTCCAAATGGATTCGTAGCCGAGATCCACCAGATTCTTTTTGACGCAGTCGGTCCAGAAGGAGGAGGCGTCGTCATTGGTGAAATCGAGATAAGAGGCTTCCCCGCCCCAGAAGGGGAAGGTGGCGGGCGTCCCATCCGAATAATGGAGGAACCAGCCCTTCTCGGCGATGCTCTTATAAAGAGGGTGTTCTTTTAAGAAAGCGGGTTTGACGTTTGGCAGGAAATGGATTCCTGCTTTTTCGAAGTCCTCAGCGAGCTTCTTGGGGTCGGGGATCTTCTCTTTGTTCCAATGGAAGACGCAGCGCTTGTCGCCGATCTGCGTGTAGCCAGAGGAAAGATAGAACCCTCCGCAATCCAAATCGTATTTTTGGATGAGCGAGAGGAAGTTGCGGAGCTGTTTCTCGCTATCGGGCGCATCGGTATAGGCCATGGTGGAGCCGCAATAGGAGAAGCTCCATTTGGGTGGGAGGGCGGCTTTGCCCGTGAGATGCAAGAAGCGCGAAAGAATCTCTTTCGTTGAGCCAAAGATCACGTAATAGACCAAAGCGTCCGCCTCAAAATGGGCGTATTTGTAATGTTGGTAGTAGTTGTTGTGCTCTCTGCCGAAATCGAATTCGCCGCTCGAATAGGTGTCGTAATAAAGGCCATAGGAGCCGACGGAGTTCTCGCAGATGTAGAAGGGGACCTGCTTATAGAGGGGATCGCTCGAATTGGCGTCGAAGCCCATCGTGTCAAAGGTCTCCATCTTGAAGCGTCTGCCCGCTTTGTTGACGTCGCCGGTTTTATCGCCTAGGCCAAAGATCTTCTCGCCTTCTTCGCGGGAGACGTAGTGGTAAGCCCCTCTTCCGAGTTCACCATCTAGGTTATAGGCGAGGCCTTCGCGATCTTGGAAAAGGATCTTGCCATCTTTTTTGTAGGTGATGCGGAGATTGTGGGGATCGATTTCGATGGAGACGTCATCGATTTTGATCTCCTCGCCCTGCGGATTGGTGTTTAAGCCAACCAAGGACATCTTGTGGCGGCCATGCCTTGGCATGACGCTTGTGCCGGGGGAGACGGTGAAGGTCGGGAAAAGGCGAACGTCTTTTTTGACGATCGCGACGCGGAGCATGTGGTCCAAAAAGTCAAAACGGGCTTCGATGTCATCCGCGGTGTAGACGCGGTGGGCGGTGCCTTTGCCCGTCAAGACGAAATCATGGTTCCATTTCATTATTTCGGATCCCCTTTGAGCGTGTTCTTCAATAACTTGAAGGTCTGGTCTTTGCCCATCTTGGTTTCGCCATCTTTGAAGCAAAGCGGCTTGTTCTTATATTTTTCCCAACGGGGCGCGCCTTCATGGTTGGGGTCGCCCGTCAAGGCGAAATGAGCGAAATAATCCATCATGAGTTCCGAGGCTTTGCGGTCATTCTCGTCATATGGCCTCCAAGAGTCGCCTAAAGTCCCGAAAGCATAACGGAGGTCGGCGGAGTGGAAGGCTTGGTTGTCGTCGCCTTTCGCGTCGATGTCAAAATAATAAAGATAAGCCCCGTGTTTCTTCGCGTATTTCTTCGCAATGTGGGCGAGGAGGAAGGTGAACATGTCGTTATTGGTATAACCAATGATGAGCGGCAGTTCCCTTGGATGCTTGATTCCTTGGTCGATGCTTTCTTCTAGGAGATAGCCATCGATCACCGGCATCGTGTTGTAGGTGTTGTCTTTGCGTTTGCCCTTTTGGACCTCAACCGCGGCAAGAAGGTCTTTCGCGGGGATCTTTTGGATTTCTTCAAAGGTCTTGCAGCCGGCGATTTCCATGACTTCGAGCCAATAGGACCTGGTCTCGGAAGAAGGTTTTGGCAAAGAGAATTTGGGGAAAAGGCCCGCGCCGGACATCATGATGGCTTTCTCAAACAAGCCATCGGCTTTCTTGGAGGTCAAAAGGTATTGGATCGACATCGCTCCCGCCGATTGGCCCATGACGGTGATGTTGTTGGCATCACCACCAAAGCATTCGACGTTCTTCTTCGTCCATTCCAAAGCCTTGGCCATGTCGTCTAAGCCGAAGTTGCCATCGCGCCCATATCTCTTTTGGATGTCTTCGTGGGTGAAGTAGCCGAAGACCCCAACGCGGTAGGAGGCGAAGATCACGAGGCAGCCGCGTTTGGCCAAGCCTTCGCCATCAAAAGGCGATTCGTTGATGGAACCAGAGTCAAAGCCGCCGCCATGGAAATAGACGATGACGGGGAATTTGCCTTCGCCTTTGGGGCGATAAAGATTGAGACGAAGGGTTCCCTCATCATAAGTGAACTCGATGTTCTGGCGGAATTCTTTGTGGTAGAAGGCGCGTTCGGGGATCTCAAGATGCTCGAATTCGGCCCAGGCTCTTTTCTGCATGGAAGCGGGGCCTTTCTTCGTCGCGTCGCATTCGCCATAGGAATCGATCAAGCTCGCGTATTCGAAGCGTTCCGCTTTGGAATAGGGGATGCCCAAAAACTCTTGGCAATGTTCCCTTTCGTTTCCGGTAAAGGAACCGATTTTGGTTTGGATGGTGATGTGTCTCACGGATTATTTCCGATATTCTTTGGGAAGATTTTTTAATGCCTTTTCGGCGGCCTCATCGCCTTGCTCCGCGGCTTTTTTATACCAATGGGCGGCCTCCGCGTAGTCCTGAGCGACTCCAAAGCCGCCCTCGTAGCAGACGCCAAGACCGACTTGGGCGTGTGCCTCCCCCTGCTCCGCCGCCATCTTGAACCACCGGGCGGCCTCCGTTTTGTCCTCGGCGACTCCTTGTCCCAAGTAGTAATAGACGCCTAGGTTGGTTTGGGCGCCCGCATGGCCTTGTTCCGCCGCCTTCCTATACCACCGGGCGGCCTCCGCGTAGTCTTGGTCGACTCCGTGGCCGTCTTGGTAGCAAGCGCCAAGGCCGTATTGGGCCTTCGCGTTTCCTTGATCCGCCCCTTTCTTAAACCAACGTACCCCTTCCGCGTAATCGCAGTTGACCCCTTTTCCATTTTCGTAGCAGTAGCCGATCTCGTATTGAGCGTCCGCGACCCCCTGCTCCGCCGCCATCTTGAACCACCGGGCGGCCTCCGTGTCGTCCTGTTCGACCCCTAGGCCGTTGTGGTAGTTGACGCCGAGAGCGTATTGGGCGCCTGCGACCCCCTGTTCCGCCGCCATCTTGAACCACCGGGCGGCCTCCGCGTAGTCCTGGTCGACTCCTCGGCTGGCCTCGTAGCAGACGCCAAGGCAGAATTGGGCATCCGCGTTCCCCAGCTCCGCCGCCTTTCTATATTCGGCGACGGCTTCTTCAAATTGCTTTTTGCCGTACAAGTCGAGGCCCTTTCGAAGGGCTTGCTCTGATTCTTCCTTAAGAGAGGCGTTTGAAACCATAAATATCTCCTTAACAAAATGATTATTAATATAATACCTAATTAGCCATAGATTTACTTGTGGTAAACTGAACCAAATGAGTTTGATGTCTTTGCTTTGCGATAATTGCGGCGAGCCTTTAATCAAAGAAGGCGATCATTTCGTCTGCAGACACTGCGGTTCGATCTACGAAGAGAACCATGACGCTTTATTCGAAGGCCTTGCCACCATCTTAGGCGAGGCGAAGATGGAGAAGCTTGCCGCTTCAAGAAGGCTTCTCTATGAAGCGAGCCACGCCAAATACCCGAGCAAGCAGAAAGTGGTGGAATCCGCAAGAAGGGTCTTGGAGATTCATCCAGACGACTATCTCGCAAAGCTCTATCTCCTTTCTCACGATGACGACCCCTATGAATTAAATCGCTTCCTCGCCGAGGAAGAAGCAAACCATGTTGTCGCCGAAGAAGCCTATCGTTGGCTTTTGCCATCGTTAAATCCAAGGTCGATCGGCGCCTTCGTCTCTTTCATTGACAAACACTTCGAAGGGAAAGAAAAGACCGAGCATCTCACCAAAGCGGAAGAAGAAGCCGCCAAGCTCGAAGAAGGCGTTTATGAAACGGGTTTGCCCCGCGATGTCTTCTTGGCCTATTCCAGCGCGGATATGCCGAAGGTTTTGGAAGTCATGGATCTCTTGGAAGAGAATGGCTTCGTTACCTTTGCCGCCTTCCGCAACCTCCGGCATGGCAAAGGCGCGCAGGAGAACTATCTCGAAGAGATCTACAACGCGATGGCCCATTGCAAGGTCTTCCTCTATCTTTCCTCAAACGCCTCCCGTTCGGTGAGTTGCGACGCCCTCAAAGTCGAACTTCCTCATTTGATCGCCGAGCGGCCCAACATGCCGCGCGTCGAATTCTTGCTGGACGATTATTCGCCCCGCACGCCCTTCATGGTGAAGCGTACCTTAAAGGAAGCCTTCCCCGAGCAGGAATATTGCCGCGACGAAGAAGATCTTTTGATCCGCATCGATGGCTATCTCCATCCGAAGAAAGCCGCCCCAAAACCGGTAGAGCAGCCAAAACCAGTTGAACCAAAGCCGACTTCGTCTTCCAAAGAAGATGACGCTCTCGAAGAGGAGGCCCTGCAACTCTACAAAGACAAGAAATACGAAAAAGCCCTCCCGCTGCTTTTGTCTCTTGGCAAAAAAGGCCGCCCGAGGTCGATGTATCAATGCGGCACCACCTATTACTATGGCCGCAGCGTTCCCATCGATTATCAAGAGGCCTTCTCTTGGTTTAAAAAAGCCGCGGAAGCGGGCCACGTCGCCGCGATGAATGAGGTCGGACTTTGCTATACCAACGGCCAAGGAACAGAAAAAGACCTCGCCAAAGGGAACGAATGGCTCAAGAAGGCCGCGGATGGCGGGAGCCTCGTCGCGAAAAAGAACCTCGGCATGCGTTGCCTCAACGGAAACCTTGGAATGGCCAAAGACCAATCTCTTGGCATCAAATATCTCTTAGAAGCCTCCGATGGCGGCCACGCCTCCGCCTCCTACGAACTCGGGACTTGTTATCGCGATGGCGAAGGCGTCGAGAAAGACGAAAAGAAATCGTTCTCTTTCTATTTGAAAGCCGCCGAGAAGGGCCACGTCGACGCGATGAACGAACTCGCGATCTGCTATAGCAGCGGAATAGGGACCACAAAGGACCTCGCAAAAGGGAACGAATGGATGAAGAAGGCCGCGGACGGCGGAAGTCTCGTGGCGAAGAAAAACTTTGGGCTTCGCTGTCTTTTCGGGTCTTTTGGGGCGACCAAAAATGCGTCGCTTGGCATCAAATACCTCCAACAAGCCGCTGAGGGAGGCCTTACTTCGGCCCAATGTGAGCTGGGGAGTTGCTATCTCTATGGCAAAGACGTCGCCAAAGACATAAGCAAAGCGGTCCATTGGCTTACGAAGGCCGCGGAGAAAAACCATGCGGACGCCTGTCTCTATCTTGGCGACCTTTATCACAAAGGCGTCGATGTTCCGGAGGATTATGACAAGGCCTTCTTCTATTTCCAGCGTTCGACCAACGGCAAAAAGACCGCTCCTGGGCTTTTCAATATGGGGCTTTGCTATGAGTTTGGTCACGGCACGGAGAAGAATCTGAAAAAAGCGGTGGAGTTTTACGAAGAAGCCATCGAAGAAGGATCGGTGTCCGCAATGCTGAACCTTGGCGTTCTTTATTGCGAGAACAAAGAAGGTTTCGCCAACCCAAGCCGCGGCCTTGAACTTGTTAAAAGAGCCGCAGAAGGCGGCAAGGCGACCGCGATGTTTGACCTCTACCTTTATTACCGTTTTGGAAGAGGCGTCACGCAGATCGACGAAAAACAAGCCCGTTATTGGTTGGACAAGGCCGCTGAAAAGGGCCACGCGAAAGCCTTAGAGATCCAAAAGAGTTGGCGTTAAAGAAGAAAATGCCACCGAAGCAACTCGGTGGCATCGTTTTTACTTTTTTGCGCCGTAACTTACGAGCGCTCCGCCCGCGAAGGAAGGATTCCAGCTCCCAGGCAGAAAGTCTGGCTGCACTCGAATCGTGAGGCTCGGGCATTGGGCGAAGACGTTTTTGCCCATCATCACCACAGAATCGGGGACGAAGACGTCATTGAGAAGCGGGCACTTGGAGAAAGCGCCGTTGCCGATGGAGATCACGGAGCTAGGGATCGAGACGGATTTCAGATTCTCGCAACCCGAGAATGCGCCGACGTCGATCTCGTCGATGCCATGGGAGATGCGGTAGCTGCTGCCTTTCGCCTTTGGCGGATAACGGAAGAAGATGATGTCTTGGACGAGGCCGCCGCGATCGATTTCAAAATCGTCGGAGTCGCTGGTGAATTCCTCGAGCTCGGGGCAGCGGGCGAAGCAGCCGCTCCCGATTTCTTCTAAGGCCCTTCCGATATGGAAATGTTTGAGCTTCATCGCCCCATCGATGGCGAAGGGCTTCAATGTCTTGAGGCTGCCCGTATCGATTTCTTCGAGGTAGGGCGCATCTTTGAAGGCGGAGCGCTCCACTTGGGTGAATCCTTCGATCCGGATGCGTTTCGCCGTGCCGGTGTAACTCAATAAGGTATCGCCCGTGAAGAGGACGGTCGGGTCTTTTTTGTCGATGACGACGACTTTGGATGGCCCCTCATCGATTTCTTCTTCCGGCTCGGGGACTGAGATGGCTTCCTGTTTCGGCGCGGTCTTCTTGCGTTTCGCGGCGATCAAGCGCTCGATGAGGTCTTCTTTGGTGCGGCACCATTCTTGGCCGTTATCAAATTCTCTTAAGAGAACCTGCGCGCCAGGCTTGGTGATGCCATCGTCCAAGCGGAAATGGATGCGGTGGATGTTCGGAAGATTGTCCAAAAGATAGGGGATCTCGTGCTTTAAGGTCTCGCAGCGGAGCGACCTCGAGTTCTCGCTGGAAAGGAGCAGGAAGACGCGGCAATGCTTCATCGCGTCTTCGATCGCGTGCTCGTAGTTCTCGACCGAGCCTTTGCCATGCCTCAGGTTACGGAGCGCGCAGAAGCAAGACTGGTCGTTCTCCTCGAGATAGGCGACCATCTCGTTGACCTTATCCATGTCCTTCGAGGAATAGGCGACGAAGACGTCGCGGGGGATTGAGGTCATGTAGGTCCCATCCTCGAGCTCTTCCGCCTCGTTTTCGAGGTCGGTCATCATCTTCGTGTAATCGTCGCCGGCAAAGTGTTTCTCAATGAAGGTCTTTAGGGGCAAGACGTCTTCGGGATCGACGGATTCCATCATGAAGCGGACGACGTCTTTGGCGATCGATTCGACGGTCTCGGTTTCGGAGAGGAAATGGTGGAGATCGCCTTTGTCTTTCTTATGAACGGCGATGTAAAAAAGGGCCAACGGGTCGTCCGGATTCATCTCGCGGACACTTTCGGCGGCTTTTACGATCGCCCGTTCGGATGGGTATTTCTTGTGGGTTTCGTCCCAAAGGACGCGTTTGCGGTTGGCCAAAGCCTCCTGCTTCTTCTCTTCGATCAGGTTTTCCAAGGCGAGAGCTTCGTCTTCTTTGTCATAGGTCGCCCCGCAGTATTTGCAGGATAAAACGCCATGGTTCTCCGAAAGAGCCTCACCGCATCGTTCGCAAAGTCTTAGTCTCATAGTTTGCCTTTCTTTTAAAAGAGGTCGTCATCGTCGCCGCGGCTTCCTTTGTCTAAGCCCAATCCCGCATCGCAAAGCCGATGGTATTCGGAGAAGACCTTGCGGCTGATCACGGGGTCATCCACCATCTCAAGGAAGCGGTTGCCTTTTGCGTTGCGGCGGAGCGCATAGATCCAAGCGCCGGTCCCATCGTTTCCGGGGACTTCGAAGCCCGGGGTCTCCAAGAAGTATTTCTGCGGCCCCAAATCGATGCAGGCGGCCTGCGCCATCTTCCAAAGCCTGCCGTTTTCGTCTTCCAAAGGAAGCACGTCGCCATCGTTGGTCTCGCCATATTCCCCGGTCTCTCTTTCGAAATGCTCCAGTTCGGAACGATCCACTTTTTGATAGGCGTCAACGATTTGCTGCACGAGGTTGTAATCCTCGACGAGCTCGAAACGGTATTCGTCCTGATTATAGCCACGATTTTTTTCGAAGCACTCCAAAACGACGGGGGTGCCTTTCGGTAAGCCGCCGGAATCGTAGGCCATGACGCAGATGAGGTATTGATCGCCATGGAAGCGCATGGATCCGATGAAATGGAGGGAGTCGGGGAGTCCCACTGGGCCGCCTTCGACGTCGATTTCATAAGGGACATAAAGACGGTCTGGAACGTAAACGGCACCATCGTCCTCGTCCTCAGATTCGTCATCTTCTTTTTTGAAGCGAACGAAGACCTCGGCGACGAGGTCGTTATCCGTCACGATTTGGTAATTATAGGTGTCAGGGCCGGTCGGGGTGGCTTGGAAAACGAAGCCGCCTTCTTCTTCTTTGCCGACGATGGTGAAGATGACGTAATTCTTCCCGCGGATCGTCGTTTCAAAGTGTTGGCGGAAAACGGTTTCGTTCCCGTCTTGATCATAAAGGGTTATGGTCTTTGGCATCGTCTTTCTCCTTAGAAGAGGTCGTCATCGTCGTCATAGTGGCCGCCGATGTTGGAATCGAGCATACGGTTGTATTCATCGAAGACTTCGGAGGCAATGTCATCGTCCAAAATGAGGTCGAGGTGTTCATCATCGTCGCTTAAGGCGACTTGATAGACGAGGGCGTCGTCCGCGTCGAAGCCCGGGATGCGGAATTGCGGGTTCAAGATGAGATAGGTTTCGCGCCCGATGTCGAGGGCGGCGACTTTGCGGAAGGGGAAGCGCTGGCCTAGGGCGTTTATGAGGGGGACGCTCTTGTCGAAGCTGCTCCGCGATTTGGAGCCGAAGTCATCGTCATCGAAATCCTCATCGT
>CAMGZU010000034.1 GCA_946183085.1 uncultured Erysipelotrichaceae bacterium | reverse complement strand
TGGTGCCGGCGGGCTCCTTTAATGGCACCGCCTTCGATGAATTCCTTTTGCTGGAGCTCTACACGCCGACCGACCTCAATTACCTTGACTCGGTGACCCGTTATAGCGGCCGCATCAAAGGCATGACGACCTTTGGCGTCCGCATGTGGCACATCGACGCCCGTTTGATCCGCATCTCCCTTTATGGGTCGAGCTCCAAGTGGAGCTATTGGACCGAGAAGAACCCGACCGAGCTTGATGACGCCAAGTATGCCTATCAAGTCGCGGCGAGCAACTGTTTCAAAGACGCGGAACGCACCAACGTGAACTATTCGCTCATCTCTTTGATCGACGCGGCGGCGAAGAAGGACTTCAGGCAGACGAGCACCGGCTCCGGCTCTCATCTTGCGGACAACAGCTGCCTCTTTGAAACCGGGGACACCTTTGCCCCATCCAAATACTCCAAGTATTTCGTGAACAAGACGAGATTCAATAACGGCCAGTCCATCAACGTCAACATGAGCTTTGACGAAGTGAGCGAGACCAAGGCGACCATTTCCTTCTCTTTCTAAGGAGTCTTTTCGATGGCGAAGCGTAAGGGAGAAGGAGTTTTATTGGAGAACCGCAAAGCGCGTTTTCTCTATTTTCTTTCTGACTTCATCACCGCGGGCATCGTCTTGACCGGCACCGAGATCAAATCCCTCCGTTCGGGCAATGCCTCCCTCGCGGATTCTTATGTTTATTTCAAGGATGGCGAGGCCTTCCTTGCAAATATGCACATCGCGCCTTATAAAGAGGGCACGATTTATAACGTCGACCATCTCCGCGACCGGAAATTGCTCTTGCACCGTTCCGAGATCAACCGTTATGTTCGCAATCTAAAAGGCGAGAGCATGACCTGCGTCCCGACGAAAGTCTTCTTGCAGCATGGCTACGCCAAAGTCGAGATCGCCCTGGCCGAGGGCAAGAAGCTTCACGATAAGCGGAACGCCATCAAAGAGCGCGACATGAAGAAGCGCGTGGCCAACGCCAAACGCGAAGGCATCAAAGCCTCGGGCGAATAAGCAGTCTATGAAAAGTCGTTATTCCGAAATCCAAAAGATCACGCTGAGCGCGTTTTTGATGGTCTTGGCCACCTTGGCCACGATCTTTGCTAAGCTAAGCGGCATCCCTTTCCTCCGTTTTGTTCAGGTTTCTTTTGCGCCGGCCGTCATCATGTTCGGCTCCCTTGCTTTGGGGCCTCTTTATGGCGCGATTATCGGCGGCGGGAGCGATCTATTGGGCGCGCTTTTATACCCAACCGGCGTCTTCAATCCCTTCTACACGGTCATGGCCATCCTTTGGGGCATCCTCCCCTGGTGCCTTCTTTTCCTCACCAAGCGGTGGAGGAGGGCGATGCGCTTCCCCATCGCGATCTATGTGGTCTTGCTGCTCTTATTAGGAGCCTTGGCCTTTGGCTTCTATGGCACGGATTATTTCGATTCGCGTTTGGGCGATACGGCCGTCTGGGCTAAGCCCGTCATCTTAAGCATCATCGCCGCGTTAGATGTCGGCATTTCGATTGGCCTTTATTTCACGAACCGGTATTTCCAAAAGAGCATCTTGGACTATCCGGATATCCCTTCGCCCAATGAGGTGTCTTTGATTGCGACGGTCTGCGAGATCGCGCTCGGCATCTTCGCCAATGCGGGCGCCCTCTATTTCTATTTCCACGTTCTGGCGGGCAAACCCAGCACCCTCTCCTATTTCACCATCGCCCTTTGCCTCGTCGTCACGACTTCGGTCAATATCCTCGTGAACTCTTTCCTGCTATCCTGGCTTTTGATCTTCGCGAGACGCTTCGGCAATGCGCGCGGCAACCAAGGAAACGATAAGCATGGCCAATAAGGAAGAAGAACCGAAAATTGACCTCTCGCAGCTAAGCGAAGAAGACCAAAAAGAACTAAAGCCAAGCTTCCCATTGGGCTGGGCGATCTTCTTTGGCGTGATGGCTGTTTTGATCGTCGGTTTGATTATTGCGATATCGCTTCTATAAATAGAAAAATCTCTCACGCCTTGGTTTTGTGCTAAAAATATCTTAGAGGCACCGCGTTTTCATTCTGCGAATATGAACGTGTTGCATATACACGAGAAACGGGTATAATTTAGATGATCAAGAGTTTCAACGACAAGGACACGGCGAAGATATTTCGTCAGGAATTCGTCAAACGAATCCCTCACACCATCGCAAAAGTTGCATTGCGCAAACTCATGATGATCGACGCGGCGGAAACCTTGTCCGACTTAAAGGTTCCACCAGCAAATCGTCTTGAAGCGCTTCACGGCGATCGTGAAGGGCAATGGAGTATCCGCATCAACGATCAATGGCGAATCGTATTTGTTCCGCGCTCAGGCGGAAGCGACTACGAGGACGTCGAAATCATTGACTACCATTAAAGGAGGGGAAAGATGAACAAAATCGAAACGCCCAAAATGAGCGAAATCCTTAAGGAAGAGTTCATGCTTCCTTTGGGTATTTCTGCCTATCGTCTCGCTAACGACATTGATGTCCCCGTCTCTCGTATTCAAGACATCCTTCACGACAGAAGGAAGATCACCGCCGACACCTCCATTCGCCTGGGCCGTTATTTTGGCGTGAGCGAAAACTATTTCCTGAATCTCCAATCGGACATCGACATTCGAAATGCCAAAGCAGAGATTGGGGATGCTATTGTGAAAATCCGCCCTGTCGCCGCTTGATGATATCCTTGGTTTTCGCTCGCCTTTTTACAGTGTAAAAAACTATCCTCTTGCCCAAACCCCCGTCTTCCATTTCAATTAACGTATGGATTGGCAGGACGAAGAACAGGTCAAGAAGATCGACAAAGAAGACTATGAAGCCTTCTTGGAACTTGCCCTCCAATCTGGCGAAGAAACCGTTCGGCTCGCCCTCGAAGAAGAGTCGAAGCAGGCGAGCGCCAACTAAAGTTCGGAAGTTCTACTTCATTTATGCCCTGGGGAAACCCAGGGTTTTCCTTTTGCGTTATACTAAGGAATCATGAAGCAGAAACCACTTTGGCGCTCCGCAAGCGTCTATCAGATCTATCCGCGTTCGTTCCAGGATAGCAATGGCGATGGCGTCGGCGACATCCCCGGCATCATCTCCCGTTTGGACTACCTCAAAGACCTTGGGGTCGAGATCCTTTGGCTTTCGCCAGTCTATCAAAGCCCGCTTGATGATATGGGCTATGACGTCGCGGACTATATGTCCATCTTGCCGGAATACGGCACGATGGAGGATATGGACCGTTTGATTGAGGAAGCGAAGAAACGGAACATCCGCATCGTCATGGACCTCGTGGTCAACCATACCTCGGACGAGCATAAGTGGTTCATCGAATCCAAGAAGAAGGATTCGCCCTATCACGATTATTACTATTGGAGGGAGGGGAAGAAGAACAACACCCTTCCGCCCAACAACTGGACCTCGATGTTCACCGGTCCCGCCTGGACCTTCGATAAAGAAGCGGGTCTTTGGTATCTCCATATCTATGGCGAGAAGCAGCCTGATCTTAATTGGCACAATCCTAAGGTCTTGGAAGAAGTGGAAAAGATCATCACCTTCTGGCTCGACAAAGGGATTTATGGCTTCCGCTGCGACGTCATCAACCAAATCTACAAGGAGAGCCTGGAGGACGGAAAAGGCCACGCGGCCTCGGCAAGGGGCATTGAGCATTACCTCATGAAGGAGGGGAACCACCAGATCCTCCGTAAGCTCTATGACGACATTTTCTCAAAGAGGGACGCCGTGATGATCGGCGAGACCTTCGACGTCGATTACGAAAACGGCCGCCGCTTCTTGGATGAGCATGAACTCGATATGTTCTTTCAATTCGACCATATGGGCGTCGATAAGAGCTACAACCCTTTGGTCCCGCCGCGCTTCAAACCCAAGAAGTTCATGGAGATCATCTATGGCTGGCAAGAGAACTGCGCCTGGAACGCGAATTATCTCGAAAACCACGACCAAAGAAGGTCGATCACCCGCTTTGGCGATCCGAAGAAATACTGGAAGGAATCGGGCAAGATGCTCGCGACCTTGAACCTTACTTTGCATGGCACGCCCTTCATCTATCAAGGCGAGGAAATCGGCATGTTGGATCTGCCGCGCCCTGAGACCTACGAAGAGTACAAAGACGTCTGCTGCACCCGCATTTTCCACGTCGCGAAAGGCTATAAGATCTTCTCGAAGAGATTCATCGAGAAGTTCATCAATCAGCTGAACCGCGACCACGCGAGAACCCCGATGCAGTGGGACGATTCCCCAAACGCCGGGTTCTCTTCGACCCAAGGCCAAACCTGGCTTCCGGTGAACCCCAATTTCAAGGAGATCAACGCGAAGAAAGAGGCCGAGGATCCGGATTCCATTTTGGCCTATTACAAGAAGCTTCTCCGCCTCAGAAAAGAAGAGGAGGCGTTGATCGATGGAACCTTCGAATCCATCAAAACGAAGCACCCCGTATATCAATATTTCCGGAAATTGGATGGCCAATGCCTCTTGATTGTCCTGAACTTCAGCGGCAAGGAAGCGTCCTTAGAAAAAGACTTCGCCGGAAGGAAGGGGAAAGTCCTTCTTTCCAACGTCGGCAGAACCGACTTCGAATTCGTGAACAAATTGAAGCCGTTTGAAGCCGCCATCATCAAGCTCTAAAGCTTTGCTTTCTCTTTTTTGCTCGAACTCTTTTGAGCGTGCGCGTATGCTATACGTGTTTTGGAGGTGCCATTATGCCTGAATACCGTACCGATAACCTCAAATGGGAAGAATATTTCATGGGGATTGCCGTCATGTCCGCCATGCGCTCGAAAGATCCCTCGACCCAAGTCGGCGCCTGCATCGTCGACCAGGACCATAAGGTCGTTTCGATCGGCTATAACGGCATGCCCGCCGGCATCGACGAAGACAAGATTCCCTGGGGTCATGGCGAAGGCCTCGACTCCAAGTACCTTTACGTCTGCCACGCCGAATTTAACGCCATCCTTAACGCCAGGCATGGCGGTGGCTTAAAAGGCTGCACCGTCTATGTGACCCTCTTCCCTTGCAACGAATGCGCGAAAGCCATCGTCCAAACGGGAATCAAAGAAATCGTCTACCTCGACGACAAATACCATGACTCGGTTGAGATGACCGCCTCCCGCCGGATCTTCGACATGTGCGGCGTCAAATACCGCCGTTACAACGGCCGCGTCATCTCCGTGAACGCCCAATAAGAATGAACGTCGTCGAAGTTAAAAACCTCGCTTTTGCCTACGATAGCGACTCTCCGGCCCTAAATGGCGTCACCTTCCGCGTCAAAGAAGGGGACTACGTCGCCATCATCGGCCATAACGGTTCCGGCAAATCGACCATCGCCAAGGTGCTGATGGGCCTTTTGTCCGACTACACCGGGACGGTGAAGCTTTTTGATATGCTTCTTGAAAAAGAAAGCATCGAGAAGATCCGTTCGCGGGTTGGGATCGTCTTCCAAAACCCGGACAACCAATTTGTGGGTTCGACGGTCGCCGATGACATCGCCTTCGGGCTTGAAAACCGTTGCATCCCGCACGAAAAGATGCAGTCCATCATCGAAAAATACGCTTCTGAGACCGGCATGAGCGAATTCTTAAACCGCGAGCCGGAATCGCTCTCGGGCGGCCAGAAGCAGCGCGTCGCCATCGCGGGCGTCCTTGCCATGAAGCCCGACCTCGTCATCTTCGACGAAGCCACGGCCATGCTTGACCCAAAAGGCAAAGCGGAGATCGCCGCGATCGTCAGCAAGATGCGCAAAGAGAACCCCAAACTCACCATTCTCTCGATCACGCATGACGTGGAAGAGGCCGCTTCGGCCGATGAGGTTTTGGTCATCAACGATGGCAAGGCCTTCTTGCAAGGCACGCCGAATGAGGTTTTCTCCCACGAAAAAGAGCTTCATTCCATCCAACTTGATATCCCCTTCGTCCCTGGCTTAATCAACGAATTGAAGCGGCAGGGCTTCTCCGTTCCCGAGAACATCAAGACCCTTGAGGCATTGGAGGACTACTTATGCCAGTAAAGTTCACTGATGTCTTTTACACGTATAATCCGAAAACGCCTTTGGCCTCCGAAGCGCTTAACGGCATCTCTTTCACGATCGATGATGGTTCTTTCACCGCGTTGGTCGGCAGAACCGGCTGTGGCAAATCCACCTTGGTCCAGCACATCAACGCGCTTTTGAACCCCTCGCAAGGCGAGGTGGAAGTGAATGGCTTCCTCAATGCGAGCGACAAGAAAAAACGCTCCAAAAAGCTTTACCAAGTCCGTGGCGTGGTCGGCCTTGTTTTCCAGTTCCCGGAATACCAGTTATTCGAAGAAACCGTAGAGAAAGATGTGGCTTTTGCGCCGAAAAACTTCGGTATGTCTCCTGAAGAGGCCTTAGAAGCAGCCCATAAAGCTTTGGCTTCGGTTGGCATTCCCGAGTCTTATTATCAGCGTTCGCCTTTTGAGCTTTCTGGCGGCGAGAAGCGCCGCGTCGCAATCGCCGGCATCTTGGCGGTCCGCCCTAAGATCCTTGTCGTCGATGAGCCGACCGCTGGCTTAGACCCGCGCGGCGCAAAAGCGATGATGGACCTCTTCAAGAAAGTCCACGAAGAAGGCACGACCGTCATTCTCGTCACCCATGACATGAATCTCGTTTTGAATTACGCGGAACGTGTCATCGTCATGGACCATGGCAAGATCGCCAAGATCACCGATCCTGTTTCCCTCTTCCAAGAAGACATTGAGCAATACTCCTTGGAGACCCCATTGCTCTATCGTTTTGTCAAAGACCTCAATGCGAAAGGCTTCTCGCTTCCTTTGGAGAAGATCAAAGACCTCGAATCGCTTTCGCGTGAATTGATTGCCAAGAAGGGAGGAAAGAAATGACCTTCACCCTTGGCAAATACGTTCCCTACAATTCGCCGGTTCATAAGCTCGATCCCCGCTTGAAGATCCTCGCGACCATTTTGCTGATGGTCTGCGTCTTCATGAATTACGGCTCCTGGGCGATGACCTTCACGATGGAGGCCATCATCTTTGTGATCGCCGCGGTTTTGCTTTATATGACCAGAACCCGCATCACGACCATCTTAAGAAGTTTGAAGTCATTATGGATGGTCATCATCTTCTTGCTTCTCATCTACGCGATCATGCCGACCAATAATCCCACCTTCCCGATCGCTTTCCGCGTCGAAGCATGGAATTGGACGGTCTATTGGGATTCTTTCCTCCAGGCAGGCAAGATCCTTCTCCGCCTCATCATGATGATCGAGCTCACGATGATCCTCACCTCGTCCACCAAACCGTTGGACTTAACGTTTGCTTTGGAGTGGTACATGACCCCGTTAAAGGTCATTCATTTCCCGGCCCACGAAATCGCGATGACCATCTCGATCGCCCTTCGCTTCATCCCGACGATTCTCGAAGACACGACCCGCGTCATGAAGGCGCAGGAAAGCCGTGGCGTCTCCTTCACCCATGGCAAACTCTCCAGAAGGATCGCCGCTTTGACTTCGTTGATCATCCCGCTTTTCGTCTCGGCCTTCATGCGGAGCGACGAACTTGCCAACGCGATGGAATGCCGTGGGTATGACCCACGCGGCAAAAGGACGCGTTACCGCATGCTCAAATGGCATTGGTATGACTTCCTTTGCCTCTTCTTGGTCGTCGCTTTGGCGACCGCCTTCATCTGGGTTGCCGTCGACCCGAGGTTCTCCTCGTTCCTAAAGTTCCCGCTTGAGGTGCATTGATATGCCGACTTATCTTGCGAAAGTGGCCTATAACGGCAAAGAGTTCTATGGCTTCCAACGCCAGAGCTTCTTTCGCTCGGTCCAAGGCGAGATTGAATCGTGCTTAAGCATGATGCTTGGCGATGGCGAAGACATCGTGATCCATGGGGCGGGAAGAACCGACCGTGGCGTCCATGCGACCGGCCAGCGCTTCTCCTTCTATAGCGATTCCCCAATCGGCGTGGATCCCACCCTTTTCCTTCATAACATCAACCGCCTTCTTCCCAAAGACATCACCATCCTCGACATCCAAGAAGTGGAGGATGGCTTCGATGCCCGCCATTCCTCGATCAAGAAGGTCTACCGTTACAAATTCATGTGGGGCCAAAAAGATCCCTTCCATCAAGGGACGATCACCCAACTCCCTTTGGATGGCTTTGACGTCGCGCTTTTCAAAGAAGCAATCTCTTCGTTCTTAGGCAAACACAACTTCCAGAATTTCACGACCAAGCCCGAAGATGTGGGCGGCTTCATCCGCACGATCGATAAAATCGACGTCGAAATCGATGAAGCAAAACGTTATGGCGAAGTCTCTTTCTTGGGGGACGGCTTCATGACCTACATGGTCCGTATCTTGGTGGGGAGCGCCTTTAAGTGCGCCTACCACAAATGGACGGTGGAGGATCTTTGTTCCGCCTTGGAAGCGAAAGAGCGCAAAATCATTCCGTACAAAGCCGATCCCGATGGCTTATATTTGGAGGACGTGATCTATGAGTAAGGGGCTTCTTGATTACACCTATCATTCCCACACCGAGCGGTGTGGCCATGCTTATGGGACGGACGAAGAGTTCATCCAAGCTGCGATCGAACGCGGCTTGAAGATCTATGGCGTCTCCGACCACATCTTTTTGCCGGGCGTCAGCGATCCGGGGATGCGCGGCGAATACAGCGAACTCGACGGCTATTGCAAATCCATCCGTTCTTTGGCCGAGAAATACAAAGACAAGATCAAAGTCCACCTCGCCTTCGAAGCGGAGTGGTATGGAGATACGTTTAAGGAATATTACGAGCAATTAATAGCGGAACGGGTCGATTATTTGATCCTTGGCCAACACAATTTCTTGTTGAACAACCGCTGCTTTGGCTATGGCTATCTCCCCGATAAAAGAGAAAGCGTCATCCGTTATGTCAATGACTTGACCGATGGCATGCGAAGCGGGCTTTTCGCCTATGCCGCTCACCCCGATCTCTTCTTGCTTTGGTATCGGAAGTGGGATGACCTTGCCATCTGGGCGGCCGAAGAGATTGCGAAGACCTCCGTGGAGACTGGCGTCCCCTTGGAAGTCAACATGGGCCAGTCCCATTGGGCCAAATACAAAGACAATCACGACTATACCTATCCAAGCCATCCTTTCTGGGACATCGTCTCAAAGCATGGCTGCAAGGCGATCATCGGGATGGACGCCCATACGATTGACCAAATCCTCACCTCGCAGGACAAGTGGTATCTCAATTTTGTGAAGAAACACAAGCTTAATTACATTAACCGCCTGCCCCTCGACCAAGAATAAGAAAGCGTTTTATCGCGCGGGTAGGAGTGCTATCATTACTCACGCAAAATCAGGAGATTTTATCCATGGGAAGACATTTTGAAGTCAGAGCCGCAGCCATGGCGGCCTCCGCGAAAGCCAAATCGGCGATCTACATGCGTGCCTCGAAAGAGATCTACGCCGCCGCGAAGAGCGGTGAGCCGGATCCGAACAGCAACCTCGCTTTAAGAAGCGCCATCGAAAAGTATCGTAAGAGCTGCCCGAAAGACGTCATTGAACGTGCCATCGAAAAAGCCAAGGGCGGCGACACCGTCAGCTACATCCCCGGCCGTTATGAATTCTTTGGCCCGGGCGGCAGCTACGTCATCGTCGATACCCTCACCGACAACGTGAACCGCGCTCTTGTCGGCGTCCGCACCATCGTCACCCGCAAAGGCGGCCATATGGGCACCGTCAGCTACAACTTCCAGTATATGGGCATCATCGATTTCGCTGGCACCAACCTCGAAGAAGTCGAAGAAGCGCTCATCCTCGGCGAAGTCGACGTCCAGAACGTCACCTGCGAAGATGGCGAAATCGAAGTCCAGGTCACCCCGTCCGACCTCGAAAAGGCCAAGAAGGTCCTCAACGACATGGGCATCACCGAATTCGACACCGCCGAAAACACCATGCTCGCCAACGAAGAAGTCGAGCTTCAGGGCGACGATCTCAAGCACTTCCAAGCCATGCTTGCCGAGCTTGATGAATCCGAAGACGTCCAGGCCGTTTATCACAACGTCGCGAACGCTTAGTCATATTTAAAGGTTCTTTCCCTTTTCTACGGCTGTTTCAAAACCAAACGATTCAACCTTCTTTGGGAAAAAGCTTGCCAATTGTTGAATAGTCATATTGGATAAGGCATATGAAACGACAATTCCTGGCCTGCTTATTCTCATCTTTCCTCCTTCTCGCCTCTTGTGGCAATGCGACCCCCGAGCCTTCCTTTCCGGATGTGACGAAGGGGTTTTCTTATTCTTTCTCCAAAAATGATAATGCCCTTGCCGGGAAAGACGATTTCGCCGTAACGGAAAGCTTTGATGCAAAGCAGCGCGATGATTTTTTGAAATCCATCGTCATCAAAGAAAGATCGAGAATGGATTTTCAATACCATCACCGTTTGAAATCCCCGAAGCGGGAAGATTGGTTTTATTTTAAAGAAACGGGTTATATGGCTGCCAACGCGGCGAAGACTACCATGTGGGGCGAGTTCTCTTTTGCTTTAGGCGATAAGAACGCTGCTGCCACAACGATATCCACGCTTTATGCCTTGAATGGGAATGCCGCCTCCTATTGCGAATGGGATGGTGAAGGTAGTGTTCTTTTCAAAGGAAACGAAAATATCTACCGCCTCGCTTTCTCGCGAGGCTCACTCAGCGAAACGGTCAAAACATGGGATTTCTTTGGCAAGAACAAAGACGGGAACGTCGTGCTCTCTAAACGTACCTATTATCCATCTAAGGAAAACGCGATTTACGCAAGTGAGAATTGTTTTTTGTTCGAGCCTGTCGAAGGTGGATACGTTTTGGCGACCCAGTGTGCCTATGATTACGATATGAGCACCTCGCTTGGCGTCGAATGGTATCTTCGAACGGATTATTCCGATTTCACGAAAGAAGCGCCAAAAACGATGCCAAATGTCACGGAGGCAAAGTTGTCCTCCCACTTCCAAGGCAGGGCGAAAGACGATTACGCTCTTTTCCCCACCATTACGGCATTGAAACCGTTGCAGAAGTATTTTCCAGGCCAAGGCATCAAAACGATTTCTGAGCTTTTGTGGAGCGCTCCGATCGCAAACGTCAGCGCGATCGCCGGAAAGGTGAGTGGTTCCGCCGGAAATAACAGCGTGGTTCCTCTTACTGCGGCTTTGGACGATTCCGGAACCTATTGGCCGGGCTTGGTCGCAGCTTTGTTGTTTTTGCTCGAGCACTCTTTGGAGTAGTTTATACAGCAACGCGCACGCCGCGCCTTAAGACCTCTTTTAATGTCTTTTCATCCAAATGGTCTTTTAGGAGTTCGGCTTCCGCTTCTTTGCCCGTCAAGGATTCGACTTCCTGCAAGAAGGCGAGTAGGTCGAGCCTCGAGATTGGCTCAGCGATAAACAAAGAGATCTTGCTATTCGGGGCAGGGGAGGAAGCGTAATCCCCAATTACGTAGACAAAACTTAAATCGTAATGGGGCATCGCTTCTCTTAAGGTCTTTTGGAGCATCGCTTTGCCCAAGGCCTTTTTGCTTTCTCTGCGCCGATCATATTCTTCTAGGCGCGTGAACGCGTAATGGTAGGTCTGCGATACCTTTTTGTATTTGCCCTGCTCGAGGTTTTGATAGCCCCTGCGGGATAAGCCCGTGAGTTCGGCGGCCTCCTCTTGGGTGAGGCCTTTCTTTTTGCGGAGCGCCTTCAATGTCATGCCATTAGTCTAGCAAAGTGCGCATTTAAATGGGATGAAAAAGCGCATTTTGTCACTTTTAATAAGATAAAAAGCGCACAAAAAACAAAGAAAAACAACGATGAACACGATGAAATAACGAAAACAATAAACTCGTTTGTTGTAAGAGTAATTGATTATGAGGATAATACATCTCGCGCTGATCAATTGGATCAGCTTGCGTTAAGGAGAAAACTATGCAGCGTCAAACCACTATGGCGAAGCCCCTTGAACTCACCCGCAAATGGTTCGTCGTGGATGCCACCAACATCCCCCTCGGCCGTCTTGCCAGCAAGGTCGCCGTCATCTTGATGGGCAAAGACAAGCCCACCTACACCCCGAACGTTGACTGCGGAGACTACGTCATCGTCATCAATGCTTCCAAAGTGAAGCTCACCGGCGATAGCGAACACAAGAAGAACTACTACAATGTCTCTGGCTACAACGGCGGTCTTCGCACCCGCACCTCGGGCGTCATGCTTCGCGAATTCCCGACCGAACTCATTGAGCGTTCCGTCTGGGGCATGCTTCCGAAAGGCCCGCTTGGCCGTTCCATCAGCAAGAAGCTCTTCGTTTATGCCGATGAAAAGCACGAACAGGAAGCTCAGAAACCGG
>CAMGZU010000033.1 GCA_946183085.1 uncultured Erysipelotrichaceae bacterium | reverse complement strand
CGATGAAGAAAGGCCTCTTCTCCTCTAAGGTGAAAGGCTATCTGCTCTTCATTCGAAGGCCCTATATCTCCGACATGGTGAAAGAAAGCCTTCCTGAAATGGCCGTCGTCCCAGACGCCAAAACCATCCTTGGCCCCAACGGCCCTGTCGCAATGGACCATATAAGCGTCCGCCTCAATGCCGGTATCAAGCTCAAAGGCATCGGCCTGATGCTCAAGAAGATGGATTTCCTTAAAGGCGATGGCAAAGCCAACATCTGCTTGAGCCAATCCAACATCAACGCGGTCTGCGAGGCCTGTTTGGGCCGCGTCCTCAAAGAAGTCCATTTCGATTCGGCAGACGGCCTCTTGTACCCGCCGTTCAACCTCGACAACACGTGGAGGACCAACGGCCATTTCCGGAGACACCTCGACAAGGGACTCGCGGCCGTGAACCAGCAAGTCTTCCCGGATTCCTTCGCCGTCACGGTTGCTCTGACCAACGCGAACTCGAGATAAAACCACACAAGAAGGGTCAAGTTCACTTGATCCTTTTTTGTTTTCCGAACAAAACGTTCTGTTGCCGTTGCCTAACAAACTCCTCTTCCTGTAGAATTACCCCGCTAAGAACCTCTTTTTGCTTTGCAAAAGAGAAGAGAAAGGAAAAACGACCATGAAATTTGAAGACGTCGTTCACGTTGAGCCCCCTCATTTCGATGAAATCAAAAAGCGCGAAAAGCGCCCCATCATCTTGAAATTGGGCCAGAAGATCACCGACCGCAAATTCCGCAAGATCAACTACGAAGATCCGGAATATTACGGCTTAGCGGCCTTTGTTTCGGACAAAGAAGCCGAGATTGGCCTCACCATGGACATCCGCAAAGAGTACACCTTCGAGGAAATGAAGAAGAAGACCAAGAAGATGGGTCTTTCGGACAAAGAGCTCGAAGATACCCTCTACCACATGGGTTATACCGGCATCATCGAGTGGCATTACCGCAAAAACGAAGACGGCACGAGAACCCGTTTATACGTTTTGCCGCGCTTCGTCATGGGCAGCGCCGAATTCTCCAACATGCGCCGCGACCAGATCGAGGAGCATCCCGAGATCGCCCGCTTCTTTGAGCGCATGACCTTCGATCCGCTTAACGGCCTCACCGAAATGATCCCGCCGGGAGGCGCTGGCATTGGCATGCACGTCATCCCCGTCGAAAAGGCGATCGACCACGAATCCAAATCGATCGACATCGAGCACATCTCTTATTGGCTCGACAAATACGAAGGCCACATCGCCGCTTCGGCCTGCTCTTGCACGATGTGCGAAGAGGTCCTTGGCGTCGGTGGCGCGCGTGACGCGGAAGATTGGTGCCTTGCCGTCGGCGACATGGCCGACTACTGCGTCGAGACCAAGAAAGCCCATTATATCGATAAGACCGAGGCTCTCCGCATCTTGAAGAAGGCCGAGGAAAACGGCTACGTCCACCAGATCACCAACAATGACGGCGCTGGCAAGATCATCGCGATCTGCAATTGCGACCCCAAAGTCTGCCACGCCCTCCGCACCTCCCAGCTCTTCAACACCCCGAACCTTTCCCGCTCCTCCTTCGTCGCCCACGTCGAAAAGAGCAAGTGCGTCGCCTGCGGCCGCTGCGTCGAATATTGCCCTGCGGGCGCCGTCCGCCTTGGCCAGAAGCTTTGCAAGAAAGACAAGAGCGAAGTCGTCTACCCACGCATGGATGATCCCGCGAACACCAAGTGGGGACGCCACAAGTGGACCGAAGATTACAATGACGCCAACCGCGTCAATTGCTATCCGACCGGTACGGCTCCTTGCAAAACCGCCTGCCCGGCCCACATCGCCATCCAAGGTTATTTGAAGCTCGCCGCCCAAGGCCGCTACGAAGAAGCCTTGGCCCTCATTAAGAAGAACAACCCATTCCCCGCGATCTGCGGCCGCGTCTGCAACAAACGCTGCGAAGACGCCTGTACCCGCGGCACCATCGATAAGGCCATCGCCATCGACGCCGTCAAGAAGTTCTTGGCCGAGCGCGACCTTGACCCGAAGACCCGCTTCATCCCCGAGAAAGAGATCCCGGCGGCCGCGGAAGACTTCGAATTCAAGCAGAAGATCGCCATCATTGGCGCCGGCCCGGCTGGCTTAAGCGCCGCTTACTACCTCGCCCTCAAGGGCTATCGTCCGACCGTCTTTGAAAAGCACAAAGAGCCGGGCGGCATGCTCCGCTATGGCATTCCTTCCTACAAGCTCGAACGCGCCGTCATCGATGCCGAAATCGAGATCATCAAGGAGCTTGGCGCCGAGATCAAATGCGGCGTCGAGGTCGGCAAAGACATCACCATCGAAGAACTCAAGAAGCAGGGTTATTGCGCCTTCTACATCGCGATCGGCTGCCAGGGTGGCCGTCGTCCGGGTGTCTTGAATGACACCGCCGAAGGCACCGAGATCGCCGTCGACTTCTTGGCCAAAGCCGCCGAGAACCAGAAGCAGAAGCTCACCGGCGACGTCGTGGTCGTGGGTGGCGGCAACGTCGCCATCGACTGCGCGAGAGTCGCGACCCGTTTCGGCGCGAAGAAGGTCTCGATGTATTGCTTGGAGACCCGCGACACCATGCCCGCCTCCAAATTGGAGCAATCCGAAGCCGAGGAAGAAGGCGTCACCATCAACGCCTCCTGGGGTCCGAAGGAAGTCAAAGTCGACGAAAAGGGCCATGTCTCTGGCATCGTCTTCAAACGTTGCACCAGAACCATCGATCCGGAAACCGGCAGATTCAGCCCGCTTTATAACGAAGAGGAGACCATCGAGGTTCCGGCCTCGAAGATCATCTTCGCGATCGGCCAGGCCATCGTCTGGGGCGATCTTTTGAAGGGCACCAAAGTGACCACCGCGAAAAACGGCGCGCCGCTTGCCGAGAAATACACCTACCGCACCGAGGATCCGCAGATCGTCGTTGGCGGCGACGTTTACACCGGACCCAAATTCGTCATCGACGCGATCGCGGCCGGCAAAATGGGCGCCGATGCGCTTCACCGCATCGCGCATCCTGGCACTTCCAGAGACGAAGGCATCAACAAGATGGAATTCATCGCTCTCGACAAGGAAGACATCTACATCGACAAAGATTCCTACGATCATAGCGATCGCCAGGAAGAAGGCCTTGATGGCTCCATCGATCAGAAGAAGAGCTTCCATGACGCGAGGCTTTGCCTCACCGAAGAGCAGGTGAAGATCGAGACCGCGAGATGCTTGGGCTGCGGTGCCTCCATCGTCGATCCCAATAAGTGCATCGGCTGCGGCATCTGCACCACCAAGTGCGCCTTCGACGCCATCCATCTCTCCCGCGACATCCCCGAGGCCAGTGACCTCGTCCCGTGCGAGAAGACGATGAAGAAGGTGCTGCCTTACATGATCAAGCGCGTCTTCGCCATCAAGAAGCACAACCGCCAGCTTAAGAAAGAAGCGAGAGCGCAGAGCAAATAATGCACGAACTCTCGCTCATCACCAGCGTCGTCGACTCCCTCTATGAAGTCTTCGAGAAGCAAAAGCCGCCCGTAAGGAGGGTCCGCTCCGTCACCTTGACGGTCGGGACCGTCTCTGGCGTGGTGCCTTCTTACCTCACCGACGCCTGGAGCTGGTTCGTCAAAAAGGACGACCTCTTCAAGGGGAGCGTCCTTAAGATCGAGCCTCTCAAAGCCATCACCAAGTGCAACGACTGCGGCGAGGAATACGACACCATCCAATACGCGAAGGTCTGTCCCAAATGCCACTCGGAGAACACGGTGCTTAAGCAAGGCAACGAGTTCATGATCAAAAACGTCGAAGTCGAATAAACAACGAGCCACATCGCAAGGTGTGGCTTTTCTATTCGTTTTGGCTCGGCGGTTTTCCGAAAAGCCTTTTGTAGGAACGGTAGAACGTCGAATAATCTTCAAACCCCATCGTGAGCGCCGCTTCCTTCGCCTTATAGCCATGGCGCATCAAAGCGTTTGCCGCCATGACCTTTTTCGCTCGGAAATAGGAGATGAGAGGAAGCCTCATTTCATCTTGGAAGCTTTTTGCGACGTAAGAAGGGGAGTAGTTCAGCCTCCTTGCGATCGTCTTAAGGCTTAACGGCTCATGAAGATGTTCCTCGACGTAAGAAAGGATCTTCTGAACCAAAGGGCTATGGGATTTGTTGATGGGCGCCCCTTCCTTTTTGGAGAGGGATAAAAGGAATTCCTCCAAGCGAAGCAAGATGAGGATATGGCGTTCCTCTTCATCGCCTTTTTCTTCGTCGAGCGTTTTTAGCAAAGGGAGCAAGGCGCGGCAATCTTCGAAAAAAGAAGGGTAGGAGGCGATGCGTTTTATCAGCAAAGGGGCGAGTTCCTCTTCCTCGATTTTGAAGACGTAACGTTCGTAGGTTTCTTCCCGGACGACGTCGGCGAAATGGTATTGGCCCGGTTTGATGAAGACGGCGTCCCCGACGTTGAGCTTTCGGCATCCTTCCTCCACGTGGAAGGTCACGTTGCCTTGAAGGAGATACACCACCTCGTAGAAAGGATGCATATGTTTGTCGAATTGATCTTTGGGCGAGGAGGCAAAACCAAGTTTATGGGCGGCGGATAGGCCGTTATGCTCAAATTGGAACATGCACCCATCATAGATGGCCTAGTATCGTATTTGCAAACAAAATAGATTTCTTTTGCAATTGAGAGATAACAAGACTCCCTTTAGGATAAAAGGGACAGGAGAAAAAGAAGATGAAACTTGGATTCCGTTGGTATGGCGAAAATGACTCCATACCCCTTACTTACATCCGCGAGATCCCCAATGTCTCCACGGTGGTCACCTCGGTCTATTCCTATAAGCCAGGCGAGAAGTGGGACAAAGAAAGCTTGGAACGCTTAAAGGCCTTGGCCAAAGAAAAAGGATTGGCGATGGAGGTCATCGAATCGATCCCGGTGTCGGAGGAGATCAAGCTTGGCACCGAACTTGGTGAGAAGCACATCGAGGTCTTTAAACACAACTTACGGCTTTGCGCCGAAGCGGGCGTCAAGGTGGTCTGCTACAACTTCATGCCCGTCTTTGACTGGCTCCGCACCACGATGCATCACCAAAATGAGGATGGCTCCAATTCGCTTGCTTATTCCTACGAAGACTTCCTCAAAGTCGACCCTAAGAACCTTCATCTCCCCGGCTGGGACGAATCCTATGGCCCGGAGGAGCTGCAGGGCCTATTGGAGAAATACTCCAAAGTGAGCCACGAACAGCTCTTCGCGAACCTCGTCCATTTCCTAAAAGAGATCATGCCTGTCTGCGAGGAGTGCGACATCAAGATGGCCATCCATCCGGATGATCCACCCTGGGACGTCTTTGGCTTGCCAAGGATCGTTTCTAATGAAGAAGACCTGGATCGCCTGTTTGAAGCGGTGCCATCTCTTTACAATGGCTTGACTTTATGCACCGGGAGCTTCGGGGCTGGCAGAAAGAACAACGTCATCCATATGGCGGAGAAATACGCGAAGCTGGGGAGGATTCATTTCGCTCACTTAAGGAACATCCTCTTTGTGGGGGATAAAGACTCCTTCGTCGAGATGGGGCATTGCTCCAAAGGGGCTTCGCTTGATATGGCCGCGATCGTCACCGCCTTGGTGGAGAATGGGTTTGACGGCTACGTTCGTCCTGACCATGGAAGGAACATCTTCGGCGAAGATGGCAAGCCTGGATATGGCTTATATGACCGGGCGCTTGGCTGCGCCTATATCAATGGCCTCTTTGAGATGGCCGAAAAGGAGCTAAAGAAATGAATCGTCCCGAATCTTTGAAGAACAAAGTGATCGTCATCACGGGCGCCGGCGGCGTCTTGTGCGGCGAGATGGCGAAAGACCTCGGAAAATGCGGCGCGAAGATCGCCGTATTGGATTTGACGAAAGAAAAAGCCGATGCCGTTGCCTCTTCCATCGTTCGTGAGGGCGGGTGTGCGAAAGGCTATGCCTGCAACGTCTTAGACGAAGAAGGACTCAAGAAGGTCCATAAAGCGATCAACGAGGACCTTGGCAAGATTGATATCCTCTTAAATGGCGCGGGCGGGAACTCCCCGAAAGCGACCATCAGCGAAGAATATTTCACCAAGGAGCATGAAGAAGGAGCGATTACCTTTTTCGACCTCCAAAAGTCGGGCGTCGAATTCGTTTTCGATCTGAATTTCATGGGCACGTTTTTGCCGACCAAAGAATTCGCCAAAGACATGATCGGGAGAAAAGGCTGCTCCATCTTAAACGTCTCTTCGATGAACGCCTTTACGCCCCTTACGAAGATCCCGGCCTATAGCGGCGCGAAAGCGGCCGTCTCCAATTTCACCAAATGGCTGGCGGTCCATTTCTCCAAAGTTGGGATCCGCGTGAATGCCATCGCCCCGGGCTTTTTGGTGACGGGGCAGAATAAAGCGCTGCTCTTCGACGAGAAAGGCAATCCGACCGCTAGGACGAAGAAGATCCTTGCCGCCACCCCGATGGAACGCTTTGGCGAGCCAAAAGAATTATTGGGCGCGGTGCGCTTCTTGCTGGATGAGGAGGCATCGAGTTTCATCACCGGCGTCGTCCTCCCGATCGATGGCGGCTTCTCCTCTTATTCGGGCGTCTAAAGACAAAGAAAGTTCCTAGGTTTTGCCTAGGAACTTTTTCTTTAGGAGAAGATCTTCCCGCCCGAAATTAAGAAGAGGAGATAAACGGCGAAGACGAGCAAGAAGAAAATCCCGTTTGTTACATAGTATTTCACGCAGCCTTTGTCCTTTTTGATTCGTTGGGCCAAGGCGGCGAAAAGGATGGATAAAGCACCGGAAGCAAATGCCACATAGACCAAATAGGGGAAGTAGGTGGAAAGCTCATCGATATGCTGGGCGGCATTCCAAACCTTCTCCAATAGGCCATATCCCCAGGCTGAAAAATTGCGCCAGCCTTCCACCGTCCAAACCAAACCGATGGTGGCGATGGTGGCGACCACGACGATGGTCGTATGGATGGTGCCGACCACGAAAACGCCTAAGAAGGTCGCGATCGGGATCAAATAATATAGGAAGGTCGAAACCCCCGCGACGATCGTAAGGATCAAGAAAAACCTGGCCAATTTCTTAAGCCAAGAGGCTTTCGCCCTTCCTTTGTTATTTTTGGAAAGAGGCTCTGGCTTTAAAGGGGTTGGCGAAAGGGGCTCGCTTTGCTTTGTTTCTTGTTCGTCCATCTGGCAATAGGATGCCATAGGAAGAAGAAAAAGCAAACCTCGTCTTTCTTGCGCGCACTCACGCAAACAAATAAAAGATAAAA
Organism: uncultured Erysipelotrichaceae bacterium; assembly: GCA_946183085.1. Classification (GTDB taxonomy): domain Bacteria; phylum Bacillota_I; class Bacilli_A; order RFN20; family CAG-826; genus Alloenteromonas. The sequence continues at coordinate 5,271 of CAMGZU010000033.1, read as the reverse complement.
GAAAAAGACGGATGGATCGCATCCGTCTTGCTCTGTTCCTCGCTTATTTCTTGCCGAAGCGGTCTTTCGGATAGCAGCCTTCTTCGACGAGCTTGGCTAAGGAAGCGACGACTTCGGGCTTGTCCTCGCGGTAGGTGACGCCATGCCAGACGGAAGAAGTGGATAAGACCTTGCAGCTCGCCTCGCCGCGCTCAATGAGTTCGCTCACCAAGGTCGGGATGAGGTATTCGCAGTTGTTGAGGTCGTCTTTGTTCGCGTCAAGGAAGGGGGCGAAGTTCTCCTCCAGCTTATCGATGATGTCGAGGGAGAAGGCGAACATGTTCATCGAGACGAGGGAGTCGCTCGGGATCTTCTTCATCTCTTCTTTGCTCTCTAAAGGGACGGCGTAGATGTCTTCCCCGCGCCATTCGAGCTTGCTTTCGACCAAGGAAGTCAGTTCCTTTTTCTCGTTGAAATGGAGGACGCCGCGCTTGACGGAGCCGTTTTTGGTCATCGTGTTGCGCGCGTAATAAGCGATGTTGGCGTATTTGCCCTTCGCGTCTTTGGGGAGGGTGCGGAGGTAATCGGCCGCGACTTTGAAGGCATCGGCGCCATAGAAGTCGTCGCTGTTGATCATGACGAAGTTGGTCTTGAGGACGTCTTTGGCGCAATAGATGGCCTGGGCGGTGCCAAGAGGCTTCACGCGGCCCTCAGGGAGAGTGTAGCCTTTGGGGAGGACGTCAAGCTTTTGATAGGCGTAGGCGACGTCGATGTATTTGGCGACGCGTTTGCCGACCGTCTCCTCGAAGATCTCGCGGTTCTCTTCCTTAATCAAGAAGATCACGCGGTCGAAGCCGGCCTGTTTTGCGTCATAGATCGAATAGTCGATGATGAAGTTCTGTTTCTCATCGAAGGGCTCGATCTGCTTGAGGCCACCGAAACGGGAACCCATACCGGCGGCAAGAATCAATAAATCCATAGATAAATACCTTTCTTCCATATCTTAGACCTTTTGCTCGGATACCGTTAGGACTGTTTTCAAAAGGTCAAAAAATAATTTAAAAAAGTGATACCTAAAGGTATCAAAAAAATATTTTAAAAAATTTTGCAAAAAATGCTTGCAATGTCAAAAGCGAAGAGTATCATTCAGTAATCCCCACGGGGGAGACGGGTTGCAAAACCTGGTAAAACCGTGAGGAAACCTTAACAAAGTTAAGGTTGGGGAACGCAAGATGCCCCCAGGGAGTTCGCTCCTGAAAGGTCTGCTGCTTCGAAAGAAGAATAAGGGAATCATCTCCTTGCTGAGATGCTTCCTGGGGAATGATCCACCCGTTGGTAAACCAACATGACGGATAGCGATCGAAGAAACCTTCTTATGAAACGAAGAAGGGAGGAAACGAAAGCGAAGGGCGCTCAGGTTAACCTGAGGAAGCCACCGCCGAAGAAACCCTGGCGGCCAGTGATCTGGTGAGAAAGGGAAATGAGGGAGGACCCGAAAGGGGAACACCCCAAGACACGGTTGAGGAGACTTCACTCCTTGCCGGCGCAGCAATCGCCACGCTGCCTCGTAAACGAGAAAAAGATGGGATGCCGATAAAAACTCCTGCGATGGAGCAACAAAACGGCGATGGGTAACACCCACGAGGAAACCTGCCTCGCCTGGTAAACCAGAAGAACCAAGGGTGACGCGAAAAGCTTCAAAAACAATTGAAGACAAGCGCCAAAGATGTGGTGGTAACGCCACACGCGGAATAACCAATCCGCAAGATGCGATCTTGAAACAACGGCCCCTAAGGGAAGCTTCATCGAAAGGTAAGCCAAAACTTGGGCAGAGGCGCTGCTACGAAAGTAGATGAGCCTGGCGAAGACGCTCCGCCATCCGGTAGATCCGGAAGAAAGAATCAGGCGTCTGGATAGCGATATCCTGAGGGAAGAAAAATCCCGGCCATGCAGAAGAGGCAAAGGTAAACCTGAAAAGATTCTGCTCCGTCCAAGACCATGGCTCAATCGGCCTTCTGGTTGGAACGGTAGCCATCCGCAAGGATGCCGTGAAAATCCCCTCACGCGTGAAACGAAAAACGGGATTGTGAACAGGCCGACCTCCGCAAGGAAGACGAACTTGTCCATGAACACCTGGGAATACATAACCAGGCTGGTGCCTAGAGGGGCCCGGCGCGCGGTAAACCGCTGGAAAGGTCCCGAACCTAATCGAGAGATTAGGGGAGATCGAAGACGCAAGTCCTCGAAGGAAGTCGTTCCACCCTACAATTCGTGAAGTTGGAACGTGATGGAAGAAATCGGCGAAGGAAGACGTAACCGAAGACCGAAGTCGAGACATGCCAAGCGTTGCTGGGGCATGCCTAGGAAGATAAGAGTTCTTCTCAGCAATACATTGCGAAACAAAAACTTGGATCTGAATGCCTTCTAGACGCAAGCTAGATTGGAGGTAAGATTCGAATCATCAGCGATGATGATGCGGTTGGCTGATATCTCCCGCAAGGTAAACCTTGAATACGAAATGGTCCGTCGACATTAAGGCAGCACAAGACGTTAAACCGGCTAAGCTGAAGGACACCGCGCAGCAATGCGCGGCGTTTTCTTTTCCTAGAAGATTTAAAAAACGAGGATTTTACCCTCGTTTTGCTAATACCATTTCTCTGGCGTATTCCCGTTGTTTATCGGTGATTTTGCCATCGCTGATGAGCCTGGCGATCTCCTCGATTTTCTCGTCGAGGCTAAGGACTTTAAGATCGGTGTAGGTCCTGCCATCTTTGACGTGCTTGTCGATTCGAATTGTGGTGTCGCTATAAGCGCCAACCTGCGGCAAATGCGAGATGGTGATGACTTGGGAGGAGAAGGAAAGCTCCCTCATTTTCTCCGCAAGCGCGCCGCCGGCCTTGCCGGAAACGCCCGTATCGATTTCGTCAAAGATGACGGTCGAGACTTTGTTGGCTTTGACGTAGACGGCTTTTAAAGCGAGCATGATGCGGCTTGCTTCGCCACCCGAGACGATTTTCGCGAGGGGCTTTAAGCCTTCGCCGACGTTGGTTTGGATGAGGAAGTCGACCTGATCTAAGCCATTCTCGTAGAGGGTTGCTTCCTCGACGGTCTTTGGCTCGTTGAGGAAAACGATCTCGAAATGCGCGTTATCGAGCAAGAGGTCTTTCAAATGGCCAGCGAGCTCTTTCTCAATCCGTTTCGCCAAGTCCTTGCGGATCGTCGTGAGCTCCTTGCCCTTGGCAAAAAGGGCCTTTTTTGCTTCGAAGACGGCGTTTTCTTTGGCTTTGATGTCTTCTTCGAAATTCGACTTCTCGCCGATCATCTCCGCGAGCTCGTCGCGGTAGGTGATGAGTTCGGGGATGTCTTTTTTGTATTTCCGCTTCAAGGCGTTAAGGTCGCTCTCCCTCTGTTGGAGGACGTTGAGCCTTTCGGGGTCGTAGTCGATGTTCTGGAACGATTTCTTCAAGGTCTGGAACAAGTCGTCGATCTCGTAATAACGGTCGTCCAATTTGTCATGGATCTCTTGGTATTGGCTTTGGATGGCGGAGAGGTTCTTCAAGACTTTGTTGAGCTCATAGAGGCGGTCTAGGAAATCTTCGCGGATGATTGAGTCCGCCTCGTGGGTCAAGGAATAGACCTTGTCGTAGTTCTTAAGCAAAGAGAGCTCGTCTTCGATTTCCTTCTCTTCGTTTTCGGAGAGGGAGGCCGCTTTTAGTTCGTTGTATTGGAATTCGTAGAAGTCTCTGGCTTCTTCGAGCTTCCTTTTCTTCTCCAAGAGCTTTTCAAGCTCTCTTTCTTGGGCGTGGAGCGCCAAAAGGAGCTGGTAGTAGTCCCTTTTGTAACGGGCGGTGGTCTCGTAAGAGAAGCCATCGATGATCTCCAGATAGTTCTCGGGATTGAGAAGCTTTTGGAAGTCGTGTTGCCGATGGATGTCAGCGAGGTATTTGGCGACCTCATTCAAATCAGAGAGGCTGATGGTCACCCCGTTGATTTTCGAGACGCTTTTGGTTTTGCTGATGACGCGCTCAACAACCAAGCCTTCTTCGTGAGAAGGGATGTTCAGCTTGAGCAACAGGCCGTTCAATCTCGGGTTATCGACGTCGAAGACGCCTTTGACGGTCGCTTTCTCTTCGCCAGAGCGGATGAGTTCGCTCGAGGCTCTGGCGCCCAATAGAAGCGACAACGAGCCGATGATCAATGACTTGCCGACGCCGGTTTCGCCGCTTAGGACGGTAAAACCCTCTTGGAAACTCACTTCGACGTTTTCCAAGATGGCGAGGTTATGGATCGAAAGGCGTTTTAGCATCGAGAGAATTATATCGTCTTTCCTATGGGAAAGAGGTTATTTCTTTCTGGAAAGGTAGAAGCGGGCTTCTTCGTCTTTGAAGAAGGAGAAGACGCCAAAGCCGACGGGAAGCAAAGGGACGAAGGCGCCGACGCTTTCCAAGATCAAATGGACGCCTTCTTGCTGGATGATGGTCTCCATCAAGGCGAAGGGGATCGCTCCGACGACAAAAGCCATTCCGACGAACATCGTGATGTACCAAGCCTTCGAGCCACGGCGGATGAACAAGCAGGCGGAGAAGGTCAAGAAAGCGAGGACGCAGAGGATAAGCCTAGCAAGATAAAGGGTCGTGATGCGGTTGAATTCATCCGACAAGACGTAGGCGATGCGGATCGATTGGGGCGCGAGGATGGCGGCCGAGGCGACGATCCAGGCGAAGTTGTAGTGGCGGTTCTTCTCCTCGTCGCGGTCTTCTTCCTTGGCGAGGCGGTCGACGAAGCCGATCAAGATGATGGCGAAGATGACGTCCAAGATCTCGAAGGCGATTGTCATCTCGAAGTTGAAGCGACGCTCAATGAGCGAAAAGACGATGGAGACGATGGCGAAAAGGATGTGGAACACATCGAAGAGGGTGAAGCCCAGGAAGTTGTACGAATGGGTAAATCTCTTGCCGCCGAAGGACTCGTCTTCTTTTTTCATGTCTATGATTATGAACGTTGCGCTTCGATTTGCAATTTATTGCGCGCCCGTATAATAGGGGAACAGGAGTCGACCATGAAAGTTTTAGACGAAAAATGGAAATTGAATGATGGGAACGAAATCCCCGCGCTTGGCCTTGGCTTTTGGCAGGTCAAGAAAGAGGACGCTTCCCGCGTGGTGAAAGAGGGATTTGAAGTGGGCTACACCCATTTCGATACCGCCATCGCTTACGATAACGAAGCGGAGATGGCGCCCTCCCTTGCTAGACTCCCGCGCGAATCGTATTACCTCACCTCCAAAATCCCCGC
>CAMGZU010000032.1 GCA_946183085.1 uncultured Erysipelotrichaceae bacterium | reverse complement strand
TGAGAACCCGCTTCGAAAGACAATGAACTTCGTCATGTCTTTCGCGAAAAAGAAAAAGAAGAAGGAGCCGGCAGAAAAAGAATAAGCCACTTCGCCTCTAAGCCTGTTTTTTCACCGCTTTCGATATCATGGTTTAAGAAAGATGTGCCGATTCTGCGATACGAAAGATTGAACGCTTCGCTTGTAAATTACCAAATTCAGGTACGGTTGAAATAGCCGTACCTTTTCCTTTCCTTGAACAAAAAGAAGAAGGAGAGAAGGAAGGAGCCGATTTCCGCTAAGGTGGGCGCGAGCCAAATGCCATCCGCCCCGAAGATAAGCGGAATCAACAAAACAAAGGCGAGCTGGAAGACGAGCGTTCTTACAAAGGAAATGATCGCGGAGACCAAACCATTGTTGAGGGCGGTAAAGAAACTGGAGAGGAAGATGCCAATTCCCGCGAAAAGATAAGAGAAGGAATAGAAACGGATCGCGCGTGTCGCCAACTCTTTTAAGGCAGGGCTATCGCTTGCGAAGACCCCCGAGATCAAGTTGGCCATCGATTCGCCGATCGTGAACATGATGAGGCCGGCTACGCCCATGCAGATCAACGCCTTGATCAAGATGTTTTTGAGCTCTTTCTTATTGCCTGCCCCGAAGTTATAGCCAACCACCGGAGAAAGACCGATCGCAAAGCCGATGAAGATCGCCATGAAGACGAAGCCGACGTAAAGGATGATGCCATAGGCCGAAACGCCATCTTCGCCCAAATAACGGAGCAATTGGAAATTGAAGACCATCGCCAGGACCGAGGAAGAGATGTTGGAGACGAATTCGCTCGACCCATTCCCCGCGGCTTGTAAGAGTTCTCTTGCCTCAAATTTGGGTCTGCCCAAGACGATGACGCCATCGCGCTTGATCAAGAAATAAAGAAGCGGCCCCAAGGCGCCAACCCCGTAGCCGATAATGGTCGCGCTTGCCGCCCCCACGACGCCCCAGCGGAGCCCCGCGATAAACAAAGCGTCTAACGCCGCATTGGTGATCCCGGCGAATAAGGTGAAGAAGAAGCCAAGGTGCGGCCTCTCCGCCGTCTGGAAGAAGGATTGGAAGAGGTTCTGCATCATGAAGAGGGCTTGGCCCGCCATCAGGATGTGGCCATAGGAAATCGCCTCTTTGATCATCTCCTCGGTGTTATTCTCGGTTAAGGAAGCCATCCATCTCGCGAAAGGCTCGACCAAGAAGAAACCCGCGAAAGAAAGAAGCACGCCCAAAGCGAACGTGAAATAGACGAGCATCGAGAAAGCCGCATTCGCCCTTTCTTTTTCTTGCATGCCTAGATATTTCGAGACAAGAGCGTTCCCGCCCGTCCCAAACATAAAGCCAACGCCGCCGACCACCATGCAAAGCGGGAAGATCAAATTGACGCCGGCAAAGGCGGACGTGCCAGCGAAATTGGCGATGAATAAACCATCGACGATCGTATAGATCGAGGTAAAGATCATCATCAAGATCGGAGAGATCGTGAGACGGAAGATCTTGCGATAGGTCAAATGTTCGTTTAAATGGACCGCCATAGCAAGGCTCATTCTATCAAAGAGGAAGAAAATGGCTCAACGAAAGGACGCCGAGATTATAATGATACGGGCCAAATTCGTTCTTCGAATGGAAAAAGGCCAGTCGCTTGGATTTTGATCAGGTTGAGAAATGACAAAAAACGCACGTTTGTTGTATTTCATTGGAACCGGTTGCCTTCTCGTGTCCTCCATCGGTTTTGCGGCAATGGGCCAATGCGCCCTTACCGATAGCGCCCCGCTTACTGCTCAAAGCGCTTTGATAAGTCAGAAAGAAGCCCAAGATTCTTTTGTGACGCTTCCGATCGGCACGCAAAACGAGGCGCCGAATGACCATTTTGTTCTTTCGTATGCCGGCCTCGGCTCTGGCGGAAAAGACAATTTCAATCAGGACGTTTATTTTGGAGGATACGATCCGACTTTCCTTGACTCTTTCTCTTTGAAAAAAGGGCGTCTCCCCGAAAACGATAACGAAATTTTATTGACCTCTTATTACGTCGCCGCGCCAAATACCTTCGCCATCCACATCGAGGAAGAGATCTTGGGTAAGGTGTTGTCGCTAAACGAAAAAGAATTCGTGGTAACCGGCATTCTTGATGATGGCCTAAAATTTCAAGAAGAAATCCCTTTTTCCTCGCAACGCCTGGCGCATCGGGCCATTTATCTTAATTCATCGTCTTTTCGGTCTTCGAAACTCACTCCGGATTTTGCCGTTTTTAAAAAGCCCAGCCAAAGCGAATTGGAAGACTATCTTAGGAAGTCGCATCAGGCCTGGCATATCGATCGGATGGTGCCTTATCTTTGGCTTTGTCTCTCGCTAGGAACTTTTGCTTTGTTCGCTTCGATTATCACGCTTAGCGTCTTCTACAAAGGCCAATTTGAAGAGGAAGCGAAAAAACGTTGGGAAACCCATTTGGAAACCCATGGCCGTGGGCGCATTGTTCGCCTGGCGGTTTTCTCTTCCTTCTCTGCTCTTGCTTTTGCTTTGCCAATTGGATTCGGGCTTTACTTTTTAGCCAACCATTATGGGGCAATCCACGAAAACGTTTCCTTTGCCCCCTACCCTTTGCAGCTGGCTTCTTTTTTCTTCCTTTTTCTAGCGGCCGTCATCGCTTCTTTCTTGTCTCTTGGCATCGGATACCTATGGTTCCGCAAAAAGAGCATTCATTAAGAAAACCCCGAATCGCTCGGATAAGGGGTATCTTCCGAAGGTTTATTTGACGTGATAGCCAGCTTCTTCGACCGCGGCTTTGATCGTCTCGTCGCTCACTTCTTTTTCAAGGGTGAGGATGGCGTTATTCTTCGCCAAAGAGACATCGGCTTTGCTGACGCCTTCAATGCCTTCTAGCGCTTTCTTGACGTGGGCGACGCAGTGCTCGCACATCATGCCTTCGACGTTGATGGTTTTGGTCATAGTTTGAACCTCCTTTTCTTGTTTGTTTTCCGGTAGATAACCTTCAGGGATATCCACCATTTTCCGTTTGCCGCCATTTCGTTTCTCGTAGGGCTTATAAAGATTGATCCTTAAGGCATTTATGACGACCGTGACCGAGCTTAAGGCCATCGCGGCGGCACCATACCAAGGCTTCATCTTCGCAAGGCCAACCCCCGAGAAGACCCCCGCGGCGATCGGGATCATGATGAGGTTATAGAAGAACGCCCAGAAGAGGTTCTCTTTGATGTTAAGAAGCGAGTGGCGCGATAAGCGAATGGCTGCGGCGACGTCTTTCAACGAGTTTTTCATCAGCACGACGTCCGCCGTTTCGATCGCGATGTCGCTTCCGGCGCCAATCGCCACGCCAATATCCGCTTGGGTTAAGGCAGGAGCATCGTTAATGCCATCCCCCACCATCATCACCTTGCCTAAGGCCTGCAATTTTTTGATGACTTCCAATTTGCCATCGGGCTTCACATCCGAGACGAAATGGGTGATGCCAAGCTCTTTGGCGACGTAAGAGGCAACCCTTTTGTTATCGCCCGTCAGCATGATGGGCGTAATCCCTAAAGCAAGGAGTTCTTCGATTGCTTCTTTGCTATCCTCTTTGAGGACGTCGCTTACGGCGATGATGCCAAGGATTATCTTTGAAGAAGCAAAGAACAATGGGGTCTTGCCCTCTTCGCTTAAGGATTCACCTTTTGCTTTCCATTCGGGGGTCAGCAAACCCTTCTCTTGCATCAAAGAGGCATTGCCTGCGAAATAGGCGACACCATCGATGACGCCGGTAACGCCTGCGCCAGGAAGGGCGGAGAAAGAAGCGACTTCATAAGGCTCTAAGCCTTCTTCTAAGGCCTTCTTTCTTATGGCTAAGGCAAGAGGATGCTCGCTTCCCTTTTCCAAAGAATAAGCGACCCGTAGGAGTTCTTTTTCACCCAAAATCGCGGTGACGTAGGGTTCTCCTTTGGTTAAGGTGCCCGTTTTGTCTAAGACGGCGAAATTCATTTTGCCCGTCTCTTCTAAGGCCGAGGCGGTTTTAAAGAGGATGCCGTTTTTGGCGGCTTTGCCATTGCCGACCATAATGGCCACTGGAGTGGCTAATCCTAAGGCACACGGGCAGGCAATCACCAAGACGGATACCGCGCGCTCAATCGCATAACCGACGGGCGTGATCGCCTCATCGCCAAGCGAGCGAACGAAGTCGCCGCCTAAGATCATCCAGAACAAGAAGACGATGAGGGCGATGCCCAAAATCGTCGGCACGAAGATGCCAGATACCTTATCCGCGATCGCGGAAATCTTGGTTTTGGTGTTGGAGGCGTTCTCCACCATCGTGACGATTTTGCGTAAGGTGGTCTCGCTTCCGACTTTGGTGGCTTTGCAGGTCAAAACGCCATGCTGATTGGAAGTGGCGCTATAAACGGAATCGCCCTTCTTTTTCTCCACAGGCATCGATTCGCCCGTTAAGGCGCTTTCATCAACGCTCGATTCGCCTTCGATTACTTCGCCATCGACGGGGAAGTTCTCGCCAGGACGGACCAAGAAAAGATCGCCAAGCTTCACTTCGTCAATGTTAACAAGCACCTCTTTCCCATCCTTAAGGATGGTCGCCTGCTTTGGCGAAAGATCCAAAAGCGATTTGACGGCCGAGGTCGTCTTGCCTTTGGAATAGGATTCCAAGACCTTGCCGATCGTAATAAGCGTGGGGACCATGCCTGCCGTTTCAAAGGCAAGGCCCATCGAGATATGGTGGATGGCTTCGTAGTCCGGGGAACCCCCGACTTTCGCGGCCATCATGAAATAAAGGACAAGGCTGTAGAGAAAGGCGACGCCACTGCCAAGAGACACCAAGGTATCCATGTTGGGCGAACCATGCCTTAAGGTTTTAAAGCCCGAGACAAAGAAAGCCTTATTGATAAACATGATGGACAGGGGCAAGAGCATCTCGATTAAGCCAACCACCATTGGCAAATGGCTTAGCTCACCCAAAGGCCAACCAACCATATAGCCCATGCCGATATAGACAAGAGGAACGAGCAAGACCAAAGAGACGATAAGCCTCTTTAATAAGCGTGGGGTTGTTTTGTCGCTGAAATCGGGCACGTCCGCTTTCTTTTCTTGGTGAGAACCGCCCGAAAGCTTCGCGCCATATCCGGCGTCTTTCACGGCTTTCTCGATGATTTCTGGCGTAACCTTATCTTCATAGGTCACCACCATCGAGTTCGTCAAAAGATTGACGTTCACCTCTTTGACGCCATCGAGTTTCCTTACGGCTTTATCGACGTGGGCGGAACAAGCCGCGCACGTCATGCCGGTGATGTCATAACGTTCGTTTTCTTTCATGGGTTTATTTGAGTTTGCGGATGAGTTCGACCGTCTCATCGATCGTCTCGAATTTGCCGTTAAGGATGTCATCTTTGACGCAGCCATTCATGTGGGCGGATAAGACATTAAGACCCACCGCTTCCAGGGCTTTTTCCGTCGCGGCGATCTGAGTTAAGACGTCCCCACAATAACGGTTCTCCTCGATCATCTTGGCGATGCCATTGAGTTGGCCGATGATTCGATTGATCCTGCTTTTGAGGGCTTTGATGTCCTCTTCGCTTCTTGGGGTATGCTTCATTTTGTGTTCGCAGCAATCCATAACCAAACTCCCTTTCTAAAGTCCTGCTCATAATATACCCCCATAGGGTATTTTACAAGGCAAACGAAAACCGGGTTTCCCCGGCTTTGCTTACTTTTTGTTTTTGGCGAGATAGGCCGCCAAAGCGGCTTCTTGCTCGTGGGCTTTTTTGTAAGCCTTTTGCTGTTTCTCGATGAGCTTATGGTTCTCGAAATAATCGATCCCCATCTTCCTTCTTGCCCTTAAGGCAATGGAAGCGGCCTTCGCCTCGGCTTTCTTCGAGCCTTCTTCTAAGATCTTATAGACCCCTTCGATGTCGTTCTCGAGTTCTTTTCTTCTCTGACGGATGGGCTCAAGGGTGTCATTTAAGACATTGGCCAAGAACTTCTTGACGGTTACGTCACCTAAGCCCCCTCTTTCGTAATGGGCTTTTAAGGCATCAAGGTTTGGATACTCGGGCAAGAACTTGGCGAAATGCTCGTCTTTGCAGAAGGCGTCCAAATAGATAAAGACCGGATTGTCTTTGGTGTGTCCTGGATCGGAGACCTGAAGGTGGGTTGGATCCGTAAACATCGTCATGACCTTCTGGCTCACCGTCTTCGCGTCATCGGAGAGATAGATGGCGTTATTAAGCGACTTGCTCATCTTGGCTTTGCCATCCGTCCCCGGGAGGCGTCTGGCGGCTTCTAAGGTCGGGAGCTGGATCTTTGGCTCCACGAAGACCTCGCCATAAAGCGAATTGAACTTATGGGCGATCTCTTGGGCTTGCTCGATCATCGGGGCCTGGTCCTCGCCAGCAGGAACGATGCTCGCACCAAACATCAAGATGTCCGCGGCTTGGGAGATGGGATAAGTCAAAAAGCCCGTCGGGATCGATTCGCCGAATTCCCTCATCTGAAGCTCCGCTTTGACGGTCGGGTTCCTCTCCAAACGGGAAAGGGTGACCAAGTCCATGAAATAGCAGGTGAATTCCGGTAACTCAGGGATCCTCGATTGGACGAAGATCGTGACTTTGCTGGGGTCGATGCCACAGGCAAGATAATCCAAAGCGACCTCAACGACGTTGTCACGGACCTTTTGGACGTTGCCAGCGTTGTCGGTCAAAGCTTGGGTGTCGGCGATCATGATGTACATCTCGTCGAAATCGCCCGTGTTTTGGAGTTCGACGCGGTTCCTCAAAGAACCCACATAGTGGCCGATATGAAGACGGCCCGTCGGGCGGTCGCCCGTGAGCATGATCTTCGGTAATTTCTTCTCTTCGTTTTCCATAGCGTTACAAAGTAAGGGCATTCTATCACCCTTTTCTCTTTTATGGGGCAACAACTAACAAAAAAAACCAGCGAAGGAGGAACGCTGGTTTTGGGGATGTTATCGAAGCTTGCGGTGCAATAAGCTCATCGTGATGCCGACAAGCAAGAGGGTTAATCCCGTATCGGCGAGGGAAGAGACGATCATCGGGTAATTGGGCACGGTCACCGCAAGAACGAGGATCGTGAGTTTGATCAAAAGGGCAAAGACGATATCAAAGATGGCATAGCCACGGACAAGTTTCGCGATGTTACGGGCATCCACTACTTTGGAAGGATCGTCCTTCATGATGACGACGTCCGCGTTCTCGATGGCAAGGTCGCTCCCGATGCCACCCATCGCGATGCCAACATCCGCCATCCGGATCGAGGCAGCGTCATTGATGCCATCCCCCATATAGGCGACCGTCTTCTTTTCTTTACTGGCAAGAATCGCTTCCAAGCGTTTCGTCTTCTCCTCTGGCAGGAGTTCGGCCTCATAAACATCGAGGTTTAAGTCTTTGGCAACCGCTTGGACGTTGGCTTCTTTGTCGCCCGAAAGAAGAGCGATCTTCACATCATCTTGATGGAGGCGCTCGACCATTTCTTTGGTCTCTTCGCGGAGTTCGTCCGCTAAAACGAGATAGCCTGCGTATTTGCCATCCACCGCGACATGGAGATGACTGCCGACTTCTTTGGCCTCGATGGTTTTGATGCCACTTTCTTCTAAGAAGGAGGCGTTGCCACAAAGGATGCTATGCCCTTGATAAACGCCTTTGACGCCTTTGCCGGCGACTTCGCTATAGTCACGGACTTTGGAGGCATAGGCACCTGCATCTTTGCCATGAAGAAGGGCGCTTGCCAAAGGATGGTTGGAACGAGACTCAATCGCGGTCGCGTACTCCAAGAGTTCTTCTTGGGAGATACTGGCGGCATGGATGGCGCTCACTTGGAAGACGCCTTTGGTCAATGTTCCTGTCTTGTCGGTAGCAAGATAGCCTAGATCCACCAAGGCATCAAAGATCGATGCGCCTTTGATGACGATGCCGTGCTTTGAGGCAAGGCCACTCCCCGCAAAATAGGCAAGAGGAACGGAAATCACGATCGCGCAGGGACAAGAGATGATTAAGAAATTAAGCGCGCGGTACACCCAATTGGCCCAGACGGAGCCATCGGAGAAGCCTAAGAACATCGGCGGCAAGACGGCGACCAAGAGGGCTAAGGCCATCACGATCGGCGTATAGACCTTCGCGAAGCGGTCCACAAACCTTGTGACCTTGGATTTGGATTCTCCGCCTTCTTCGATGAGAGAGATGATCTTGGAGACCGTATTGTCTTCGTACTCTTTGCCGACCTCAATGAGAAGCGAGCCTTCTTTGAGGATCGTGCCGGCGTAGACTTCTTCGCCAATCGAGGCAAGGACGGGCAAAGACTCACCGGTTAAGGAAGAACAGTCTAACGCTCCGCTCCCTTCGATGATTTTGCCATCGGCAGGGAGAACCTCGCCCACTTTGACGAGAAGAGCATCGCCTAACTTCACTTCTTTGGGGTCGATCTCAACAAAAGAGTCCCCGACTTTCTTATGGGCAGAGGTCGCCCGCAAGGCGATGGCGGCTTTGATCGCGTCATGGCTCTTGTCGGTGACGATGTCTTCTAGCATCTCGCCCACCTGGAAGAGCAATAAGACCAAGACGGCTTCGATGAATTCATTGACGCCGAAAGCCCGTAAGGCAAACGCCCCCACCGTCGCGAGAATCATCAAGGTCTCTTCCGAGAAGAACTCGTGTTCCTTGATGATGTCCTCGAACATCTCAATGAGGACGTCATAAGCAAGGATCGCCCAAGCGATGAGGTTTAAGGTGAGGTTAATGGCTAAGCCATACTTCTCCTCGTTAAATAGGAAATAGGCCAATAAGGCCAAGGTGGCAGAAACAAGGATGCGGATGAGCTTGATCCAGAACTCTTTGCCGAACGTCTTCTCTTCCTCTTCCATGGTGCTTCCTCATTGAATATGAATGGTTGTTCATCTTTGAACAGGCTCATTATAGAAAGCCCTATGGGAACACGCAACATAAATATGAACAAGTTTTCATATTTCGTGCTTGGGGATGAAAACGCTTCGAAGTCCATATTCCTCGTGCACGCGAAAAGAAAACCCTCTTATAATGAAAGGCGTTATTTTTGGGAGGTCTCACTATGGACCAGATCGGTTTCGATATTGCCAAATACATCGAACTCCAAAGCCAGCGCATCCGCGAAAGGATCGACCAATTCGGCGGCAAGCTCTACCTCGAGTTCGGCGGCAAGCTCTTCGATGACTTCCATGCCTCCCGCGTCCTGCCTGGCTTTAAGCCCGACACCAAATTGAACCTCCTCCTTCAGATGAAGGACGAAGCCGAGATCGTCATCGTCATCAACGCCGAGGCGATCGAAGAAGAGAAAATCCGCGAGGACTTGGGCATCACCTATGACCAAGACGTCCTGCGTCTTATCGACGCTTTCTCCGAAGCGGGCTTATACGTTGGCTCCGTCTGCTTGACCCGTTATAGCGGGCAAAAGAACACCAAGCTCTTTGAACGCCGCTTGAACAAACAAGGCATCAAGACCTATCACCATTACGCAATCCCCAACTACCCCTTTGACGTCGATAAGATCGTCTCCGACGAAGGCTTAGGGAAAAACGATTACATCGAGACTTCTAGACGCCTCGTCGTCGTGACTGCGCCTGGTCCAGGGAGCGGCAAAATGGCGACTTGCATTTCGCAGCTTTATCACGAAAACAAGCGGGGCGTTAAGGCTGGCTACGCCAAATTCGAGACCTTCCCGATTTGGAACTTGCCGCTTAAGCACCCGATCAACCTCGCCTATGAGGCCGCGACCGCCGATCTCAATGACGTCAACATGATTGACCCATATCATTTGGAGGCTTATGGCGTCACCACCGTCAACTACAACCGCGACATCGAGATCTTCCCTGTCCTAAACCGTTTGTTTGAAAAGATCTATGGCTCTTCGCCTTATAAATCCCCGACCGACATGGGGGTCAATATGGTGGGCTATTGCATCTCGGATGATGCGGTCTGCTGCGAAGCGAGCCGCCAGGAAATCATCCGGAGGTATCTTATCGCCGTCGCCGATCGAAGGATGGACAAAGCAAGCGATGAGACGGTCGCGAAGATCGAATCGCTTATGAAGGCCAATGGCGTCTCCCTCGAGATGAGGAAATGCGTCGCTGCCGCTTTGGAAAAAGCCAACAAGACCGGCGCCCCTGCCGCGGCGATCGAATTAAACGATGGGACCATCATCACCGGCAAGACCTCGCCGCTTCTTGGCTGCATCTCGGCCATGTTATTAAACGCCTTGAAGCATCTTGCGGGCATCTCAGACCGCGTCATGCTTTTGCCTCCTGCGCTCATTGAGCCAGTCTGCCAGTTAAAGACGAGAGACTTAGGCGGCCATAACCCGCGCCTCCACTGCGACGAAGTGCTTGTGGCCCTCTCCATCTCCGCGGTCACCAATCCTTTGGCGGCTCTTGCGATGGAGCAGCTTCCCAAATTGAGGAATGCGCAATCTCACTCCTCCGTCATCCTTTCCCAAGTAGACAACAACGTCTTAAGGAAACTAGGCATCAACCATACCTCCGAAGCGGTGTATGGGACGAAGAAACTCTATCACGCGAAATAATCACTCAACGGGCGGATCCTTCGGGGTCCGCCCTTCTTTTTATTTCTAGAGTAAGCGACACACTTTCGCTATCGAAAAATACAAAAATGAACCTATTGTGTTCTTTTTGGTTCTTTTTAATCTATTTATGATAAAAATCAAATCAGACTAGGAGTATCGATATGGCACAGGTAACTTTCAGCGTCCGCATGGATGAGCAGCTGAAAAAACAAATGGACGAAATCTGCAATGAATTTGGCATGACGACTTCCACCGCATTCAACATTTTCGCGAGGGCGGTTGTTAGAGAGCGCAGAATTCCTTTCGAAATCAAAGCGAAGGAAGAGCCTTTTTCCAAGGAACGCGCTCTCGAGATCATGGAAAAGATGAGGGCTGAGGCGCTTCGAAATGGCACCGCAGATATGTCGCTTGAAGAAATTAACGCCGAGATTAAGGCGGTTAGAAACGGAAAATGATCATTAAGCTGGATACGCCAGCCTTATCTTCTTCATTCTTTGCTGCAACTTAGGTCGCTTAAAGCAAGCAGCACCAATTCTTTTATCTCGTTAGGGTCCTCGCTATCGATAAGGAGCATCGATTTGGCAGAGGGGTATGGGATTTCTTCTTTGAAGCCTTTGCCCGCCAATGATTTGGTCTTCTTAAGAAGAAAACGATTGTCATAGATGCCACCGAAAAGAACGCCATCTTTATAAAGAAGATACTCACCCATCATCTTTTTATGGGTGATGTCGCTGACTTCCCTCAAAAGTTCGAGGACATATTGTAAGTAATCCGGAGAACTGCCCATAGATGAATTGGATCTACTTTCAAGTTGATCGATTTCGTCCTTTGATTTATCGGATGGTTACTATGCCGCTTGTCATTTCAACTTTGATATCGGCATCGCCATCACCAAATGTGTAGAGATTATTCTCAATAGAACATTGCCTTACGGCGTTGACGCTGCCGGAGGTTTTGGCGACTTTGACTTTTCCTCCCGCGCTAGGAAGCGTCATATCAATGCTGCCGCTTGTTAAGTCAAACGAAGCTTTCGAAATCTCATCGAAAACCACCTTGATCGTTCCGCTGGTCATCTCAGCGTCAAACGTATTGGCGGTCAAATGTTCAATGCCTAGATTTCCGCTTGTAAAATCAACGCCAACTTCCTTCGCGCTTATTCTTCCAACGTTTGAAGAACCAGACGTCATCTCAATATCGATTTTATCCGCGGTGAGAGAATCCGCCTTTAGGTTGCCGCTGGTCAAATCAATATCAATATTCGTAATACCCGGATGATACGTAACGGTTAGGTCTTTCGTAAAACTGGTGAAGCCCGTTCTGCGATACCCGGAAGCGAAGAACTTAATGTTTAATTGGCCGTTATTCAAATAGGAATGGACCAATTCTTTTTCATCGGTCAGATCCGTTTTTTCTTCGACTTTGACGCCCTCAATGCTCTCATCTTCGACAAGCGTCAAATTGCCGCTTACCCAGTCGATGTCCAAAGAAGAGATGTTCTCGCCATACGTTTGGTCCCCGATCAAATACTTATCGGCGTCCGGATAAGTTCCAATGCTGGTCCCGCAGGATGACAAAGATAACCCAAATAACGGTATAAGGAATAAACCAAACCATTTCTTCATAAAAACATCTCCAACGCTATTTATGATAAAGCAACTTGTGTTTCTTTACGATGCTATCCTCTCGCGTGGTGACTACGTTTGGAACTCTTTCTTTGGTACTTGCTATGAAAAGGGCCCAGGACAAGCCTAGACCCTAAATTCCCCAGGTTAGGAAGGAGATTTTGCATAATTGTCTTTATGCCTTTTTGATACAAGGAGCCGATTTTCCTTAAGTGGAACCGATTTTTCGATGCCGCAACCACTATTTAGTAACGATCGTCATCATCATATGGATTATCTTTATTTTCCATATAATCATAAACCATATAATCGACAAGCCTTCTTCTGACCTCTTCTTCAGGTAGTTCATCAACTAATTCCTTATATCTTTTACTTATTTCTTCGATTTTTTTATCGTATTCTCTTTCACTTTCTTCCAAATGTTCATAATAATGATTTCTTTCATATATTGCTTGCTGGGCTTCATCAG
>CAMGZU010000031.1 GCA_946183085.1 uncultured Erysipelotrichaceae bacterium | reverse complement strand
GATCTCGAGCTCCTCCCTCTCCGACGGGGTCAGTTTCGCTTTCTTCTTCGGCATGTTCGGTTCCTTCGGGGGTTTCCCACGACGGCATTTTAAGCCATCCATGCCCTTTTCCCTATACCTTCTCACCCATTGGTAGAGCTGGCCGCTGCTTATGTGGGCCTCCCTGGCCGCTTCCATGATCGATCGGCCGGCGAGGACCTTCGCGACGATCGCGAACCTCTCCTCCGGGGTCCATGCCCTGTTCTCGCTTTTGCGCATGAGCCCCTCGACGCCGAGGTCATCGTATGCCTTGGCCCAGCTCCTCAGGTAATGCGAGAAGGTCGCCCGATGCTTGACGCCGGGCGGAAGGTCGATGTGGATGCCCTTTTTGAACTTCTCGACGCATTCGAGTTTGAATTCCAATGTGTACTTCATGAAAAATACCCCTCCTCCTGTTGTCCAGGATTTGGGGTACAGTTCACCTGAGGCGCATGGCTTCTTGCGTTGGTTTAGTTCCGGTTCTTCAAGACCAACAAGACGCGGAGGACCCTCAGGAAGAGGTTGATGAAGTCCACGTACATGTTGAAGGCGAAGAAGATCTCAAGATGCGGATATTGGTCGATCTCGCCGCTGGCGATGGCTCGCTTAAGCTGCTGGGAGTCGAAGGCGATGACGAAGATGACGATGACGCTGGTGATGAGAGACACCGCGATCGATAGTCCATAAACCGCCCAGAACATCCCGACGTTGCCGCTGATGGCGGCGATAAGCAGGAAGATCATGAACGTCAGGAAGGTCGTCAGGAACAAGGCGAAGAGGATCGTGAGCCCAAAGCCAAGGTTGATTTTGGAATTGTGGCCGATTAACGCCATCACCCCGAAGACGAGGGCAGTGATCCCAAAGGCCTCGCCGATCGTGTAGAAGTCGATGCCCACCACCAACAAGGAGGAGAGCACGACGCCCATGAGCGCGCAATAGATGACATAAAGGGTCATCATGTGCGGGACCGACTTCTTCCTTAAGAAGGAGAAGCCAAGGACGAGGGACAAGATGAGAAGCGGGATGCCCGAGACCACCAACACCACGATGTAGATGTTGAAGGCTCTCGAAGCCGCGGCAATCTGCGCCTCGCTTGCGCCGGCGCCATAAACGGCCGGGCCGATGGCGCGTAGCAGTATGAAGGAGACCAAGAAGGCGACGGCGGCCGTGATGGCGAGACCCATCGCGACGTAGCCATAGACGCGGGCTAAGATCTTGCCCGAGCTTTTGCGGTCGCTGACGGGAAGACCACTCACCTGGTCGACGCGCGCCCCGCCGGTTCCTTTTTCGTAAACGCGACGGTCCATGTTTTTAAGCGGCTAGATTCTCGATGAGGGCTTTGAAGGAGGTCGGTTCCAAGGAAGCGCCGCCGACAAGCGCGCCATCGATGTCCTTCTCGGACATATAAGCGGCGATGTTCTCCGGTTTGACGGAACCGCCATAGAGGATGCGGATTTCTTCGCTCACTTCACCGAAGAGTCCTTTGAGGACGCCGCGGATGAAGGCGATGGTGTCTTCCGCGGTCTCTTTGGTCGCGGATTTGCCCGTGCCGATCGCCCAGATCGGTTCGTAAGCGATGACGACTTTCTTCGCCTCTTCGGGAGAAAGGCCGGCAAAGCCGACTTTGATCTGCTCTTCGACGAAGGCTTTGGTCTTGCCTGCTTCGTAGGTGGCAAGGGATTCGCCACAGCAATAAACCGGGGTCATGTCGTTGGCGAGGAGGGCTTTGATCTTCTCATTGCACTTCTCGGAGGTCTCGCCGTTATATTCGCGGCGTTCCGAGTGGCCGAGGATGACCCAGCTGACGCCGACTTCCTTGAGCATCGGGATCGAAATCTCGCCGGTGAAAGCGCCATGATCGTGCTCGTTGCAGTTTTGGGCGGCGACGATGAGGTTGGGGTTGCGGTTCTCTAAGACCGTGGCAAGGCAGACGAAGGTCGGGGCGACGCCGCAATCGATGTTGTGCTTGACGGCGAAGTCGACCATCTCGTGGGAGGCGCAGGCGAACGCCTTTGCCTCCGACGGGGTTTTGTTCATCTTCCAGTTGCCCAGAAGTAACTTTTTGCGCATGGTGATTACCTTAAGACGTCAACGCCAGGGAGATGGCCATCGTTCTCGATCATTTCGAGGGAGGCACCGCCGCCGGTGGAGACGTGGGAGAAGATGTCTTTGTAGCCGAACTGCTTGACGGCCGAAGCGGAGTCGCCGCCACCGCAGACGGTGAAGGCTTTGCCGCCGAGGGCTTTGATCGCTTCGCAGACCGCTTTCGTGCCAGCCTGGAATTCGTCCTGTTCGAAGACGCCGACCGGGCCATTCCAGAAGAGGAGTTTGGCGGAGGCGATTTCTTTGGCGTAGAGCTCACGGGTGGCCGGGCCAACGTCGCAGCCTTCGTAGCCATCGGGGATCGAGCCGCCTTTGGTGACGTCGGTCGCGACGACTTTGATCTCACGGCCGGCGACCGGCTCAAAGGAATTGGTGATGACCGCGTCGATCGGGAGGATCAAACGGCCTTTGGCCTTTTCCAAGCAAGCGCGGGCGTAATCGAGCATGTCTTCTTCGACCGGCGAATTGCCAACCGGCATGCCGAGGGCCTTCTTGAAGGTGTAGGTCATAGCCCCGCCGATGAGGACTTTGTCGCATTTCTCAAGGAGGGAGTCGATGACTTTGATCTTGTCGGAGACTTTGAAGCCGCCGAGGATGGCGACGTAAGGATGATCGCCTTCTTTCGGCTCGACGCAGCGGGAGAGGTTCTCGACCTCTTTGATCATGAGGTAGCCAAGGGCGACCTGTTTGCCCTCTTTCTTCAAAACCTCAGGAACGCCAACGGTCGAAGCGTGGGCGCGGTGGGCGGAGCCAAAGGCGTCCATGACGAAGGCGTCGACGAGCGAAGCCCACTCTTTGGCGAGTTCGGGATCGTTCTTCTCTTCGCCTTTTTGATAACGGGTGTTCTGGGCGACGAGAATTTCGCCGTCTTTAAGGCCGGCGACCGCTTCGGCGAGAGCTTCGCCGCGGTTCTCCGGGCAGAATTTGACCGGGTGGTCGATGAGTTCGCCAAGGCGCTTCGCGGCGCATTCAAGGTTGTTGGCCTTCTTCATGGCCTCGATCTTCTCGGCATCGGGTTCTTTCCATTTGATTTTGCCAAGGTGGCTCATGACGAGCAACCTAGCACCGGCATCGGCAAGGAACTTGAGGGTGGGAAGCGCGGCGCGGATGCGGTTGTCATCGCGGATCACGCCGTCTTTCTGCGGGACGTTGAAGTCGACGCGGACGTAGACCTTCTTACCACGGAGGTCTTTCATTTGTTCAACAGTAAGCATTCATTTTCTCCTTCTGTTACAAAATTGATTTTACACCCTTACGGGTGTTTCGCTATAGCAATACTGATATATCGATACAGAATCGCGAAAAAAGAAAGCCCCGTCTTTCGACGAGGCTGGCTTTGCTGGTTCTTAGGATTAGAGTTCAGCGAAGTACTTGATGGTGCGGACCATCTGAGAAGTATAGGAGTTCTCGTTGTCGTACCAAGCAACAACCTGGACCTGGAAGAGGCCGTCGGAGATCTTGGTGACCATGGTCTGGGTCGCATCGAAGAGCGAGCCATAGCGCATGCCGATGACGTCGGAGGAGACGATCGGTTCTTCGGTGTAGCCGAAGGAGGCGGAGGCATGGGCCTTCATCGCTTCATTGATGGCTTCGACGGTGACGTCTTTGCCTTCAACGACCGCGACGAGGATGGTGGTCGAGCCAGTCGGGACCGGGACGCGCTGGGCAGAGCCGATGAGCTTGCCATTGAGTTCCGGGATGACGAGGCCGATCGCTTTCGCGGCGCCGGTGGAGTTCGGGACGATGTTGGCAGCGCCAGCACGGGCACGGCGGAGATCGCCTTTGCGGTGCGGGCCGTCGAGGATCATCTGGTCGCCGGTGTAGGCGTGGACGGTGGTCATGATGCCAGACTGGATCTTGAAGGTATCGTTAAGGGCCTTCGCCATCGGGGCCAAGCAGTTGGTGGTGCAGGAGGCCGCGGAGATGATCTGGTCTTCTTTGGTAAGGGTCTTTTCGTTGACGGAGAAGACGATGGTCTTAAGGTCTTTGCCCGCAGGAGCGGAGATGACGACCTTCTTGGCGCCGGCTTTGATGTGGGCCATGGATTTTTCTTTGCTCACGTAGAAGCCAGTGCATTCGAGCACGACGTCGATGCCGAGTTCGCCCCAGGGGAGTTCTTCGGCTTTCGGTTTGGCATAGATGGTGATCTCTTTGCCATCGACGGTGATGGAACCCGGGGTGACGACGGTCTTGCCATCTTCGGCGAGGACCGGTTCCTTGGAGGTCACGGTGTGGAGGTTCTCACCGATGTGGCCGGTGTAGCCGCCCTGAGCGGTGTCGTACTTGAGAAGGTTGGCCAACATCTTCGGGCTGGTCAAGTCATTGATGGCGACGACTTCATAGCCTTCGGCGCCGAACATCTGGCGGAAGGCAAGACGGCCGATGCGGCCAAAGCCATTGATTGCAACTTTAACTGACATTTATAAATGTCCTCCTTAATGTGCGGATTAATTATACAAATGGGTTGGGCAAGAAAAAAGGGAGAAGCGCCTTTTGCTACTCTAAAGAGTAAAGTTTTATCGAATTATCGATTGGAAAGGAGGGCGTCGAGCTCCACAATGCCGCGGAAAAGCTCTTCCAAGGTGATACCAAGCCCTTTGGCGATCTTGCCCAAAACCAAGATGGAGGGGTTCCTTCTGCCGTTCTCCACATCCGAGATGTAGTTTTTGGCGACCCCCGCGTCCAAAGCGAGGTCGAGTTGGCTCTTCTTCCTCTCTTTGCGAAGATACGCCACCCTGCGGCCGAGCTGATGCAATAAGGAAAGATCGTCATTTCGTTCCATGGGTCTCCTCGTATTTCTGGTGGATGGCGCGGAAAAGATGATTCACATTGCTTTTGGTGACAGTGGAGGCAAGCTCTTCCGACATCAGATTGGCAAGCTCTTCCAAGGAAGCGTCTTCATGAGACAGACGGAGTTCCATCAATAGACGCATCTTGGGGTTCGAGATGTTCTCAAGCCCCACTTCTTCCGCAAAATAGGCCACTTCTTTCTTCTGGCGTTCCGAGGCCTTCATGGTTTTGGCGAAGTTGGCGGTATCAAGATTGTTCAAGCGGTTGGAGTTGTTCGCGAAGTCGCGGTCCACGCGGACGTTCTCAAAATGAAGGCAGGAGTCGTTGGCCCCCATCAAAATCAAGAAGTCAGCGATCTGCTCGCTCTTCTTGAGATAGACGATCCACTGCTTCCTGCGTTTGGTCATCTTCGCGTCGAAATGGTTGTTCTGCACTTTATTGAAAAGGTGCATGAGCCATCTCGCATATTGCTCGTCATTCACCGCGATCTCCAAATGGTAATTGGTCGAATGGGGATCGTTGACCGAGCCCCCTGCTAAGAAAGCGCCCGTCAAATAAGCGGAAGCGAGAGAATCTCCCTTCACGACGTTTTGGGGGATCTTGCCCGAGAAATAATCGACTTCGAGGTCGCCCAAAAGATAATCGGGCTCATCCAAAAGGACGTGGTATTGGACCCTTTTCCGGAAGTGCATGCCTTTGGTGTAGGCGAAGCGGGCGGGAACCCCATAAAGCGAAGTCACAAAGGAATACAAGACCTTCGCGATCTGGGCGGATTCGGTCGATAGAAGAAGCGACTCATGGCCATTGCCGATATGGAGGGCGCCGTTGATGCGGAAATAGGCGGAAAGAAAAGGACGCTTCCTTTCATCTTCCCACTCCAAGCGGGCGACTTCTTCTTTGACGTTTCTGGCGAATGAGGCGGTTTGCTCTGGCATAAGGATACCCTTATCGTGGTATATGATAGAGGAAAGAAAGACCCGCGTGAAGCGGGCCTATCATTCGTCTGCTTATTTCTTTTTCTTTAAGGCGTTGACGTATTGGATGGCGCTGGTGGCGGCTTCGGCCCCATCGCTTGCCGCCGTCACGACCTGACGGAGCTTTTTGAAGCGGATGTCGCCCGCGGCGAAAAGCCCGGGAAGCGAAGACGCCATCGTCTCGTTGGTGACCACAAAGCCATTCTGGAGTTGGACGCCCAAGGGTTCTAAAAAATCCGACGTCGAGCGCTGGCCGTAAAGGGGGAAGACACCATTGACGTTAAGCTTCTCTTCTTTGCCCTCTTTCTCGATGACGATCGTATCGACGAGCTTCTCGCCCTCGATGCTCTTAAGGTTATAGCCCTCCAAGAAAGAGACGTTCTCGAAGCCTTTCAAGGTCTCGATGTGCTTGTCTTCGGCATCCAAGGGTTCGGGGATCACGAAGTAAAGCTCGGAAGCAAGGCCCGCGAGATAGATCGCCTCTTCGACGGCCTGGTCTTTGAAGCCGATGACGGCGACCGGCTTCTTGCGGAAGAAGTTGCCATCGCAGGTGGCGCAATAAGAGACGCCCCTACCCGTATGTTCTTTTTCGCCAGGGACGCCCAAGACCTTGGTCTGGGTGCCGGTCGCGATAATGACGGCTTTGGAACGATACTGATCCATGTCGGTCGAGACGATGTAGTCGTCCCCATCTTTGGTGATGCCAAGGACGTTGCCGTATTCGTAGATCACGCCGAGCTTCGTCGCGTGGTCCATGCTCTTCATGGCAAGCTCAGGGCCAGAGACTGGGCCTAAGCCAGGATAGTTATCGATTTCGTGGATGTTTAAGAGTTTGCCGCCCGGCGCCCCCTTGTCCAAAACGACCGAAGTCAGCGAACTTCTTTTTAAATAAATGGCCGCGGAGAGTCCAGCGATGCCCGCGCCCACGATGGTTACATCGAATTCTTTCATGAGGATACCTCCAGCGCGCATTATGCCACGCGTCGAAAAAAGGGCACGCGAAGTGCCCTAAGAATTCTATTTTTCTTTGTCTTCGGGATCGTCGAGCGCCAAAGCTTCATCGCCAATCGGAAGGGGCTCGTCTTTGGCTTCGGCGGGAGCTTCTTCTTTCTTCTCTTCCACGACCACCTCTTTCGGGGCGATGGCGGATTTGCCATATTCGAGGACGCCTTTGTGCATCGGGGTTGGAATCGCCAAACCCTTCTTGGTGTAACGGAGATAATCGTAAAGATGCATGAAGGCGATGAAGGCGATGCCAATGCCGATATAAGCGAAGCTCCACGCATTGCTCCAGAAGCCATTCGAACCCATGTGATAAGTCGAATCGCGAAGCGGCTCCAAAATGGCGCGCACCACCCCATACCAAATGAGGTAGAAGCCACAAAGATCCCCGCGGTGCAGCCACTTCTTAAGCAGCTTTCCCACGCCATAGACGATCAAGAAATAACCGATGACGTTGATGAGGCCCTCAATTAAGAAAAGCGGGACATACATCTGGCTGGTTGCTGGCTGGCCGCCACTAAAAGCGGTCGCCATCTGATTCTGGATCCAGCTCGGCAAGAAGGAGAGAGAAGAACGCTCCACCGCCGCGCCATAGACTTCGTGGTTGAAGAAGTTGCCCCATCTGCCGATGGCTTGGGCCAACAAGATGGTTGGGACCGCGACGTCCATGCCCGTACGGACGCCGATCGATTTATGGCGCCACTGGAAATAAAGGGAACCCACCAAGATGCCGCCGATCGCGCCGCCTAAGATGGTTAAGCCGCCATTCCAGATTTTGAAGATCTCGACCCAGTTGCCTTTGGCGACCTCTTCGGAGAAATTGACGCCGCCTGCGACGTCGCCATTCCAGTTGCCAATGACATAGCCAACGCGCGCACCGATGATGCCGCCTGCTAAACCAAAGATAAGCGTGGTATCCATGATCCCATGGACCCCGAATTTCTGATACATCTTGTGGTCGCTGATCCAATAAGAGACCAAGGCGCCCAAGATGATGAAGACGCCATAGAAGGCGACATGGAAGCCACCCGCCCCATTTTGGAACGTCGTCCAGACCCAGCCGTTGTTGTTGATGGAAAAGCCATTGACCAAGGGATAGGTCAAATAGGGAGCAACGCCCTCCCCTAGCATCAAGAAGCCAAGGATCAAAGCGAAGATCGAGATGTAAAGGATCCTCGTCCACCACACCCGCTGTTCTTCCTTCTGGGTGGGTTTCCAATAATGGATGTAGAAGGATTGGACCAAAACGCTTAACGAAGCACCAAAGAAAAGGGCGCCGACGATCGAAAGCGACGCGCCGAAGTTGCTCATCGCCCAAGCATTGCCCGTATTGATGGCGGCCTGCAAGAACGCAAAGCCCGCGCCGATCGAGGCGTGGCAAACCACAAAGGTCAGATTTTCTTTTTTATCGAGTTCCAGCCGTTTCTCCTCTTTGACAAAGAGGTAGCTTTTGTATCCGCCATAACCCGCCCCGCCGATAAAAAGGAGCAGGCCGACGATCAAGAATGCAATCCACATACGCTTATCTTACTCCGTCCATCCGTTCTTGTTTGCCTTTTCCAAGACGTCTTTGAGGTAAAGCCCCGTGAAGGAGTCTTTGCATTTCGCGACTTCTTCGGGGGTTCCCGTCGCGACGATCGTGCCGCCGCGATACCCGCCAAGGGGCCCAAGGTCGATGATATGATCCGCGACCTTGATGACGTCTAAGTTGTGTTCGATGACCACGACGGTATCCCCATGGTCGACGATCGTCTGAAGAATCTTGATCAAACGTTTGACGTCGTCGCTATGAAGGCCAGTCGTCGGCTCATCCAAGACATAAAGGGTCTTGCCCGTCGATTTCCGTTGTAACTCGGTCGCGAGTTTGACGCGCTGGGCCTCGCCACCAGAAAGCTCGGTGGCGGGCTGGCCCAATTTGATGTAGCCAAGGCCAACATCGTTTAAGGTTTTGATCTTGCGCTCAATCTCAGGCCTGGCCTTAAAGAACTCCACCGCCTCTTCCACGCGCATCTCCAAGACGTCATGGATGTTCTTGCCTTTGTATTCGCATAAAAGGGTCTCGTCGTTATAACGCTTCCCCTCGCATTCGTCGCATTTGACGTAAACATCGGGCAAGAAGGACATCGAGATGCGGGTGACGCCCGCGCCTTGGCATTTCTCGCAGCGCCCGCCTTTGACGTTGAAGGAGAACCTGCCTTTGTCAAAGCCATGGGCCCTCGCCTCATCGGTTTCCGCGAAAAGCGCGCGGATGTCATCGAAGACGCCCGTATAGGTGGCGGGGTTGCTTCTTGGGGTGCGGCCAATCGGCTCTTGGGAGATGTTGATGAGCTTATCGATGTTCGAGAGACCGACGATCTTCTTGTATTCGCCTGGGTCGTTTTTCGCTCCATTAAGCTCGTGCTCGACCGCTTTGGTCAAGGTCTCGTTGATGAGCGAGGATTTTCCTGAGCCGGAGACCCCGGTGACGACGATGAATTTGCCAAGCGGAAACTTCACGTCGACGTCTTTGAGGTTATGGCACTTGGCCCCTTTGATCTCGATGAATTTGCCATTTCCTTTTCTTCTGGTCTTTGGAACGGCGATATAGGATTCCCCGGTGATGTATTTGCCAGTCACCGAGTCTTTGCAGTTTGCGATGTCTTTGACTTCGCCTTGGAAGACGACCTCGCCACCATGGATGCCCGCCCCAGGGCCAATATCCACCAGATAATCGGCTTGGCGCATCGTCTCTTCGTCGTGCTCGACGACGATGAGCGTATTGCCAAGGTCTCTCATGTCTTTGAGGGTCTTGATGAGTTTGTCGTTGTCTCTTTGATGAAGACCGATCGAAGGCTCATCCAAAACATAAAGAACGCCCGATAAACGGGAGCCGATTTGCGTGGCCAAGCGGATGCGCTGGGCCTCGCCTCCAGAAAGGGTCATCGCGTAACGGGAAAGGGTCAGATAATCCAAGCCGACGTTCACCAAGAACGAAGCGCGGTTATGGAGCTCCCTTAAAACCATATCGGCGATCGTATGCTCGGAAGGCGATAAGGAAGAAGAGACTTTGTCGATCCATTCTAAGAACTGATCAAAGGACAAACAAGTCGCTTCGTAGATGTTGAGGCCACCCACTTTCACCGACAAGGCGGATTCGTTGAGCCTTGCCCCATGGCAGGTCGTGCAGACGGAATCGCGCATGAAGGTTTCGTAATATTGGGACATCCAGGCGGATTGGGTCTCGCGGTAAAGCCTTTCGATCCTGGTTTTGACGCCTTCGATCTGCTGGACGCGGTGCATCTTGTTGCCGTTGACCGAAGTTAAGGTGTAATCCAAAACCTCTGGCGAGCCATAGAGGATGATTTGCTTGTCCTTCTCTTTGAGCTTGTTCCAAGGCTTATCGAGAGGGATGTCGTATTTCTTGCAGAGAAGCTCGAATTCCTTCCATTCCAAGTTGGTGGTCCCAACGATGTTGTTGAAATAACGGATGCAGCCTTGAAGGATGGTTTTCTCTTCGTCGGGCACGAGCAGATCAAGGGCGACTTCGCGCTTGATCCCCAAGCCTTTGCAATCGGGGCAATAGCCCAAAGGTGCATTAAAAGAGAATAGCCTTGGCTCGAGTTTTGGAACCGAGAAGCCGCATTCGGGGCAGCTATGGTGCTGGGAAAGAAGGCGTTCGCCTTTCTCGCTTAAGATGATCAAAAAGCCATGGCTCCAATCAAGCGCGAGCTCGACGTCTTCGTTGACCCTGCTTCTTAGGCCATCTTTGATAACCAAACGGTCGATCACGATGTCGACGTCATGGCGTTTGTTCTTATCCAAAGGCTCCAATTCTTCGACGA
Organism: uncultured Erysipelotrichaceae bacterium; assembly: GCA_946183085.1. Lineage (GTDB taxonomy): Bacteria > Bacillota_I > Bacilli_A > RFN20 > CAG-826 > Alloenteromonas. Next base: position 2,008 of record CAMGZU010000031.1, on the reverse strand, counting down.
GCTTCATCTCGCCATCCAAGCGGAGGCGGACAAAACCCGCTTTCTTGATTTTTTCAAAGACGTCCTTCTGGCTGCCTTTTTCGTGACGGACGATCGGCGAAAGGATCTGGATCTTGCTCCCCTGCTCGAATTCGAGGATCGCGTCGGTCATCGCCACCGGCGAGAAGGACTCGATCTTGCCATGGCCATTCGGGCAATAGGGAACGCCGATGCGGGCGAAAAGTAGACGCATATAGTCATAGATCTCCGTCACCGTGCCAACCGTGGAACGCGGGTTATGGGAGGTCGACTTCTGGTCGATCGAAATCGCCGGCGAAAGGCCTTCGATGGAATCGACGTCCGGTTTTTCCATGCCGCCTAGGAATTGCCTGGCGTAGGAAGATAAGGATTCGACGTAGCGCCTTCTGCCTTCGTTATAGATGGTGTCGAACGCCAACGTGGTCTTGCCCGAGCCCGAAAGGCCGGTAAAGACCGTAAGGGATCCTTTGGGGATCGCCACATCGACGTTTTTTAGGTTGTTTTCGCGGGCCCCTTTGACGAGGATCCAATCGCGGGAAGATTTCATTTCGCTCATTGCATACGGATTATACCCACGCGCACATAAATTGACTAGGAATGCGGATGATGAGTTTTCGCTTAAGCGAAAGCAAGTCGTTATGGCATTAAGCGACCATTTGAGTATAATTAGGCACGCCGGGACGTAGCACAGCTTGGTAGTGCACTACCTTGGGGTGGTAGGGGTCGCGCGTTCGAATCGCGTCGTTCCGACCAGTAGAAACATGCGCCTTAGTCGTTTGACTGAGGCGTTTTTCTTTTGCCGTTTTGAAACTCGATAATACCAAACCCTCTTTTGCCTCCTATTAGTTAATGGAGGGTTGCATATGAAAAACGAACTAGGGACCACCACTATCCTGGATATCGAGACGACCAACGACTATTTGGATGACGTGAAGAAAATCGTCGTCGCGTCTAGGAGGGCGGCTTATCGGGCAGTAAACGTTCTTTTGCTGCAACGGAACTGGCTTATCGGGAAACGCATTTATGAAGAGGAGCTGAAAGGAGATAACCGCGCGGAATACGGGGCGAGAATCATCAAAAGTCTTTCGAAAGTCCTGACAAAGGAATTCGGGAAAGGTTTTAGTAGAACATGTTTGTATCAGTTCTATATGTTCTATAAGTGTTACTCGAACATTTTCCAAACGTTAGGACAATCTTGTCCCCTCACTTGGACCCATTACACGTTTTTGATTACGGTCTTAGACCCCAAAGCGAGGGAATGGTATGAAAACGAATGTATTTCGCAAAACTGGAGTGTCCGTATTCTCCGCCGCAACATAGAGTCTCAGTATTATTTCCGTTTGGTAAAATCTGGCGCCCCTATCAAGAAAGAAAACTACCCAACGGTCAAATACGAAACGAGCAAAGAGGAATTCGTCAAAAACCCGATGATCTTAGAGTTCTTAGGCATCCCTCAAGACGCCAGAATTCATGAAGGGAAGCTTGAGTCAGCAATCATCGAACACCTTAAAGAATCTCTACTAGAACTTGGAAAAGGTTATGCCTTCGTCGGGAGGCAATATCACGTCGCAACCGGGCGAAAGGACTATTACATTGACCTCGTCTTCTACAACTACATCCTTAATTGCTTTGTTCTTTTCGATCTGAAGGCCGGCGCGCCAACGCATAGAGACATCGGTCAGATGGATATGTATCGTCGTATCTTTGATAAAACCGTGAAAAAGGCATCGGACAATCCGACGTTAGGCATCATCCTTTGCTCAGATCTTGACGAAGACGTTGCTCGTTACTCCATTCTTGCGGATACCGACCAGCTCTTCATTTCGAAATACAAGCTCTATCTCCCGAGCGAAGAAGAGATAACCGCGGAAATCGAAAGAGCCAAAGAGCTCTACTACGCCTCTCAAGAGAAAAACGAACAATGACTTGAAGCGCCAATCGGATTAAAGACTCTCTGAAGGTGCTCCACAGGAAAAATTCGACACTTCAA
>CAMGZU010000030.1 GCA_946183085.1 uncultured Erysipelotrichaceae bacterium | reverse complement strand
CCCGACGGACAACCCGATCGACGAGTCCCTCAACGGCTGGATCAAGGACGAGCTGTTCATCGACTTCAACCTCAGGAAATGCGGCGACGTCTTATCTTTGATAAGGGCCTACGTCGATTACTACAACAACGAGCGGCCCATGTGCTGCCTGGGATACAAAACCCCATGCCAGTTCAAGGCCGACATGGGGTATTGAGGCTTTTTATGGATTGTCTACTTTTTGTGGACTACTCCAAAGAGAGTGCTTAAGACGTTTTCTTTTCAGAGGAACCGAAGCGAGGCGAATCGAGGTGGACGCGCTCGTTTTTGGTTCGGCGGACTACTTTGTTTTCGCGACCAAAGAAGAGATTGAAAAACACGTCCTTTCAAAAAATACGGGCATATCCGCACGCTTCACATCGGCCCGATGACACTCCAGCCTTACATCCGCGATGCAAAACGGCAAAGCAAATACCCAGAAAAACGGATGAGAGCGCAAATCAAATGGCATTACCTTTTATCGGATATCGAACAAATCATGCGCAGCAACGGGCGGTTTGACGCAATTCCCGCTCCGCATTCAGCGCATTCGTAAGGGCTCCTGCCAATGAAAAAAGGTCCGTTTCCGGACCAACTTTTCCTATTGGCAGGAGCAGAAGGAATCGAACCCTCATCAACGGTTTTGGAGACCGCTGTTCTACCACTGAACCATGCTCCTAGCGAGAGCAATTATAAAGAGGGCTTCCCCTTCTTTCAAGGAAAGAATGCCCTCTTATGCGCGCGTAAGGATTAATGAAAGGAACGAGCGACCTTCGAGACGAGCCCCATGTCGCATTGGCCTTTGTAATTGGCGGAGAAATGCTTCATGACGAGCGGGATGCTCTTATCGGGAAGGGAAGCGATGATCTCTTTGATTTCCTCTTCACTTAATTGCTTGGGCAAGAAGGAAGCGATCGCCGCTTTTTGGGCGTCGATCTTGGCGGCGGATTCACTGCGGCCCGCTTTGACGTAGCCTTCTTTTTCTTCGTCAAGCTCTTTGCCAAGCTTTTGGATGATTTGGATGACGTCAGCATCGCCAAGCTCCCCTGCTTTGCCCGAAGTCGCCAAGGTCTGGTAGCGGGTGATGACGATCGAGTAGATCGCGCGGCGGTCCGCGTCTTTCGCTTTCATGGCCTCGATGTTGGCCTTTTTGATTTGATCGATCAGCATATGAAAATTCTCCTTATTATTCGTTTTCTTGCTGCTTCTTTAAGAGAAGGCGTGCGGCCCGACGATGGGCGATGCCATCGCGGACGTCATGATAGACGTGGTTGGCCGCGTAATAGACCGGGATGATTTCAAGTCGGCCTAAGAACATATAGAAGGTGCAGATCCAAAGCAGGAAGTTATAGGCCGCGACCGGGTTATAAGCGGCGTAGCTATTCGAGGCATACGGATAGAAATTGATCATCGAGTTTCCCGTGCCCGATAAGGAGGAGGCCACCTCGTAGATCGCCTCGTCGAAAGTGATGTTCGGAAGAGCCGCCAAAATGGCGACGCCGATGCTTAAGGTCACGATGTAGATGATGAAATAAAGTGAGGCTTCCTTGGCTTCTTCGTGGCTGACTTGGCGACGTTCGCCCATGCGGGTGATGGGCTTTGGATAGACCATGCGCTTCGGGGCGTTGCGGTATTTGAGATGCCAATAGACCTCTTTGCCCAGAATCACGACGCGGTATTGCTTCAAAGCGCCCGCGGTCGAACCCATGCCGCCGCCAATCGTCATCGCGACGATCGAAAGGAACAAGACGGCGGGGCCAAGGGCGTTGATGTCGCTCACATTGGCAAACCCAGTCGTCGTAAGGCAAGAGATAAATTGGAAAATCGAATAGCGGAGCGCGTCCCAGAACGAGACGTCGGTCAAAGAACCTGCGCTTGGGAAAGAGGAATTGATGAGGGTAGAGACCAGCATCAACGGGACGAAGATGAAGGTGATCGCGATGACGAGGCGAACCTCGCAATCGCGGAAGAACTTCTTCCACTTTCCGGTGAAGAGGTGCATATGGAGCACGAAGTTGGTCGCGCCGAGGATCATGAGGATGATGATGGTGGCCTCCATGCCGACCGTATTGACGGGCATGACGTTGTTGAAGCCCGAAAGGTTCGAGAAGGAACAGCCGCTGCTCAAGCCGATATAATCGGCGGTCTCACTGGTTAAAAAGTAATGGAAGGAGGCGCACCTTGTGGACAAGCCACCCGTCGCGATCGAAGCAGTCGAATGGCAAAGGGCGTCAAACCAATCCATGCCAAAGAGCCATAAACCCAACGTGCCAAGCGCGATGTAAAGCGAATAGATCCCAAGGATCATACGCGCCGATTTTTTGAGGTTCGGGAAGAGTTTGTCGTTATGGCCTTCGGCGGTGTAAAGCTTCATGCCGTGCGCATCCGAGATCGCGCTGGCGGCCACTAGGACGAGGCCAACGCCACCGAAGAAATGGCAGACGGAGCGGTAGAAGAAGAAAATGTGTGGGGCGTTAAGCTCCATGATCCCTTGGACGGCTTCGTTGGAAAGAACAGTCCAGCCATCCGCGCCATAGATAATGGTGTCGAAGAAGGAACGATAAATCGTTAAGCCCGTCGCGGTGTAGCCGCTCGCCGCCTCAAAGACGGATTCGCTGTAGGTATAAACCTCTGCGCCAGGAACGAGATAACCATTTAAGAAGAACGGGAAGGCGCCGATCAATAACGCCATGACCCAGAGCAAAACAAGCAAAAGGGCATCCATATGGCGGCCCATCTTGCCTTTTTCGCTGTGATAGAGGCAGAGCAGATAAATCAAAACGCCCAAGAAGATGGCGGTGATGCCGGGCAAAAAGAACGAAGGCCAGCAACGCCATTCGTTGGGGAAGACGATGATCATGAGGAGCGGGATCAAGGTGATGCCGCCGATCATCGCGATGAAAGCGCCGAGATAGCCGAAAATCAGGCGATAGCCTTTGGCTTCGCCGCGGGTCGCGGAAATTTTTGACGCCGCAAGGGTCATCTCTTATTCGCCTTTCTTCGTGCTTTTCTTTTTGGGAGCAGCCTTCTTGGCGGGCGCTTTTGCGCTGGATTTGGGAGCAGCCGCTTTCTTGGCGGCGGGCTTTTTCGCCGGCGCTTTCTTGACGGGAGCGGGTTTTTGGACCTCCACCACCGCAGGCTCTTCGTCTTGACCCATCAAGCGGGAAAGGGCCTCTTCTTCGAGGCGCTCTTCCTCTTCGCTTTTCCTTGTCTGGATGAAGGCGGTGAGGCGGGCTTGGTCTAAGGGGGAGCAGACCATCAAAAGCTTATCCTTCGCCTGGAGGACGACTTGACCATTCGGGATGATGACTTCGTCTCCCCTCACGATGCAGGAAATGGAGGCGTATTTGGGGAAGCCGGCGTCCATGATGCGTTTGCCGGTGATGCGGAAGCGACGGAGAAGGGTCGCCTCGATCATCGCGACTTGGTTGTTCTCAAGCGAGATGGCCTTGATGATGTCTTCAACCGAGGCCGAAGCCTTGACCGAATCGCCAAGGAGGTAGGTCGAAGAAATGACCGAGTCGATACCCAAAGAGCGGTAAAGCTCAACGTTGTTCGGGTTATTGACCAAGCAGATGCACTTCTTCGCCCCATAGGCGTTTTTGGCCATCATGCAGGAGGCGTAGTTGTCGGTGTCTCTTTCGCAAAGCGAGATGAAGATGTCGGCGTTTTCCGCGCCGGACTCTTCAAAGGAGATGTTCTTCCAAGGGGCGCCGACATAAACGGAAAGATTCTCGCGTTCGCGCAAAATCTCGGCTTCTTCGCGAGAAGGGTTGATGATGACAAGGGAGTTGCCCTTTTTGTGGAACATCGAAACGATGTATTCGGCTTCGTGGGTGCCGCCGGCGATAACGAATTTCATCGATCGTCCTCCTTCTTAAGGGCCGTGAAGGTCTCAAACGAGAGCTGGAAGGGATAGATGCCCTGGATGTTGTAGCCTTGGATGAGGTCTTTGAGCGAGGGGTCGTCGAAACGGACGTAGATGTGTGGGATATGGAAGACCTTGTCGGCGACGTGAGCCAAGAAAAGATTGACGTTGTCGTTGCCGGTCGTGACGATCAAATCGCGGACGCTGTCCATTCCTAGGCGTTCCAAGGTCTTGATGTCGGTGGCGTCAAGCACCTGGGTGTAGCCGGCGTAAGACTCAGAGAGAAGATCAAACGATTCTTCCTTCTCGTCGATCACCGTGACGTTGTCGCCTTTTGCGTAGGCGTCTAAGGCGATGGAGGCCCCAAGCCTCCCGCAGCCGATAATGTAAGTCTTATTCCGCGTCATGAAAGCCTCTTTCGTAAACGAAAGCGATTATATACCCCTATTTGTATTTAGACAAATCAGCCAAGGGTTCCAAATCGTAGAGTTTCTCGATGATTTGGACTTTGGGGTATTTCGCTTGGATCTCTTCGTATTTCTTTTTGGTGAGCTTCCGCTTGAGGTTCTTCCAGCCGCTACTGCCATATTCGCCAAAGCACCACTCCAGGTATTCCTCGGTGGCTTTATGGATGAAGCAATAGGCTTTGCGTTTTTGGAAATACTCCAAGCAGGCATGGCCGGAAAAATGCTTGGGGTCGTAGGTTTTTGAGGCCGAAAGCATGTCGCAGACCATCTCGGTCGCGTATTTCCAAGGCATGGGGGCGAGGATGAGTCTCCCCTGGAAGAAGTCGACCCAATATTCCCAATGATGTTTGTTCTTTCCCGTATGGTGGATGGCGATCTTCGAATAGTAAGAATGGGTGGCCCGATCCCCTACCACCGGGGAACCGACGCCCCGATAGTGCTTCTTGCTTTCGTTAAATTCAAGAGGCCCATATTTGGAAAGGTCATGGCGGAGGCATTGCCAAAAGATCCCCATATGGAAGCCATTGCGGATCACTTGGTGGCGGTGCTTGAAGATGGTGCGGAGATGCCGGAAGGTGTTGCTCATTCTTCCCCTCCGAGGATCTCTTCCAAGACTTTGCCGGCGTCGTCATGGATCACATAGTCGCATTTCGCGTCAAAAGGCGTGGGTTCTTTGTTGATCATTATGATCTTCTTGCCCGTGAAATAGAGCGGCAAGGCAGCGATGGGATAAACGTTCATGGAGGTCCCGGCGATTATCATAACGTCGGCATGTTTCGTGGCCGCAATGGCATGACTCAAGGTCTCTTCGTCCAAAGGCTCTTCGTATAAGACGACGTCCGGCTTCAAAATGTTATGGCAATGCGGACAAAGCGGGACCCCGGAAGGCACGATCTCATCTAAGGTTTTCTTTTCGCCGCACACCGGGCAGGTATAACGCCTCACCGAGCCATGGACTTCCAAAACGATGCTATTTCCTGCGTCTAGATGGAGGCCATCGATGTTTTGGGTGACGATGCAGATCGAATGCCCCTTCTTCTCCCAATTGGCCAAGGCCAGATGGGCTTTGTTGGGTTTGGCGCTAGGATGGACCATCGCCGACCAATAGAAGTCATAGAAGATGTCCGGATGCTCCTCGAAATAGGTATGGGAAAGCATCGTCTCATAAGGGACGCCATATTTGCTTTTCAGCTGATATAAGCCCGATGGTGAACGGAAATCGGGGATGCCGGAAGCGGTCGAGATGCCCGCGCCTCCTAGGAAAAGGATGTAGTTGGCCTTTTGGCAGACTTGACGGAGTTCGTTGCGTAAGGATTCGTCCATTGCTTTATTATAGCGCGAACAAAGAAAAAGAAGCCCACAAGGGGCTTCCTTCTTAAGCGGCTAAGGGGCGCGGCTCCAAGAGAATGCCACTCCCGCCATCGCTCTTGCAGCGATAAGGCGTCTCGATCTCCACGCTTCCTTCGATGATCTTGGTCGCGAGGGCGGTCTCCACGTGCTCGGCGATGTAACGCTTTAAGGGTCTTGCGCCGAACTCGGGGCTATAGGCGGCGTCAAGGATCGCTTCTTCGAGGTCATCGGTGAATTCGATGTCAAAGTATTGCTTCTTGAGGCGCTCGCCAAGCTCGCCAAGCATTTTGGCGACGATGAGCTTCTGGGTCGCTTTCTCCAACGCGTTGAAGTAGACGATCTCGTCGATGCGGTTTAAGAACTCGGGCTTGAAGGTCTTGTGGAGGAGGCCATCCAAGGGGGCTTTGTTGCCAGAGAGGATGTATTCCGAACCTAAGTTCGAGGTCATGATGATGATCGTGTTCTTGAAGTCGACGACGTGGCCTTGGGAGTCGGTGAGCCTGCCTTCGTCTAAGATCTGAAGAAGGAGGTTAAAGACCTCAGGATCCGCCTTTTCAATCTCATCGAACAAGACGATGGAATAGGGATGGCGACGGACTTTTTCGGTGAGTTGGCCGCCTTCTTCGTAGCCGACGTAGCCCGGGGCTGCGCCAATTAAGCGGGAGACGGAATATTTCTCCATGTACTCAGACATGTCGATGCGGACGATCGCGGTTTCGTCGTCGAAGAGGTTCTCCGCGAGGGCTTTCGCCACTTCCGTTTTGCCAACGCCCGTCGGGCCTAAGAACAAGAAGGAGCCGATCGGACGGTTCGGGTTTTGGATGCCCGCGCGCTGGCGGAGGATGGCGTTCGAGACCAGACGCAAGGCCTCGTCTTGGCCGATGACCCTGCGGGAGAGGTTCGCATAAAGCGATAACACCTTCTCACGGTCGCCCTGACCGATCTTCTCGGCCGGGATGCCGGTCATCTTCGCGACGATCCTCGCGATCGATTCTTCGCCCACCACTTCATCAATGAGGCGTTCTTTGCCTTTGTTGGCTTCCTCGATCTTCGCAAGCTCTTTCTGGAGGTCGGGGATCTCTTTGTATTGGATTTTGGAGGCGAGGGAATAATCGCCGCGCAAGAAGGCGTCTTGGAGGTTGACGTTCATCTCCTCGAGTTTCTTCTTGATGTCTTTGGAGGCTTGGATGTCCTTCCTCTCCTCTTCCCATTCTTTGGTGAGGGATTCGCTCTTCTCTTTGGCTTTGCTTAATTCATTCTCCAAATCGAAGAGGCGGCGTTTGGAAGATTCGTCGGTCTCTTTCTTCAAAGCGACTTTCTCGACTTCAAGAGAACGGATTTTGCGGTTGATCTCATCGAGTTCCGCCGGCATGGAAGCGATGCCGACTTTGATGGAGGCACAAGCCTCATCGACCAAGTCGATCGCCTTATCCGGCAAGAAGCGGTTGGTGATGTAACGATTGGAAAGCGTAGCCGCCGAAACAAGGGCGCCATCGGTGATTTTAACGCCATGGAACGATTCAAAACGCGGCTTAAGACCACGGAGAATCGTCACGGTGTCCTCGACCGTCGGTTCTTCGATCATGACCGTTTGGAAGCGGCGTTCCAACGCCCGGTCTTTCTCGATGTACATCCGATATTCGTTTAGCGTGGTCGCGCCGATGCAATCGATCTCGCCACGGGCTAACATCGGCTTCAGCATGTTGGAGGCGTCAAGCGCCCCGTCGGTGCGGCCCGCCCCGACGATCAAATGGATTTCGTCGATGAAGAGGATAATCTTGCCATTGCTCTCTTTGATTTTGTTCAAGACGGCTTTCAGACGCTCCTCGAATTCGCCGCGGAATTTGGCGCCCGCGACGAGCGCGCCCATATCGAGCTCATAGATCTCTTTGTCGGCGAGGGTGCTCGGGACGTCTTGGCGGACGATGCGCTCCGCGAGCCCTTCGACGATCGCAGTTTTGCCGACGCCCGGCTCGCCCAAAAGGATGACGTTGTTTTTGGTTTTTCTGGCGAGGATCTCCACCACTTTGCGGATTTCCTCATCGCGCCCGATGACCGGGTCGATTTTGCCGTCTTTGACGGCTTGGATAACATTACGGCCGAACTTTTCCAAGATTTTCGGGTCTTGAGAATAGTCTTCCATCATGGGATTCATCATGGTTCTACCTCCTTTTTGCAAGGGATTTCCCTACCGAGATGATAGTCCATTTTGGCACTCTGTCAAGTAGAGTGCTAAAGACTTTTGCTTTTTCTTTGAAAAGATGTGGAACAAAACGGATTTCGGTTTATGATTAAAGCAATTAAGAAAGGAGAAACTCTCATGAAATGGTTCAATAAGCAGTCCCGCCTCGTTCAGTTCATCCTCCTCCTCATCCCGTTCGTTGGTTGGATCACTGAAATCGTCGTCCGCGTCACCGCGGTCCTCGAAAAGCCGACTGGCAAGAACATCCTTGGTCTCATCTTCGGCTTGCTCATTCCAATCTTCAGCTGGCTTGACCTTATCTGGGTGTTGATCTTCAACCACCTCATCCTCGCGAGCTGATTCTCAAAAAGGAAAAAAGAGACGGAGCAATCCGTCTTTTTTTATTACCCAAGGAAAAAGAAAGGCCAGACGTTTTGCCGTCTGGCCTTCCCGAAAGGAGGTTATCGTTTCGGGGAAAGTGCTTATAAGAGGTCCTTGGTCTCGATGTTGTCCATGTCATCGAAATCCTGGTTTTCGCCGCACATCGCCCAAATGAAGGTGTAGTTCGAAGTGCCGACCCCAGAATGGATCGACCAAGAAGGCGAGATGACCGCCTGTTCGTTATGGAGGATCACGTGACGGGTCTCGCACTGGGTGCCCATCATGTGGAAGACGGCGTCGTTCTCCTTCATGTCGAAGTAGAGATAGACTTCCATCCTGCGGTCATGGGTATGGGAAGGCATCGTGTTCCAGTTGGAGCCGGGCTCAAGATGGGTGAGGCCCATGGTGAGCTGCGCGGTTTTGACGTTCTCGGGGACGATGATGCGGTTGATGGTGCGTTTGTTGCACTCTTCCAAAGAGCCAAGATGACGGTGCTCGGCCTCCTCGAGGTGGATGAGCTTGTTGTCATAATGGACGTGGGCCGGGGAAGAGGCGATGTAGAAATGGGCTGGGTTTTTCGGATCCTTCGAAGCGAAGGTGACTTCCTTCGCCCCACGGCCGACGTAAAGCGAATCCCAATGGGAGAGCTCGTATTTCTTTCCGTCGACGGTGATCGTGCCTTCGCCGCCGATGTTGATGACGCCCATCTCGCGGCGGTCTAGGAAATGCTCCGCGCGGATCTCGGGGGCAGAGCCTAGCTCCACCACTTTCGAGAGCGGGATGACGCCGCCGACGATGATGCGGTCGATGTAAGAATAGGTTAAGAGGATCTCATCGATCCCAAACACCTGCTCGATGACGTACTCCTCGCGGAGGCGGGCGGTGTCATAATGCGGATAATCCTTGTGGGAGGAATAATCGCGGATGGTCAATTTCATGCTTTTTCCTTTCCGCCTTCCACGAAATAGTCGGGATGGCGCTCTTGTACGGATTTGATGCCGTGTAAACCAGAGAAGTTGTGCTCCATGCAGACCTCATATAGTTTCGCTTCGTTCTTCTCCTCAAGGACATCCACGATCTGGGAATGGCGCTTGTAGAGCTCCTCGATCTCGTGCTTGTCGCGCAAGAAGGTGAGGTAACGGTAGCGGGAATAATATGGGAAGCTCTCATTTAAGAGCTTAAGGGCGTCTTCCTTGCCGGCTTTTTTGTAAAGCTCGGTGTGGAATTCGTTGTCGGCTTTGAAGAATTCACCCGGGAATTCGGGCGAGTCGAAGCCTTTTTCGAGCGCAATCTTCTGGTTTTCCAAAAGCATCCGGATTTGGGCGATGTCGCCCGGGGTTATGGTCTTGAAGAGCGAAAGGAGGGTGACGAATTCGGTCGAGGCGCGGACGTACATGAGCGAGGACATCATGCCCAAATCAATGGGCGTGACGAAAGTGCCGCACTGCGGGTAAACCTCAAGCAGACCATTGAATTCGAGGCGTTTGAAGACGTCGCGGATCGGCGTGCGGGAAACCCCGTACTTCACCGAGACCTCTTCTTCCTTCAGCCGGGCGCCCGGCTTTAATTTCAAAGAGATGATCTCATTGAGGAGGGCCTTATAGATCGGTTCGATGTCTTTCGTCATGCTCTCGCTCCTTTCGTATCAAGTGAGTAGTTTGTTTTAGCGCTGGACGCGGCCGGTGGTGTTGCCACCCATAAGGCCTTCCACTTCCTTGACGGAGGCGTGGTTGTAGTCGCCCGGAATCGTGTGTTTGAAGGCGGAGTTCGCGACCGCGAAGTTGATGGCCTTCTCCGGATCTTCGTAGTGGCTTAAGCCATAGATAAGCCCAGCCGCGAAGGAGTCGCCGCCGCCGACGCGGTCGACGATGCGGAGCTCATAGTGGGCGGATTTGTAGAATTTGCCTTTGGTGTAAAGGACGCCGCTCCAGCCATTGTCGTTGGCGGAATGGGATTCGCGGAGCGAGGAAGCCGCGCCTTTGAGGTGGAACTTCTCGCACATCGCCTTGAGCATCGGGCCATAGCCGTCGGCATCGATCTTGCCCGAGGCGACATCGGAACCGGACTTGAAGCCCAAGCAGGCTTCGGCGTCTTCTTCGTTGCCGATGACATAGTCAACGTATTCCATGAGCGGGATCATGCAGGCCTGCGCCTCTTCTTTACTCCAAAGCTTCGCGCGGAAGTTGAGGTCGAAGGAGACGGTGATGCCCATCTCATGGGCGGTCTTGAGGGCCTTAAGGGTGATCTGCTGGGCGTTTTTGCCAAGCGCCGGGGTGATGCCAGTCATATGGAGCCAAGAAACGCCTTTTAAGGCTTTGCGGAAATTGAATTCGCTGGCTTTGGCTTCGGCGATCGAAGAATGGGCACGGTCATAGATGACTTTGGAGGGACGAATGGAATCGCCGGTCTCTAAGTAATAGATGCCAAGGCGTTCCCCGCCACGGAGGATGTCGCTGGTATCGACGCCAAATTCGCGGAGGGAGTTCCTCGCGGCATCGCCGATGTCGTTACTCGGGAACTTCGAGATGAATTTGGCTTCTTCGCCGAAGTTGCAGAGCGAGACGGCGACGTTGGCTTCGCCACCGCCATAATTGACGTCGAAGCTCTTGGCCTGAACGAAGCGTTCATAGCCCGGGGTGGAAAGGCGAAGCATGAGTTCGCCGAGGGTTGCATATTTCATAGGTTTTCTCCTTTATTCACTAACTTATTTGCCTTCTCTAGCCTTGCGGACCTCTTCGCAGAATTGGGCCGCCAATTTGCTGACGCCTTCGTAGTCGCCTTTCTTCGCAGGCGCGGTGAGCGAAGAGCCGGCGCTCACGGCGACGGCGCCCTTCTTGATCCATTCGCCAGCGTTCTCAATGGAGACGCCGCCAGAAGGAAGAAGCTGAGCCTGCGGGAAGGGGCCATGGAGGTCTTTGATGTAGTTCGGGCCAACCACGTCGCCCGGGAAGATCTTGATGAGATCGGCGCCAGCGCGCATCGCGGTGACGACTTCGGTCGGGGTCAAGCAGCCGCAGATATAGGGGATCTGATAGGTGCCGCAGATTTCGGCGACGCCCTTATCAAAAGAAGGCGAGACGATGAATTTCGCGCCATTCATTATGGCAAGACGCGCGGTCGGGGCATCCAAGACGGTGCCGGCGCCGGCGAGGTATTTGGCGTCTTTCTTTTCGTTGAGTTTGGCGATGACTTTCTCGGCGCCCGGGACGGTGAAGGTGAGCTCAAGGCCGACGATGCCGCCTTTGGAACAGGCTTCGGCGAGCTTTTCCGCCTCTTCGGGGCTGTTGGCGCGGATGACGGCGACGACGCCGCATTCGTTCATCTTGGTCAGAATTTCTGCTTTGGTCATAGGTTTTCTCCTTTTAAAACAATAATTGGGCCCTGATGTTCCTCTCCTGCTTTTTTAGGAGCAGGTAGACAAATAGGCTCGTGGGACACAGGGATAAGTCGTAGCCTGTTTGCTTTTCGAAATGCTCGACGCGGTAGTTGACGGTGTTACGATGGACGTAGAGCCCAATCGAAGCCAAGGCCGGCGAGTTCCCGTTTTCGAGATAAACGAGAATGGTGAGGAGGAGCTCGGGATCAAGTCCCGCGAGCGGAGCGAAGAGCTCTTCGTGGTTCTTTTCGTTCAAGCACTCGTGGAGCAGGCGATGTTCCCCATCGTTTAGCTCTTCCAAGAACCCTTGGTATCGCTCGTAATCGTTTGTTGGGATGACAAGCGAATGGATGTCGTCCATGTCGAGGGCGAAGGCCCGGAAGGAAGCGCCATAGATGGCCAGATCCTTTTGGCCGTGGTTTAGGCATAAGAGGTAAACCCCCTCTTCCTTCTCCTCCAAGATCGCCTCGGGCAGGAGTTTCTTCAGGCGATATCTCGCCCCGTCTTCTTCTTCCTTTTTAAAGGAGAGCAAGACGTAAGCCTGATGGCTCATGTCTCAACGAACGCGCCGACGTTTTCTTGCTTCACGCGTTCCCCTTTGTATCCTTCCGCCTTCACGTTCTCGAACTTTATGTTCTTCACGTTAAGGAAATGGAAGCCTTCTTTGGCGATGCGCTCGACCCCTTCCGCCATGATGGGCTGACCTTGCGAGCAGACGTCCTTCATCGTGAAGGAGCAATTCTTGAAGGTGATCGATTCGATCGGCATCTCGGGCAAGCCATAGAAGTAGCCTAAGGCCCACTCGGCGTTGGTGCAGGTCATGTTCTCGAAGACGAAGGTGCCTAGGTATGGCGTCGTCTCGTCGACTTTCCGGGGGCTTCGGTCTTGGACCCAAGCGTCATGGCCATCCGGATCGCAGAAATAGAACATGTTCGCGGTGATCGGGGTTAAGACGTTATCCATGATGATGTTTTTGAAATGGATCCCCGTCATCCTGGAGTCTTTGCCACGTCCCCTTCTCGATTTGATGCGGAGCCCGCGGTCGGTATGCTCGAAGTAGCAGCGCTCGATCAAGAGGTTGTCGAGGCCGGCTCCCACTTCCGAGCCAAGGACCACTGCCCCATGGCCTTCGTGCATATAGCAATTGCGGATGATGACGTCTTTGGTCGGCCGTTTGAAGGTCTTGCCGATGTAGTATTTGCCCGATTTGAGGGCGATGCAGTCATCCCCCACCGAGAAATAGACGCCGATGATTTTGACGTCTTCGCAGGATTGCGGGTTCAAGCCATCCGTATTCGGCGCGTCTTTGGG
>CAMGZU010000029.1 GCA_946183085.1 uncultured Erysipelotrichaceae bacterium | reverse complement strand
AGCAGTATTTCTTGGTCTCCGCGGGCTTGCAGTCCTGCATGAGGTCCCATTACCGCCAGTTCCATACTTTTGATAATTTCGCCGATTGCTACGTCTTCCAGCTCAACGACACCCACCCGATCCTCGCGATCCCTGAGGCCATGCGCCTTTTGATGGACGAATATGGCTATGGCTGGGACAACGCCTGGAAGATCGTCACCAAGATGTTCGCCTACACGAACCACACCGTCATGCCCGAAGCGCTTGAGAAATGGCCGGTCAATTACGTCCGCACCCTCGTCCCGCGCGTCTATATGATCATCGAGGAGATCAACCGCAGGTTCCTCATCGAACTCAACCAAAACGGTGTCTCTCCGAGCGACCGTTATGAGATGGCGATCATCAAAGACGGCCAGATCCACATGACCAACATGGCGATCTACGCCAGCTTCTCGGTCAATGGCGTCGCGAAAATTCACACCGAGATCCTCAAGAACTACACCTTCGGCGCCTTCTATCGCTACTTCCCGAAGAAGTTCAACAACAAGACCAACGGCGTCACCCATCGTAGATGGCTCCTTTATTCCAACGAAGGCCTCGCGAGCCTCCTCAACAAGAAGATCGGCCACGAATGGATCACCGATTATTCGAAGATCAAAGACTTCGCCAAATTCGCCAACGACAAAGAGACCTTAAGCGAGCTCATGAAGGTGAAATCGGCCAACAAGAAAGCCTTTGCTTCCTTCGTCAAATCCGCCTATGGCATCGAGATTGACCCCGATTCGATCTTCGACGTCCAGATCAAGCGTCTCCACGCCTATAAGAGGCAGCTTCTCAACATCTTCCACATCATGAGCCAATACCTCAAGCTCAAAGAAGACCCCGAGAACTTCAAGATGGTCCCGCATACCTACATCTTCGCCGCGAAGGCCGCGCCGAGCTATGACTATGCGAAAAAGATCATCGAACTCATCCTCTCCGTCGCCGACGTCGTCAATAACGATCCCGAGGCCTCGAAGTACATGAAGATCGTCTTCGTCGAGAATTATGGCGTCTCCCTCGCCGAGAAGATCATCCCAGCCGCCGACATCTCCGAACAGATCTCGACCGCCGGCAAAGAAGCCTCCGGCACCTCGAATATGAAGCTCATGATGAACGGCGCGATCACCCTCGGCACCTTGGATGGCGCCAACATTGAGATCGCCCAAAGCGCTGGCGAAGAAAACGAGATCATCTTCGGCCTCAAAGCCGATGAGATCCAGGGCATGGTCGATAACGGCACCTATTCGCCTTGGGACGTCTATAACGAAAACGAGACCGTCAAAAACGTCATGGATTCGCTTTTCAGCGGCCCCTGGTGCAATGGCGATTCGAACCGCTTCCGCATGATCTTCGACGAGATCATGAACCGCAACGACCAGTTCTTCGTCCTCGCCGATTTCGACGCCTATTGCGCGGCTTGCGAAAAAGCCGATGCCTTCTATAGCGACAAGAAGAAGTGGGCCAAAGCCTGCCTCCTTAATATCGCCAATAGCGGCTACTTCACCTCCGATCGCACGATCGAGGAATACAACCGCGACATCTGGCACTTAAAGAAATTGGAAGTCAAAGATGAATGACATCATCCTTTTAGATGACCTTTACCCTCTCCAGAAGGAGTTAGACGAGGAAATCGCCTCCCTCCATCAGGTGAGTTATGAGTCCACCCACGCGAGGCGCCTTTTGGCGCTTCTCGTGGAATTCGGCGAATTCGCCAACGAGACGAGGTGCTTCAAGTATTGGAGCCTCAAGGGTCCTGGACCCAAAGAAAGGATCCTCGACGAATACGCCGACGGGCTCCATTTCTTCCTGTCACTAGGGATCCCGCTTGGGGTCACTTCCTTCCGCCGGGAACTCACGAAAAAAGACGTCGATCCGACGATTGCCATCTTAGAGGTCTACGAAAAAGCCGCGCGGCTCCTTCATCATTACGATGAAATCACCTATCGTGACGCGTTTGCCTCTTATCTCGATTTGCTGCCGATCTTCGGCTTCACCTCGGTGGAGGCGAAAAATGCTTATCGCGAAAAGCTCAGCGTCAATCACAAACGTCAAGAGGAGAACTATTGATGGAGTCGCTTTTCTCTTTCCTCACGTTGAAAAAAGACGTCGCTTATCTGGAAGATGAGATGAGCATCCGCCAAGCCATCGAGAAGATGGAGTATCACCGTTATTCGGTGATCCCGATCTTGGAGAGAGGCAGTGGAAAATACCTCACTTCGATCTCCGAAGGCGACATCTTGTTTTACCTAAAGAACCGCCGGATCGAATGGGAGGAGACGGAGAAGAAAAAGATCACCGTCATCCAATCGATCCGTCCCTGCAAATCCTGCTCGGTCTATGAGTCTTTTGACGTGTTATCTTCCTTAATCCTCAATCAGAATTTTGTTCCGATTGTGGACGATAAAGGCGTCTTCATCGGGATCATCACCCGTAAGAGGATCCTAGAAGAGCTAGGCAAAACTCACCGATAGATCCAATATTCGACAATGAGTCGGCCCCGCCGGCTCATTTTCTTTTCGCCGATGAATTTGATCTTGCCTTTGCCCCTTAAAGAGACCGTATCGCCTTCTTTGACGGTTTTCGAGGGATCATTGGCCTCTAAGCCATTGAGTTGGACGTAGCCGCCTAAGATGTAGCCTTTGGCCCTCTCCCTGTTTTGGTCAAAGGCTTCGGCGATCAAAGAATCCAAGCGGAAGCTCGACAAAGAGCCCACCCGGACTTCGTAACGCTTCTTCCAGGATAAGGAGGAGGGTTTGGCCTTCATTAGCTTTATTGGGGTGTGTTTGACGCTTTTAAGGTCATCGAGGACCATCACGAGGTTCTCGTCGAACAAAAGAACGTTGGCTTGCTTGCCATTCGTCTCGATGTCGCCGATCCGTTCGCGTTCGATTCCAAGGCTCATCAGGGCCCCCAGATAATCGCGGTGCGTCAAATCATCCTCCCCGAAGGTTTCGTTCTTTGGGAGGATCGTTAAGGCGGAGATCGTCGGATTCTCCTCTTCCTCGACGAGGAAAGTGGATTCGTCCATATAAAAAGGCAGGAAGTAGAGGGCCTTCCTTTCGGCGTCAGGATAGCCGCCATAAAAGGTAACGGTTACGCCATGATAAGTGGAAGAGCCGTTAAGGATCTCTTTGATGAGCGTCTGTTCCGCTTCATTTAAGAAATAAGTATGGGTCAGATAACCCTTCTTTTCGCATTCGTTTGCCAGGTCGTTCAGCCGACCCAAAAGAAACGCTTTCTCATCCATTAATCGATCTTGATGCCTTTGCCTTCGATGTTCTCGCGGTATTCGTCGATCTGATCGTCGACGGAGAGGTCGCGGAACTGGTTCATGTAAAGGTTGTAATAAGCGCCTTTGGCTTCCATCAAAGACTTATGGGTGCCATCTTCTTTGATGACGCCATGGTCCATGACCAAGATGCGGTCGCAGGAAACGATGGTGGAGAGGCGGTGGGCGATGATGATCGAGGTCCTTCCTTTCAATAAGGAAGCGGTGGCCTCTTGGAGGTCTTTCTCCGTCTCGGTGTCGATCGAGGAAGTCGCCTCGTCGAGAATCAAGATCGCGGGATCGCGGAGGATCGCACGGGCATAGGAGATGAGTTGCTTCTGACCTTGGGAGAGGTGGCCGCCGCCATCTTCCAAGAAGGTGTCGTAGCCATCCTTATTCTCCATGATGAAATCGTGGATTCCGACCATCTTGCAGGCTTTGATCATCTCTTCTTCGGAGGCATCTTTCCTGCCATAAAGGACGTTTTCGCGGAAGGTGCCGCTGAACACAAAAGGGGTTTGCTGGACGTAGCCGATGTTGGAACGCAGGAAGCCAAGCGAACGGTCGAGATAATCAACGCCATCAATCAAAACGCGGCCCGCTGTCGGTTCGTAGAAGCGGCAAAGAAGATTGACGGTGGTGGTTTTTCCTGAACCGGTCTCGCCGACGATCGCTAAGGATGTGCCTTGTTTGATGGTGAGGTTAAGGTCTTTGATGACTTTGACGCCATTTCCATAGTCGAAGTCGACGTGGTCGAAGACGATCTCGCCCTTCAAGGTCTCGTAATTCTCGGTTTTGGGGTTGAGGATATCGCCATATTTCTCCAAGACTTCCGGTTTGTCCTGAATCGCGGGGATGGCTTCCAAAAGCTGCATCACCTTTTCGGCGCCCGCCTGGGTGGCCATGAATTCGGAGAAGGTCTCCGAGAAGGTCTGGATTGGGTCATAGATCGAAGAGACGAAGCCCATGAAGATGATGGTGGTGGCCACCGGAACCGTCCATTCAGTAGAGCTATGGTGGCTAAGGCCGATCGAGATGATGATCGCCATCATCGCGGTGGAGATGATGCTGATGATCGGCTGGAAGAAGGCGTTCAAGCGGCCGGCTTTCCAGCGTTTGTAACGGATGTCCTCCGTGATTTCGGCGGCTTCTTGCTCGACCGCGCCTTCGATGGCCAAGGTCTTGATGGTTTTGGCCCCATCGATGCTTTCGGCGAGCCAGCCAACGTAATGGGAATAGGCGTTTCTGGCGGTGCGGTGGGCTTTTAAAAGCGCCCGCTCAAAAAGAGGCACGATGACCGAGACGAGCGGCAAAGAAGCCAAAAGGATCAAGGCCAAACGCCAATCCATCGTGAACATCGTGATGATGGTGAAGACGATGTCGAACAAAGCCCAAGCGATCTGGATGATGCCCCAGGAAAGGGTATCGCCGATCGAAGAGGTGTCATTTTGCATCCTCGCGATGAGCCAGCCCGAAGACGTCTTATCAAAATAAGAGAAGGAGAGGCGCTGGATCTGGCGGAAGGAGTCCCTGCGGAGGTCCACCATGATGAGCATGCCGATGTAGTTGGTCAAGAAGAAGGTGCCAAAGATGGCCAAGGAACGGACGAGGATCATCACCGAGAAGAGGATGACATAGCCCGTATAGTCCAGATTGACGGGGATGCCGAGGATCGAGACGTTCAAGTGAAGCTCCCAGATCGAATTGACCGATTCCTGCAAATGGGTCGCGGCATCCAAGGAGGCTTTGTTCATCGTCGGGATGAAGGAGGAGTCGTAGAAAGTGGTCAGGAGCATCATGACGAAAAGAACGAGCAAAAGCGGCCATCTCTTGACGGCGTATTTGCCGATTTTCCCCCAGACGCCGAAATTCAGCTTCTCGGGCAATTGTTCTTCTTCAAACGAGCGTCCTGCCATATTTCCTCCTTTCCTTATGCCATTTTCGATTGGATCTCATAGATCGTCTTATAAAGACCCGGCTTCTTGATGAGTTCTTCGTGGGTGCCCATCTCCGAGACGCGGCCATGGTCCAAAACAAGGATCATATCGGCGTCTTTGGCGGACATCACGCGGTGGGTGATGATGAAGGTGGTGACGGTTCTTCCCATCTCTTTGAGATGGCGGCGGATCTCCAAATCGGTGGCGGTGTCGACAGCGCTTAAGGAGTCATCAAAGATCAAAACCGGCGCGTTCGAGGAGATGGTTCTCGCGATCGCGACGCGCTGCTTCTGGCCGCCTGAAAGGGTGACGCCTTTTTCGCCGACCGGGGTCTCATAGCCCTGCTGGAAGGAATTGATGGTGTCATCGACCGCGGCGATCTTCGCGGCGCGGACGACGTCTTCCCTGGTCGCGTCTTTGTTGGCGAGATGGATGTTCTCGTAGATTGTCTTCGAGAAGAGGAAGGGGTCTTGGAGGACCGGGGCGATCTTCTTGCGGAGGTGGCTCCGTTTGATGTCGCGAAGCTCCACGCCGCTCACCTTGATGGAGCCGTCGGTGTAATCGTGAAGGCGCATCAAAAGGGCGAACAAAGTCGATTTGCCCGAGCCCGTTTTGCCCATGACGGCCACGGTTTGGCCGGGTTTGACGGAGAAGGAGACGTCATTTAAGACCTGATGGTCGCCGTCTTCGAATTGATAGGAGACATGGTCGAAGACGATGTCGCCATTGATTTCGGGTTCTTGGCCGCTTTCCATATCCTCGATCGGTTCGGCGAGGATCTTCTGGATGCGGTCATGGGAGGCCAAGACCTGGCCAAGGTTGGAAAGGATGGTGGCGACGTTACGAAGCGGCCAGACCATCATGTTGACGAAGGAGACGCAGATGACGAGCGTGCCGCTGGAGATCTGCCCTTCGATGGCCAAAGCCAAACCATAGATGATCGAAAGGGACTTCGCGCCGAAGACGAAGATGTCGCTCGAGGCGAAGAAGAAGGAAGAGAACTTCCTCCAACGGACGAAGTGCTGGCGGTAATCGACGAGCTTCTTCTCGAATTCATCGATCTCATAAGTCTCCGCGTTATAGGCTTTGACGATGCGGACGGCGTTGAGGTTTTCGCTGATCTTGTCGGTCATCCTTGCTTCCGAATCGTCGGTTTCGCGGTAGAGACGGCGGACCTTCTTAATCAAGAAGAAGGAATAGACGAACATGAAGGGGAAGGGCGAAAGGGCCACCAAGGTGTATTGGGGGCTGAGGGAAAGAAGCAAGCTCAAGCAGATCAAAACGACCCAGAAGGTGTAGTTGATGGAGCCAAAGTCCATGATCAGGAAACGGCGCATGACGTCGAGGTCGCGGGTCGCGGTCTGGAGGATGTCACCGGCTTTGTGCTTCTTGAAATAAAGATAGGGGAGGCGGTCCAAATGAGTGAAAAGGACCATCTGCATGTTTTTGTTGATGGCGACGGAGCTACGGACGCGTAGTAACGATCGCAGGCAGCTGAATCCTGCCGCGATGGCGCCCGAAACGCCGACGGCGATCGGGAGGATATAAAGATGCTCTTGGAGGTAGTCAGGACCCGCTCCGCCGGTCAGCATTAGGACGACCCAGCTCTCAAGCCCGGCGTCCGGAAGAAAAGGCGCGCCATTCATGAGGGCGGTCAAAGAGTCGGCCAACACCTTCGAAAGGAAGCTCGTGAAGATGGTGGAGACGACCATGAAAACCTGGACGACGAGCGACCAGACGTAAAGGGCCCTCGACCCTTTCATGAGTTTCCAGCATGACGACACGAAACGCATAGGCACTAGTTTACTAGAGGATTACGAAAAAGCAAAAGAAATAACGCATACGCGCATATCGGGCTTTTCTTTTTGAAAATGGTGCTAAAATGGAATGAACGAAAATGCTCACACATCAGGAGGATGCATATGGCCGATAAATGGTGGGAAACCGCAGTGGGTTATGTTTTGAACCCGCAGACCTTTTTGGATAGCAATGGGGATGGGGTCGGTGATTTCCCCGGTCTCACCGGGCGGCTCCCTTATCTAAAAGACCTTGGAGTCAACCTCCTTTGGCTTGGCCCGATCTTCGCCTCGCCGATGGACGATAACGGCTACGACGTCTCCGATTACAAGAGCATCAACCCGATGTATGGGACGATGGAGGATTTCGACGCCTTCCTTAAGGAAGCCCATAAGCTTGGCTTCCACGTCTTGTTGGATTTTTCTCTCAACCACACTTCGGACGAGCATCCTTGGTTCCAAAAAGCCTTGAAGGATCCAACATCCAAGGAGCGCGATTACTACATCATCCGCTCAGGCAAGAAAGAAGGGGGCAAACTCTTGCCGCCGAACAACTGGAAATCCTTCTTTGAAACCTCCGCATGGGAAAGGATCCCCGGGAGCGAGGATTTCTATCTCCATCTCTTCTCGAAAAAGATGCCCGACGTCAACTGGACCTGCCCCGAACTCAAAGAGCAATACTATGACGCCCTCCGCTTCTGGTTGGACAAAGGCGTCGATGGCTTCCGGCTCGACGCGATCGCCCACCTCGCGAAGGACATGTCCTTCGAAGACGGCACCCAAAACATCGATGCCCACGGGCTTTCCTATGATTTGACCAAGTTCTCGAACCGCCCAGAGCTTTATGACATCTTGAAAGGCCTACGCGATGAGGTCTTCAGTAAATATCCTTGTCTCATCGTCGGCGAAGTCGGCGGCGACATCACCCCCGAAAACGCCCTCCGCCTCGTCAATTATGGCGATGGGGTCATGAACATGATCTTCCATTTCGACACCGCCTGGAACAATGGGGCCTATGAGTCCTACGACAAGAGCGATGCCGACATCGTGACCGACGTCATCCAGATGAAGGACAACTTCATGCGCTGGTACAACGTCTTAAACGGCAAAGCCGATATGCCGCTATATTGGTGCAACCACGACCATCCGAGGGTCCTCAGCCAATATGGCTCCGAGCAATACCGCAATGAATCCGCCAAGATGCTCCTTATGACCATCTTGTTCCTTTATGGCACCGACTTCATCTACTATGGCGATGAAATCGGCATGAGCAACGTCCATTACGATTCTTTGGAAGATTTCGCGATGCATGACTCAGGCAATCGCGGGGAAATCGCCGCCCTCCAAGCCAAAGGCTATGACGATGAAAGGATCCTCCATTACTTAAACCGCACTTCGCGCACCAACGCGAGGACGCCCTTCCAGTGGAACCACAAAGAAAACGCGGGATTCACCACGGGCAAACCCTATCAGAAGCTCAACGACAACTTCCCGAGTGTCAACCTCCAGGACGAGATGGAAGATCCCTATTCGATCGTCAATTTCTACCAATACGCGATCTCCTTCCGTAGAGACCCTGTCATCAATGACATCGTCTTGCATGGGCCGTTAAGCTTGATTGACCGCAACCACCCCGATGTCTTCTCCTACATCCACGAAGGCAGCGAGAAGCTCATGGTCATCTCGAACTTCCGTCCCTATACGGTCTATTTCTCCTTCTATTTCCAGATCAACGACATCCTGCTCCATAACTATGGGGACGTCATCATCAAGGACCACGTCTTTGAGCTCCGTCCCTACGAATCCTTCTTGCTTAAGATTCGATGAAACGCGTCTATCTCTTGGTCTCGGAATCCTCCCTTGACCGCGAGAGCCTCCAAAAGGCTTTCGCGAGCGTTTTCGCCTCGCTTTCCTTCCCTTCCGACAAAGAAGCGGTGGGCGAAGGGGAGAGCGATGCCTTATACGCCCTCGAAAAAGGGATCAGCGTCTATCACCACGAAACCGGGAGCAACTTGATCGTTTTGGCGGTGCATCGTTTCGATGGCTTCTCCGCGAAGCTCGCCCACGAAGCCTTGAGCTTCTTGCCGAATAAGGCCTCCTTCATGAGCGACGTCATCCTCCACGAGCTCCGCTATGGCGATTATTCGTCTTTGTCCTTCTTATCGGCCCTTTTCGCCGATTTGCCCCAAGAGATCATGGAGACGGCACTCGAATACCTCCGCCATGACCGGGACGCCTTAAGCGCCTCCTCTTCCTTATACATTCACCGCAACACCTTTTTGTACCGGATGAAGGCGTTTAAGAAGATGACGATGCTCGACGTCCGCGATTATCATGATGGTCTTCTTCTTGAGTTATATACGGGACTTTTGAAGCGAAATTAAAACTCGTTAATACCAAATGCCCTTTTGCCTCCTATTAGTTAGTAGGAGGCTTTTTTATGGAAGAAGAGAAAATCAAAATCCTCAAAGGCGAGATGCTCGTCTCTTTCTTAACCGGAGGCGGGATGCTTCTTTTCTCGCTGGCCGGTTTCTTTTTCAAAGGGTATGAGAATGGGGCACTCTATCTTGGGGCGATTGCTTTCTTTGGCTTTTACCTTCTCTATAAGGGCTACAGCAAAAAGAAAGAGGCGGATCTCGTCAAAGCGCCAAATGACGAGGAAGAAGAAGCGGAATAAGCAAAACGCTTTTTGATCCGGAAACCGCAATTTTTCTTCGCGCTTTCCGCCGAAAGAAAGTATGTAAGCGTTTCCATGTTTTCAGGTGTTTTCATGAAAGCGCTATCGGCATATCGGTAAAAATATCCATATTGATTGACAAGTGTTTATCGAATGTTTTAAATATGCATTGTATCGGGAATCTATTACCGATTAACCGATATCCTGAAAACGAATCAACTCCATTTTCAAAAGGGTTGGGAGGAAACAAAAATGGCAGAAGCGAAAAAGAAAGAGCTGAGCGAAGAAGAAAAGCTCGCGGCGAAAGAAGCCGCGGAAAAAGAAGTGGACGCGCTTGTCCAGAAAGGTTTGAAGGCCTTGGATGCGTTCGCCTCCTTTGATCAAGATACGATCGACAACATCGTCGCAAAGATGTCCGTCGCCGGACTTGACCATCATGGCGACCTTGCCCGGATGGCGATCGAAGAGACCAAGCGCGGCGTCTTTGAAGACAAAGCGACCAAGAACCTCTTCTCTTGCGAATACGTCGTCAACAACATGCGCCACACGAAAACCGTTGGCATCATCAAGGAAGACCCCGTCACCGGCATCACCGAGATCGCTGAGCCCGTCGGCGTCATCTGCGGCGTCACCCCGGTCACCAACCCAACCTCGACCGTCATCTTCAAGTCGCTCATCGCGATGAAGACCCGCAATCCCATCATCTTCGGTTTCCACCCGGGCGCCCAAAAGTGCTCGGCCGAAGCGGCGCGCATCATGCGCGATGCCGCGATTGCGGCAGGGGCCCCCGAAAACTGCATCCAGTGGATCGAACATCCTTCCATTGATGCGACCGGCGCTTTAATGAAGCATCCGGGCGTCGCCACGATCCTTGCGACTGGCGGCCCTGGCATGGTCAAAGCCGCTTATACCTCAGGCAAACCGGCCCTTGGCGTCGGCCCGGGCAACGTCCCTTGCTACATCAACGAGTCCGCCGACCTTGAGCAAAGCGTCAACGACGTCGTTCTCTCCAAATCCTTTGACAATGGCATGATCTGCGCCTCCGAATCCGCCGTCTTCATCGACGCTTCGGTCTATGACGCCGTCATCGACCTCTTCAAGAAATACCGCGTCTATTTCGCGAGCGAAGACGAAAAGCGTTTGCTTGAGAAATACATGTTCGGCGTCACCAGGGGCAGTGGCGAAGAAGAAAACGCCAAGCTCAACTCCGCCGTCGCTGGCATGTCCGCCGAAAACATCGCCAAGAACGCCGGTTTCTCCATTCCGGAAGGAACTCAGATCATCGGGGTTTATTGCGATGAGGTCGGCGTGAGCGAACCGCTTTCCCGCGAAAAGCTCTCCCCGGTCCTCTCCGTCTATAAAGTCAAAGACGCCGAAGAAGGCTTCGCTTCTTGCGAGAAGATGCTTGAGTTCGGTGGCCTTGGCCACTCGGCCGCCATCCATTGCCACGATCAGAAGATGAGCGATGATTTTGGCCATCAGGTCAAAGCGATCCGCGTCATCTGGAACTCCCCATCCACCTTTGGCGGCATCGGCAATGTCTATAACTCCTTCCTGCCTTCTTTGACCCTTGGTTGCGGCTCTTATGGCGGCAACTCCGTCGGCGGCAACGTCAGCGCCGTCAACCTCTTAAACATCAAACGCGTCGGCAAAAGGAGAAATACCATGCAGTGGTTCAAAGTTCCGCAGAAGATCTATTTCGAACGCAATTCCATCCAATACCTCATGTCCGCCAAAGACGTGAACAAAGTCTTCATCGTCACCGACCATTCGATGGTCCAGCTTGGCTTCTTGAAGAAGATCACCGATGAGCTCGCCTTAAGGCGCAACCCGGTCACTTATCAGCTTTTTGCCGAAGTCGAGCCTGACCCCGACATCAGCACGGTCCGCCGGGGCGTCGAGCTCATGCGCGAATTCGAGCCGGACACCATCATCGCTTTGGGCGGTGGCTCCGCGATGGATGCCGCCAAAGGCATGTGGATCTTCTACGAGCATCCCGAAGTGAACTTCGACGACATCAAGCAGAAGTTCATGGACATCCGCAAACGCGCCTTCAAATTCCCCGAGCTCGGCCGCAAATCGAAGCTCATTTGCATCCCGACCACCTCGGGCACCGGCAGCGAAGTCACCCCCTTCGCGGTCATCTCCGATAAGGCGAACAACAAGAAATACCCGTTAACCGACTATTCCTTGACCCCATCCATCGCGATCGTTGACCCCGAATTCACCACCAACATCCCAGCCAAATCAACCGCTTATACGGGCATGGACGTCCTCACCCACGCGATTGAGGCCTATACCTCGGTCATGGCGAGCGATTACACCGATGGCTTGGCCCTTCAGGCGATTGAACTCGTCTTCAAATATCTTCCGCGCGCCGTCAAAGACGGCCAGCATGACCTAAAGGCCCGTGAGAAGATGCATAACGCCGCGACCATCGCCGGCATGGCCTTCGCCAACGCTTTCCTTGGCATCGCCCATAGCTTGGCGCACAAAGTCGGCGCCGAATTCCACACGATCCATGGCCAGACCTGCGCGATCGTCCTTCCCCACGTCATCCGCTATAACGGCACCCAGCCGACCAAACTCGCTCTTTGGCCGAAGTATGAGCATTATTGCTGCGACGAAAAGTACTACAAGATCTGCCGAATCCTTGATCTAAAGTGCAAAAACGCCGCGGAAGCCAAAGACGTGCTCGCGGATGCGGTCTTGAAGCTTGGCAAAGAGATCGGCATCGACATGAATTTCTGCTCGCTTGTCCCAAACGAAGAGGAGTGGAACGCGAAACTCGAAGAGCTTGCCTATCTTGCTTACGAAGACCAGTGCACGCCCGCCAACCCGAGAGAACCGCTCGTCTCCGACATGGTTCAGATCCTCAAAGACGCCTACAAAGGCAACTAAGGGAAAGACAAAAAAGAAAGGGAGATTATAATGTGAGCTGTACCCCAAATCCTGGACATCAGGAGGAGGGGTATTTTCATGAAGGACACGTTAAGAAAAAGCACCGATTCAAGAATCGGCGCTTCCTCTTTGAAAGACCTAAATGACTTGAAAGTGCACGTTGTAGCCAACTCCGCGTTCTTTGAGCCTGCGGACAACGGCTCTCTGTAAGTTGTCGGCCGCGCTATTGCTCAGTCTATCCATCTCGTACTGGCTGTTTATGCCATTGAGGTTGGCGTCATAAACCACTTCAGCCTTCACATAGACGGTGATGTCGAAGTTATACCCTTCGTCCGTGGAATATGCGCTCACCCTTTCGATCTCGTATCGGAGAATGCCGCGATAATCCGTAACCCTTATGCCTTCAAGCAAATTCTCAATATCATACGTTTGAGCAGGCTCAACATCCGCATCTGGCTCCGAGAAATCTGGGGCGGAATAGCTTTGAGAAGGACCAGATCGTGATCCTACGCCCCAGTTTGTATTGGCTAAGCCGCCTTTTTGAAGCGACTTAACGACCGCAAAGACAGCGCCCGCCAAAGCGATGCCATATACAACCAGATTAGCTACAAGCAACGAGGTGAATTTATCAAACAGCCAGAACACCACATACGGCACGGAGACGAGAAGAACTGGCATCAGGAGATTGCCTACCCAACCTTCATGCCCATAACCGACGTTGATGTAACGATAGATAATCACGCAAAGCATCATCGGGAGGGCGGCGTATTTCAAAAGCATCACGGCGTAATCTTGCCCTTCAAAGGTAAGCAGCATAATCA
>CAMGZU010000028.1 GCA_946183085.1 uncultured Erysipelotrichaceae bacterium | reverse complement strand
CCTCGACATACCGGGTATGAGCCGGTTGCTCTAACCAACTGGGCTACTCAGCCATTGAGTTTGGTGGAGCTTACCGGGCTCGAACCGGCGACCTCATGCTTGCAAAGCACGCGCTCTCCCAGCTGAGCTAAAGCCCCAAGTTTTTGTTAGCGCCGCTTTTCGCGGCTTGCTTATTATAATGAGCAAACCACTGCTTCTCAACTGATTTTTATTCAAGAAAAGAACCCCAGGTTTCCTGGGGCTCTTGCTTAGGCGGAATGGGCGCTTTTTTCTTTGTCCGCGCCATAGGTGACGTCCATGACGAAGTCGTCTTGGTCAACAGGCCTGCCAAAGTAGTAGCCTTCCAAGGATTGGACGTGCTGGGATTGGGCGAAGAGGGCGTGCTCCTCGCTTTCGATGCCAGTCGCGGTGATGTGATAGCCCTCTTTGAGGGCCTCGGCCACGAAGCGGGCGAAAGAAGCCATATCGCGGGCGTTATCTTTGGCTTGGGTGACAAGACCCGCGGCCGTCTTGATGCGCTTGATGCCGAATTTGGCGACGGTTTCCAAAGAGTCGCGCTCGGGGTTGAAGTCGGAGACGCTCCACTGGATCCCTTTGCCGTCAAGCGCCTTGATGAGGGCGCTCACCTCATCGGCCATCTTGTCAAGATACGACATTCGGAGGGTGAAGATGACGTAGCCTTTCGGGAAGTGATAAAGGTCATAGGCGCGTTTTACCGCGTCCGGGAAAGAAGGATCCTTGATCGAGTCTTGGGACAAATAGATGGCAAGGTTGGTCAAACCCATCGTCTTGAAGGTGCCATAGCCATATTCGGAGAAGAGCTCGCCCAAGGCGTGCAAAGACGAAGCGTCGACCTTTGAGACCAAGGCGGCTTTTTCGGCGAGCGGGATGAATTCGCTCGGGGCGATGGAGGAGCGATCTGGCGCATATAAGGCCGCACGAAGGTCACCGGCTTCGCTACGGAAGGTCTTCGCGTCGACGATCGGCTGGATGAAGACCTTCATGTTCTCGTGCTCCACCGCTTCTTTGAGAAGCTCGGTGACATAGGCGGAACGAAGGGCGTAACGGGGGCGGGAATTCGTCTGGTCGACGAGGTAGCCATTCCCAAGCTTCTCGCTGCGGGCAAGGTCATCGTCCATAAGGGTCTGGAACTGCCTGGCGTTAAGGACGTCATGCGGAATGGCGATCAGGCAGAAAGACGTCGACGGGATGACGCTGGTGGCGCCGGTTTCGATCGGGATCTGGAGGATCTCCGCCGCCTCTTCGACGAAGGAGATGGCCCTCGATTTGGTATAGCTAAGAAGATAGAAGCAAAGGACGTCTTCCTTCTGGCGGTAAAGAAGCTCGCCATAGCCGGCATCCTGGAAGTTTTTGACGATCGTCCCCATGACGGAGATGACGTCGGCCCCCGGAAGCTCGCGGATGAGCGACTTCAGATTGGTGAAGCGGACGCATAAGACGTAGGCGGGGTTGTTGTTTTTGCAATCGCGGTTGATGTTTAAGGCTAAGGCCCGGTCGTTGCGGATCATCAAAGCCTCGTCAATGAGCTTCGAGGAGAGCAAGCTGGATTCGGTCTGCTGGGTCTCGATCAAGATGGTCGAGAGGTCGTTGTTGTTGCTGCGGTATTCCAAAACCGAGAGCAAGGAAGGGGTCGGAGAGATCTCCGGGAGGATGGTGCGCTCGCTCCTACGGAGCAATGGGCAATTGGGGCAAGGCTCTTCTTGGTTACGGAGGACTTTGTGGCAAATCGCCCCCACTTTGGCCTCGGGATAAAGAGAAGCCAAGTTATCGGAGATCCAGGCGATGCGATGGGTTCTGCGGTCGATCGTATAAAGATAGCGCTTCGTATGGGCGGCAAGGGCGTTGATCGTCCCTTTGTCGCCGTCTTCGCCGCGGAGCTCTCCACGAAGCGCGTGGCATTCGATGGTCGCAAGGGTCGAGTAGCTATGCAAAATGCCATGGACGAAGTCGGTGCCAAGCTCTTTGACCTCACGGGAAGTGAGATAGATGAGCGAACGCTTCTCGCCTCTAGAATAAACGGGCTTCAAATAGACCGAACGGACGCCGATGTTGCGGAAGGCGTTGGCGAGTTCGGAGGGGAGGTTATTGATGTCATCGACCGCGAAATAAGGGTCGTTTTTGGCGGCGTTGTAGAAAGGATCGATGAGGTTGGCGTCGATTTGCTCGCCCAAACGGGTGAAGGTCTTTTCTTCCTCGCTTCGCGCGATATCGAAGACGACGCGGTAAGAATCGGTCAAGGGGTCGTAGTCCAAGATGCCACCGCCGCCAAGATTCAGGAAGCCGGCGATCCAAGAAGTCATCGCCTCCAAGACCTGGATGCGCTCGGCATGGGTCTTCGCTTCGTAATAATGGGTTTCGAAGCGTTCCAAGAAGGCGTCGCACAAAGAGGCGCGGGTGGGATCGGAAAGAATGGTGTTCGGGATATGGATGTTCTCGACGTTATAGACGATGTTGACGTCTTGGCTACTTTCAAGGGCGTCTTGGGCGACTTTGAAGATCTCATCGACGTTGACGTAAGGATAGATGGCCCCGCCCAGCGAGCAATGCTCGACCATCTCCGAGGCTTCGTTATTACCGACGATGAGCTTATGGAAGGTCTGGACGAAGCATTCGGCCCTTTCCTTCAAGGAGATGGGGTTATCAATCGCGAAAAGATAGATGCCGAAGCCATTTTTGCCATATTCGCCGATCATCGCCTTCGGGAAAGCTTCGCGGATCGCTTTCTTCAAAGCGCGCATCGAGGGTTTGATGCTTTCGGATTTGCTTTCCAAGCGGACGAAAAGAAGGGCGCTGCGATAAGCGGCCGAAGCGCCGATTTCGTTGATGACGGCATTATGGAATTCGGATTCGGGGAAGGTGTCGCCTTGCTCGACGCGGAGGGCGACTTCGCGGTGCTGGGCTTCGTTGGCCACCACGACGTGGAGGCGGGAATAGCGGGATAAAACCAAGGAGAGGTTGTTTTGAAGCGCGTTCATCGCTTTGTTCCTTGTGGCGAAGGCGCTGGCGATGACGTCGCCACGATTTAACGCCTCCACCTGGGCATTCATCGATAGAATCGCGTCTTTTTCGCCTTTGCGCTCCCTTTCAAAAAGAATGACGAGGAAGACGATCGAAGCGATGACGAAGGCGATCAAAAGCGCGAAGAAAACGAAGGCGAAGACGTATTCTTCCCGGGACAAGAAGAAAGCCAAAAGGCCGGCGCTCGCCAAAATCGCGACGAAAAGAAGCACCGCCACGACGAAGCGCCAGAAACGGTGTCCGTCCAAACTCTTTTTGCTTTTTTCTTTTGCCATATCGTTCCTTTATCCTTCTTCGTTGCCGCCCTCTAAGACGATGCGGGTGATGATCTTGCCGATGGTCGGCATGGCTTCTAAGCCTTTTCTCCGCCAGTTTAAGCGCTGATCGGGGTTGCCGATTTCTAAGGCCACGGCCCGGATGTTGATGGTCGGGACCTTCTTTTGGTGGCAGGCGAGGGCGATGCCGCCGCTGCTATTGTCATAGGCCCTCATGCCTTCTTCGAGAAGGTAATGGCGGGTTAGCGTCTCGTTGACTTCTTTGGCGGTGCCATAGAATCGGTCGCCCGTCAAAAGATAGCCACGCTGAATGTAACGCTGGGTGACCAGATATGCCTCGCGTTCCGCGCGGTCGTTTAGTTCGATGTCGCCGACATAGAAAGGCGGCTCGCCGGGAATCTGGCCAT
Organism: uncultured Erysipelotrichaceae bacterium; assembly: GCA_946183085.1. Taxonomy (GTDB): domain Bacteria; phylum Bacillota_I; class Bacilli_A; order RFN20; family CAG-826; genus Alloenteromonas. The sequence goes on along the minus strand of CAMGZU010000028.1, from coordinate 10,370 downwards.
AATGGACGTCGCGGTGCTCGGCGGTGTAATTGATGCCCGAGAAATAGATGCGGTCGACGATCAAGATGTCGCCCTGACGGAGCTCGCGTTTGAAGGAATAGCAGGTCCCGATCGTGAAAACGAGATAGGGATCAAAACGGTCCAAAAGGATGGAAGAGATCATCGCGGAGCGGTAATTGCTCTCCCCGACCGCGCACAAAACGACCTCTTCGCGGTAGATGGAGCCAACGTAGGCATCCACCCCGCCGAAAAGCGAGATCTCCTCTTTGATCTGCATCTTGGCTTTGAAATAGAGGATGTCGTCTTCGGAGACGCCGATGATCGCGATCATAACGCATTCCCTCCTTTTTCAAACGGATTGTCGCTTAAGAACTTCTGGAATTCGTAGTTCGATAAGGGGCGGGAATAGTAATAGCCTTGGATGGCGTCGCACCCCATCTTGCGGAGCAGCTCGACCTGCTCTTTGGTCTCGACGCCTTCGGCGATCGTGATGAGGCCGAGGTTATGGGAGACCTGGATGATCGAATTGACGATGGCGCGGGATTTTTGGTCGACCTCGATGTCGTCGACGAAGGATTTGTCGATCTTCAGGGTATCAAAAGGCAATCGCTTCAACGAGTTGAAGGAGGAATAGCCGACGCCGAAGTCATCGATCGACGTCGACATGCCCAAGCCTTTGATCTTCGAGACGAGCTGGAGCAAGAAGGCGGTGTCTTTCGCCGCCAAAGACTCGGTGACCTCCATGTCGATCGAGGCGGGATCGATGTTGCGGGTCTTGATCTCGTCGGCGAGGAAGTCGATCAAGCCATCGTCATAGATCGTCCTTCTCGAGATGTTGATCGAGACTTTGACGAGGCGCTTGTGCTCCTTCTGCCATTTGGCGATGTCTTGGCAAACGTGGGAATAGATGTAATGGTCCATCGGGACGACGAGGCCGCTTTTCTCGGAGAAGGGAACGAAGAAAGAAGGCGGCAATAACCCACGCTGCGGATGGTTCCAGCGGACCAAGGCCTCCGCTCCATAGAAACGGTTGGTCTTTAGGTCGAACTTCGGCTGATAGAAGATCTGGAACTGCTCTTCCTTCATGCCGCGCATGATCTCAAAGGGCAGATCCTTCTCGTTGCTGTCCGCGGCCATCTGGTCGCTTGAGAATTGGAGGACGGCGTCCGAGAAACGGACGGTGTCGTTATGGCGGGAGGCGGCGATCGCGCGCTTGACCGCTTCTTCGAAGTTGTCGTTCTTCTCTAAGACATAAGAGCCAAAAAGCAAGGTGATGGACGCGATTTTGCCCTGTTCGCGGATCGTGGCCTGGACGTCTTTGGATAAGGCCTCAAGCTCGGCGTAGAAGACCGCCGGGTCATTGGTCTTGCAATAGAGCAAGAACGAATCCAAATAGGAGAAGCCATAACGGTAACGGGACAAATCGTCAAAGTGGGCCAAGATCTTGGCGAAGACGATCGAGTTGATCTCGCGGATGGCCTCGGGGCCATAGAAATTGAGGATGTCGCTATGGAGGCCTTTGACGTTGATGGCCGCCATGACGCCGCGGGCGTGGCCACCACGCACCCTGCCGATCTTCTTGACCGACTCAACGAACATATCCTCCGGATAGATGAAGGTCGGCTTATCGAAGAAGTCGCGGACCGCGAAGGTCTGGACCTCGATCTCCTTGCGGAGTACGTTGATCCTTAAAAGGATCAGCCCAGCGATGATGGCCGTCGATTCAAAGACGAAGAGGAAGATCCATTCGGGCAAAGTGATGACGCTTTGCTGGACGATGTGGATGATGACCATGAACAAAGAGGTCGCGGCGAAAAGCGCCATGACGATGATCATGCTCATGCGGAAATTGCCAAGCCTCTTGTAATGAAGCAGCGTGATTTCGTTATTCTTTTTCTTCGCCATTTCGCTGCTCCTTTAACAAAGCCTCTTTGGCTTTGCGGTATTCTTCGGCGTAAAGAGGGCGCAAGGCCTTCTTCTCCTTTTCGATCTCCGCCTCGAGCTCAAGTTTCATCTCGTAGCGGATCCTCGCCTTTTCAAAGGCGATCTCGGTCGCTTTTGGGTCATTGGGGTCGGCGCCGTATTCGCTGGCCAAAGCGGCGATCTCCGCCTCTTCTTTCTTCTTCGCCGCGCGATAGTCTTTGATGATGTCGACGGCCGAGATGGCCGCGATGATGCCGAGTGGCGTCAAAACGGCGACTGGCACGAAGAAAGGCTTCTGCACGACGCCAAGAACCGCGCCGAAGGCATCGGAATTCCAACTGACGCGGCCCAAGATGTCGCTTTCTTTGACTTCGTTCCAATTGGAGGCGTTATAGGCGTAATGCCTCTTGATGCCGCCATATTCCGGCTCGTTGTTGTCGCCAAAGCAATAGAGGGTCTTGGTGGATTCGATCTTCTCGATGACGCGGTGCGAGATCGGATAGACGCCTTCAAAGCCCTCGATCTCGTCGAGGAAGGTGATGATGTCTCCTACGCGCACGTCCGCGTACGATACTTTTTTAATTAGGATGCCCGTTCCGACATGAAGGAAGTTGGGGCCTTTTTTCTCTAAGGTAAAGACGGTCCTGCCTTCGGGGACTTCTTCTTTGCTCTGATAGACGGCGTCCACCCTGGCGTCTTCTTTGTCCTCGTAATGGGTTGTGTAGATGAGACTGGACTCTGGGCCATCCATCGAATTGGTCAAAACCTCCATGAAGGAGTTGCCAAACAAAGATGGGATGCCCGCATTTTGCCTTGCGGTGATCACGATGTTGATTTCAAGCGCGATCAAAATAACGATGAAAACACCGAGGATCCAGTCGATGATGACTCCGATTTTGTTTTTCTTCCGTTTCTTTTCGCTCATCGTTTGTCTTCTAAGGTGAAATGGTAGGTCTTTGAGCCATCGTTCCCTTGTTTATAAAGGTGATCGCTATCGACGTGGCCTTTGGCTTCTTGCGCCGCCAAGCGGGCCAAGCGGATGGCTTCTTGGATCTTGTAATAAAGCGAAGAGGAGATGGTCGCGCCGAAAACTTCTTTCGGGGCCGCTTCTTCTTGCTTGACCTCTTCTTTGGGATAGGAGATGTCTTTCCCTTCTTCTTTGGCGCCAGTCTCCAAGGTCAAATCGCGTTTGGCCTCTTCTTCGACCATCTCGCGGGTCCTCTGCATCAAAAGGGCTTCGTATTTTTGATGCTCGGCCTCTAAGCGCTCGGCATAGGCGCGTTCTTCCTCTTCTCTTCTTGCCGCGTCAAAGGCCTCGATTTCGTCTAAGCGCTTGCCTTCGGCTTCGAGGTAGTTGTTGAAGCGGTTGCGCTTTTCGATGTAATCGCGGTTTTCCTCGCGTTCGGCCTTCTCGCGGTAAAGCTCTTGCTTGAAGTGGATGTCGCGGGCGTAGATGATCATCTCCCGCCTGGCTTGGAGATCGGCTTCTTTGATGGCGCGCACTTCTTCCGGGGTCGGGGCGAATTCTTCTTCGCCTTTCTTTCTCGTCAAGGTCTCTTCCCACCGCTTCTTGATCTCGGGGAAGTCGTCGTATTGGAATTTGCCATCCAGGAAGGTGATGTCATCAAGGTTCAATAAGGTCTTGGGGGTGATGGTCTTGTTCGCATCGCCTTTGCCGAAAGGAATCGACTTCGCGTCGGTCTCGTGGGCCTTTAAGGTCAAGATGTTTTGGAGCAGCAAACCATAGACTTCGTTGAAGTAGTTCTCATCGAATTCTTCGTTTCGTTCCACGATCGAGTAGTCGACGCCCATCTTTGTGTAGGAATCCACGAAGCGCCAAAGCTTCACGACCGCGTGGTAGTCGGGGTTTTTCTCCAACAAGTTGGTCATCGAGATCGGGTTATGGACGGGTTTCGCGCCCGCCATCTTCTTCATGAAGGGGCATTCCAAATAGAACAAGACGCGGTCCATCAAGACCTGGATTCGCTCCAACAAGTTGTTGTTGATCTTGGCTTTGCCGCCTTCATCGCTTGGGACCGAGAGTTTCACGCGGTTATCGACCTCGTAAAGCACCCCATCGATCTCGACCTTCGAATGAAGGAGCAAGACGTTGGAGTTACGGGTCTCGCCATGGTCTTTTATGTATTGGTAACGGTTGGTGACGAAGATCGCGAGCTTCTGCATAAGCGACATGACCAAACGGTTTTCGTAGGTCTGATAGTCGTCATCGCTATCGATGGTGAGAATCTTCTCAGGGATGACGTTGCCGTCATCGTCAAAGCCATGGATGAACTGGGAATGCGAAGCAAGGTGGGTGACCGAAGCGGAGGAAACGCGCTTGGCCAAAGCCGCCAAAACGACGTGGCGATTCTCTTTGATGAAGGTGCGGGGCGCGGCGATGATGCGGTCGATCGCGGCGAAGCCAGCGTCCAATTCATCGACCCACTTGGAGTCGAAGATGCGTTCTTCGTTTCGGACGCGGTGGGCGACGACGTTCTCGCCATGCTCCTTGACGTATTCCAAAAGATTGCGATAAGAAAGCGACCCCTTCTGGAAGGCGTCGACCTTCTTGAGATAGGAGCGCTGGAGACGATTAAAGTTGTCCTTCTTCTTCGCTTTCATCGTGGGTTAGGCAAGATCAGCCGTTCATCTTAAGGAGCGATTGGATCTTCTGGCGGCTGCGTTTGAATTCGCTTTTGCCGAATAAGGTGGTGAGCTCTTTGTCGAGGGCCAAAAGCTCATCGCGCAAGAAAGCGACGTTAAGGACCTCAAATTTCTTCAAGATCTTGGACTCGAAGATGTAGTCGACGGCCTGAAGCTCCGTCCCACCGCAGGCGACGTAGCAAGGAACGAAGCTATGCATCTGCTTCAAGATACGGTTACCAAAGGCGAGCTTGAAGTTGGCGATAACAAAGTCATCGAGCTCGTTGAATTTCTCGATGGTCTTGTTGGAAAGCGGGTAGTCGTTCTTCGCTTGCTGGAACAAAGAATCCAAGCGGTCAAAGGTGATCGGCATCGGGCCCATGTGCTCGGCTTCAAAGGGAATGCCTTTGTTATCGAAGAAAATCGACATCGCACGGTCATAGACCTTGTCGGTGATCGTGAAGGTGGAGTCGTCGTTATTGGCGGTGCCGATGAACCAGATGTTCTGCTCGATGTGGAGTTTGCCATCGACGATGTGCTGCGGGTCATTGGGGGCGCTAGAAGGAATGAGGTCGATGTTCCATTCCAAGGCGTTCGGCATTTCCATGACGGAGAGGAACTCGGCGAAATAATACTCGATACGCGCCAAGTTCATTTCGTCGAGGACGATGAGGCAAGGATCCTGACGGAAGCCCGCTTCATAGACGGCGCGCAAGAAGTCGGTCTCGGTGAAGCGCTTGGTGAAGTCGTTGTAGAAGCCCAAAAGCTCCGAACGGTCGTGCCAAGACGGCTGGACGGAGACGATGGTCGCCGGGTTTCTGAAGAAGCGGCCCATGCAGTAAGGAAGCGAGGTTTTACCGGTACCGGAGATACCTTCCAAGATGATGATCTTCGAGGTGCCCATCGAAGCGAAGAGGGCTTTGATGGTGTCCGGGGTGTAATAAAGGTGCATCTGGGATGCGGCGAAATTGCGGAAACGGTCGCAGATCTCGGCAAGGCCAAGTTTCTTATCGGCCTCATCCATGACGACCTGGCGGGATTCGAGGGTTTCGTATTTGGCGTCAACCGCGGAGCAGCGCGGGAAGCGGAGGCCATCGGTATTGGCTTTTTCTTCGTCTTTCTCGCCCGCTGCAGCAGCGCCAGCAACTTCCGCATCGGGAGCAGACGCGGCAGTCGAAGTCGGAAGCGCCGCAGGAACGGCGCCACCACCCATCGAGGCGACCTGAAGGCCAAGGATGCGGCGGTTCGCCATTTCGGCGTTATAGAGTTCGCCCTGCAAGGCTTCGACCTCTTCGATCAAACGGTCTTTGTCGACTTCGCGTTTGACGAAGCGGATGTATTTGCGAAGTAACCAGAAAAGCAAAAAGAAGAGCGCGCCCACCAAGGCGGTCAATAAGACGGCGAATAAGACGAACATGAACCAGCCCATGCCGTCAAAGTTCGGGCTATAGTTGTTGAAATAGTCGCCATATTCGGTGAAATAATCGCCCCATTTGAGGAAAGGGGTATACCAGCGATTCGTAAACCAATCCGCGAGGTTGCGGAAGAAGGCGAGAATCATTTGTTTGAGATATTCGAAGTATTTGTCCATATCCGATATCCTTTCCTACTTAGTAATCGATGACGATGGGTCCATCGTGACCCTTCGGGGCGTATCTTCCCGAGAACACCACGTTGGTGGCGAAGGAAGCGAATTCGACCGCGTTGGTGCAATCTTTGTCCCACCCTTCGGCGTAGATGCTCATCACCATGCGCCTGGTGCTTCCGGCTGGGATGAAGAGCAAGGGATGCTTGTCAATGGCATCCAAATCCAATTCCTTGAGGGTATAGGTCTTCTCATGGGCGATTAAGCCTTTGGAATCGAGTTCTTGGACCTTTTCTTCCGAATAGGCCAAGTTGCCTTTCTTTGAGACCCCTTCAAAGGCGTTGCCTTGGGGTTCAAAGGAGCTCTCTACGGTGACTTCTTGGTAATCGAGCTGCTCCAAGCAGCTTGGATCGTATTCGCCGTAGAGGAATTCTTTGCCATCCTCGTCGAAGTCATAGAAGCCATCGCTTGGGGCGATGTCTAATTTCCCCGCAAAGCGGGTCTCACTGCTACTTTCGACGTTTGGCTCAAAGATCGTATAACCCATGTTCGAGAAGAAGGAGATACGGATCGAATCCGTGATCTTGTCCAAGGCTTCCGGGGTCATAGAGGGATGGAGGAAGTAAGGGTCGAAATCCTTTGCCGTCTCGACGTTGATGTCGTGGTTGGGTTTGACCGAGGTGGTCTCGTCCAAATAGACATAGGCGTCTTGCTTGCAAGAGAAATAAAGCTCAAAGGCGAGATAATCCACGCCAGGGCTTGCAATAGCCGTGCGCGTGTGAGAACGGAACGAACCATAGGTTGTGCGTAACCCTGGGAAATCCACTTCGGGATCCACTGTATTGACGTCATACCAATCGTCCGTATACATCGAGGAAACCGCCGAAGTCGAGACGGGATCCGAGAAAACGAAGACGCCGGTCTCCGAGGAAATAAAATCCCCATTGGTGTCTTTGATCTCAACCGTGAAATCGTTGGCTTCGTAAGCAATCTGAAGGTTACGGACGTAAGTGGTGTTGCCAACCGTGAACCACGCCAAAGACGAAGTCGCGAGAACCGAGGCCGTAAAAACCAAAAGCCCCGAGAAGGCCCATAGCAATCCTCCGCGGGAAAGTTTGGATTTCATGCGTTTTGAAAGCCGGTAATGCGACATCGAAATTAGTTTTCTTCCTCCTCGGCATTCACGCCAGTGAAGGTCATGCCCAAAGTGACGGAGCCGCCTTCTGGCTGTTGGGTTCGGGAGCCATCGGCCCTGCGTTCGGAGTCGACGTCATTGCCCTCCAACCAAGCGACGACCGTATAGCGCATGATCGTGAAGCGCGGGACGGTGCGGTCACCGGTGAAAACGGTGAAGCCTTTGCCAGGATCCGAAGATTCGAAGTTCGTGCAATAGCCGCGGTTCTCCTCGCGTTCGGCGGTTTCGCCGACCGAGATGAGCTCTGGCTCATTGAGGGTGCCCGTACGCGGGAGCGCATAGGTGGTTTGCTCATGCAAGGCATCGGCGCCGCGATAGTAGCGCGACCCGTTGTAATAGGCGTTCTCGTAAACACGGACGCGGAGCAAACTCTCAACGGTGCAGCTGACGTTCACGTTGCTGGGCTCGGAAATCGTGGTCGAAGCAAGCTTCAAACGGTATTCGACCGGTCCATCCGACATGTTGCGGATGTAGAAGGTGAAGGAGAGGAAGTTGACGAAGCCACTCGAGAGGGTTGAGGCCCTTTCGTAAACCGCCTGTTTCTTGGCGTTATAGTCCATCTCATGGAGATCCGCATCGAGATAATCCGCTTCGGGGAGCATGTCCGCGTCGGTTAGCGAAGTCGCGTTCGTGCCCGAAAGATCCAAATAGGAAGTCTCGCTGGAGAGGTTGTCCCCATCATCGTTAAGCATCTCGCTCATCGAAAGCGCGGCCCTCATTCCGGGATCAACCTTGATGGTGAACGTACCGAAATTCTGGCCCAAGAAGGCGATGATTGCCATCGCGATCACGCCCACGCTCGCGAAAGCGAAAACAGCAAGCGCCGCGCGGCGCCTGTTACGCTTCTTGATGAAAAGCGGGGTTGGGGTATCCTTCATCTTCACCGCTTCGGGTGGAGTTACGAGTGCAGGCGCGCTAGTAGGCGCCTCCCCTGCCGCTTCTTGCGGAATGTCCTTGATTTCGTCTGCCAAGAAAGAATCCTCCTGTGTGCAACGACATAGAGGCTCTTTTGCCTGATGGCCCAAAAAGAGCTGGAAGGGTCAATTGGAGGAAGCTAATTAGGCGAAGCGGAGTGACCGCTACCCATTTGAAACACTTTTTTCGCCTTTTCAGATTCGCCCCTGACAAATCCAATTAAGGTCCTTAAGAAGAAATAACCCAGTTGCCCACAAGGTGTTCTTCAGAACCCAAGGCAACTGGCTGACTCGATATGAGTCCCTATAGCTTTGCGCCGCCGGATCGCTCCGGTTTTGCTTTTATCGGCTTCGAATATATAGGACTCAGACGGCTTTGTCAAGCCTTTTGCCTTCGCACGTTGCACACGTACGCATATATGATAAAACAAAAAGAGGCGATATTCGCCTCTTTTGCTTAACTGACTTAAAAATTATTCTTTTTTCTCGGTGTTTTCGGCTGCCATTTCCTGACGGAGCTCGCGGAGAATCTCTTCTTTCGCCTGGCGTTTCGCTTCCTCGGCGATCACTTCTTTTTCTTCCTTCGAAAGCATCGATTCTTTCTTGGTCGCATAGAGGATCAAATAGATACCATCCACGACGAAGATGATGATGAGCGGCAAAACGAAAAGGACAAAGAACCAAACCGAATTGGTGCAGAGCCATTTGACGAGGTCACTCTTATTAGCAATGGAACTGGCCTGGCCATTGTAACCGCTGGTCAAAACGAGGATCGACATCACCAAGCAAACCACGATGATGGCGAGTTCCACAGCACCAACGACGGCCAATGTGATCTTTTTCTTTTTATCCATAGGTGAACAAAACGGACGCGTATACGTTCTTTCGGTATTGTAACACACCTATTTTGCTAGCAAAAAGCATTTTTCGACTACACACCCCTGCCTGTATATATTCCTTATTGATTGATTCAAAAAACTTTTTTCTTGTTTTTGTGCGCCATTTCCATATAATGAAGGCGTCTCCGATGGAGAAATCCAATGGGGACATTGCCCAAAAACGCCGATTTAATCGGCAAAATCCCATTTGAGACCATTCAATAGATCCTTCAAAAGAGGGTCGTGAAAGGAATTTTTTTCATGAAAAACAACAAGAAAATTATCTTAGCGGCTGGCGCTGCGGCGCTTGGCCTCGTTGCCGCTACTGGTGCTACCTCCGGCTTTGCGTGGTTCACCACCAATCGTACCGTCACTGCGACCTTAAATAGCGTTACCGTTGGTTCAAACGCCGCTTCGCTTATCATTTCCAATAATGTTAATTTGCAACACGAAGATGAAGGCGACAACAAAGCTGGCAACAATGTAACCATCGACGCGCCAACGGGCAGAAATCTCACTGACGTTTCTTCTGCTGATGGTGTCACTTTCTACACTGCTGAATGGGGCACCACCGCCGTCATTGGCAGGAAAGAGGTCACGGAAGAGAATGGCCTTGTTAGCGGATCCCTTTACGCTTATGTTGATTACACTTTGTACGTCGGCCAAAAGACTGCGCAGGCTAATAAGCTGGACGTCTATTTGAGCACAATTGCTGTTACCGTCGCCCATTCAGACGCGGATCTTGTTAAATCTGCCCGCGCCGCCATTTTTGTCGCGGATGAGGCTTCCGCCGCTATAATCGTTAATTCCGGCGCTGGCGATAATACCAAAGCTTTGGCTGCTGACGGCAATGCCACCGTGAACTGCAATGCCGTTGCCGCTACCTCTTATACGGCAATCAACGCGAGACCGACCACCGAACAAGAGACCGCTTTAAAGAGGTCGCTCTTCACCACTACTCAAACTCAAACTGGCATCAAACTCACCGTTAGAGTCTGGTACGAAGGCACTAGCTTCACTAATAAGGAATTCCCCGCGACAGCCCCAACCGTTACTACTACTATCGCTTTAGCAGCGTTTGATCACGTTGGTGCTTAATTTGTGCTAGAAAACACAAGCACTAAACCTCCGGTTTTAACCGGAGGTTTTTTGATTGATTGTTTATTCTTTTCTATATTTGAACCCCCGCTTCGTAGTTTCTTTAATTTTTTAAGCAGAGGCCGCTTCGGCAA
>CAMGZU010000027.1 GCA_946183085.1 uncultured Erysipelotrichaceae bacterium | reverse complement strand
GTCTCGGCGAAAGAGAGGAAAGAAAAGGCCGCCGCGGTCTTGGAAAGGGTCGGCTTGGGCGACTCTTGGAAGAAAAAACCGAATCAGCTCTCTGGGGGCCAAATGCAGCGCGTTGCGATTGCACGTGCTTTGGCAAATGACCCAGCGATCATTTTGGCGGACGAGCCAACCGGCGCTTTGGATTCGAAAACCTCCGTCCAAGTCTTGGATTTGATCAAAGAAGTCGGCAAGGAAAAGCTCGTCATCATGGTCACCCATAACGAGGAACTCGCTTTTCAATACGCCGACCGCGTCATTCGCATGAAAGATGGCGAAGTCGTCGGCGATACCGCGCCTTTTGTTGCCAACGAAAACGAAATCACGTCCCGCATGGATAACAAAAAGACATCCATGTCCTATTTGACCGCCCTCAAATCTAGCGGGAAGAACGTTTGGACCAAAAAAGGCCGCACGATCATGACCGCCGTCGCTTGCTCGATCGGCATTATCGGCGTCGCACTCGTTTTGGCGACCCGCAATGGCTTCACCAACTATATCGGCAACGTTGAACGCGCCATGGCTTCTTCCGTGCCTTTGACCGTGTCCCCAGTCACCTACAACCTTGCTCAAATGATCAAAACCCCTGAGGTCCAATACCCAGAAGAGCCGGTTTTGAATGTCGACGACGACCGAGATACCAATTATGTCGCTCATAGAAACCGTTTTACGGACGATTATGTCGCCTACCTGGATAAGTTATTCACGGATCCCTCGCTTTCTGGCATGGCGCGCTCGGTCATGTATAACCACAACAACCTCAACTTCCACTTCTTGACCAACGATGGCTACGACGCCAACGACAAGCCGTCCTCGGCGATCAAAGAGGTAAAACAATATTCCTCTGCCGGCGGCGCTTCGAGTGCCATTTCCAGCGTCACGGGTCTTCCGGCCACCGCCATTCACGAGCTTTATGGAACCGAAAAACAACTTTCGGACCTCTATGATGTCGTTTATGGCCGTTTCCCGGAAGAAACGAATGACAAAAACGTCGCCGAGATGGTTTTAATCGTCGATAGCTACAACCGAATCCCCTATAGCACCTTAACGAAACTCGGCATTCTGAATCAGGATTCTCCCAAGAAGCAATTCAATTTCTCCGACCTTGTCTATGACAACGACGCGGATCAGTCTTACAAAGTCTATAAATGCTATCTTCCTGGCGATTATTACCAAATTGAGAATGGAAATGAGCCAATCTCCTATCCGGACGGCGCTGTCAACGGCTGGAATATCGATGGAATTGACATTGGTAACATCTTAGATCCAAGCAAGCCTCTGATTAAGGGCTCTCCGATCACAAAAGACCTTAAATACTACAAAACCGAGAACAATCAGGTCATTTTTAACAACGATTCCAAATACAATGCGATCGAATGCCGCATTGTTGGCGTTCTTCGCCCCTCGAAAGACTCCTTCTTATCCTTGATGCCAACTTCTATTGGCTATTTGAAGTCTTTGAAGGACCGCATGATTGATAATGTCGAAAACGGTTCTGGAAAACAGGTTGCCGACCTCCAAAAAGACAACTGGGTCCTCTACCGCGACGAAACCGACGACAGCAAAGACGGCTTAGCAAAATTGAATGCCGCTTTCCGTGTCCTTTTCAATCCTTCAGCCAGCTCAAGCGAAGACACGTCTGCGGCGGAATCATTGATGAGCCTATTGGATGGTGTCTTCCGCGAATACTCCGTTTATGGCGATTATCGGGGCTATTTAACCTCGATTGACGGTTATTTGGATACCCTTTGCCGAAGAGCCGGCGTCAACTTTGATGATGGAACTGAAATCATCTCCTTGGGCGAATTGACGGGCGCTAATTTGGCAAACAAACTGCCAGAGATTTTGAAAGATTTCAATGAGCACGCCATGTATTACTTTGCAGATGCGCTCGCCTATAGTCCAATTTCCAATGTTTTGGTGTTCCCGGAGAGTCTGACCAAGAAAGAGGCGCTTTGCCAGTATTTGGACGCCTATAACCACGTTGATCACGATATTTCTAAGGAAATGGTCGCCGATGCGGACCAGATTCTTTATACCGACGTTTCCTCGATCATAACGGGTTCTATCGGCACCATGATCAACGTCTTGTCCGTTGTTTTGGTTGTCTTTGCCTCGATTTCACTCGTTGTCTCGAGCGTTATGACCGCGATCATCACCTATGTCTCCGTCATTGAACGCACAAAGGAGATCGGTGTTTTGCGCGCATGTGGTGCCCGTAAGAAAGACGTTGGGCGTCTCTTTGAGGCGGAATGCATCATCACAGGCGGCGTGGCCGGTCTTGTGGGCGTTGGGGTTTCCTATATCCTTTGCGTACCGATCAACCTCATTTTGGATAACCTTTATCCTGGTAACGGACTAAACTCCATCGCGAACCTCAATCCGCTTCACGCCCTTGCTCTTTTGCTTCTTTCGACTGCTCTTGCTTTCCTTAGCGGCTTCATCCCATCCCGCATCGCGGCCAAGAAAGATCCTGTTATTTGCTTACGCACTGAATAATCAACACCCGAGGTTTGCTTATGACTACCGAAATGAAGTTCAAAAACGCTCTTCGCGAGCTGATGAAGAGCATGTCGATCGACGAGATTTCCGTCACGGTCCTTTGCAAGAAGTGCGGATGCCATCGTCAGACTTTCTATTACCATTACCAGGATATCTACGATTTGATCGCGGATATTTTGCTTAATGAGAAGGTCCCGGGCTTTGAAGAGGCCAAAAACGTCGAAGATTCCCTCTCTGTTTTCTTGGAGTACCTAAAGGCGAACTTCATCTTTTACCAAGCGACCTATATTTCTTCTGCGCACGATCTTCCGGACGAATTTATCTTCGGAAAGCTGCGCACGAAGTTCCTGAATATGTTCTCACGTGACCGCAAAAAGCTTGAATTAAAGCGAATCAACGACTGCCGTGACGCCTCGCGCCGCTTTGCCAGGATCGTCTCCGATGAGTTCGGCGATTGCTTCAAGGAGGCCAATATGACGCCAGACAAATTCAAGAAGCGCATGAGCAAGTTCGACGAGCGCGCCATCGCGATTCTTCTTCCTACCATTATCGGCATGTCCAAGGAGGAAACCAAATGAATGACTTTACATTTGTAACACCTACAAAGATCTATTTTGGCAAAAACGCTGAAGATAAGCTTGCAGAAGTCCTTAATGAGTTTGGTTTTAAGCGCGTATTTCTTTTGCACGGGTGCGGCTCAATTAAGAAAATAGGCCTCTATGACAAGATTATTAAGATTTTGAAATCTGGATTCGTCTATGAAGAGGTTTCCGGTGTTCGCGCCAACCCAGAAATCGGTTTGGTTCGCGAAGCTCTTGCGAAAGCTAAGGTCTTTAAGCCGGATGTCATTCTTGCCGTGGGTGGCGGATCCGTTCTCGATACCGCGAAGTCTATTGCCGCAGGATATTACTACGATGGCGATCCATTTGACTTCAATTTAAAGAAGGTCGTGTGCAAGAAAAGCTTACCTGTCGGTTCGATCTTGACCATTTCTGCCGCAGGGAGCGAACTGTCGGATTCCTGCGTCATCCAAAACGACGAACTTCATATCAAACAAGGCTTCAATAGCGATCATAACCGTCCGGTGTTTACAATTGAAAACCCCGAACTGACTTTTAGCGTCTCCTCTTACCAGACTGCAGCCGGCGTCAGCGACATCATGATGCATTCTTTGGAACGTTATTTTGGAGAATCCGGTCCCTATCAGCTTTCGGACGAATGGGCGCTTGATTTGGTGCGCTCCACGATGGAAGCCGGCCTCGCCGCGTTGAAAGATCCCCGCGATTACGAGGCTCGTGCGGCAATTATGCTTAACTCCTCCCTTTCTCATAATGGCCTGACCGGCCTCGGGAAAGCCGCCCCTTTTGTGGTTCACCCTTTGGAACACGCTTTAAGCGGATATCACGCCGATATTACCCACGGAGCCGGAATTGCTCTTATCTATCCAGCCTGGGCCGCCCATGTTTATAAGAAAGACGTGAAGAAGTTTGCTCACCTTACGAAGCGCGTATTTGACAAAGAGGGTGCGAACGATGAAGAAACCGCTATAATAGGCATACGATTGATGAAAGAATTCTTTCATTCGATCGGAATGCCGACCTCTTTTAAGGAGGTTGGAATCACCAAAGAAGACTTGCCTAACTTAGTCTCTCTAGCGACGGGAAACGGAACACGTACGGTTGGCCGATACCCCCAACCGCTGGAGAAAGAAGATGTCGAAGCAATCTTCGCTTCCCTTCTCGACTAGGAGGCTTTTTCTATGAAAAAGAACGACTTTGCTACTTTTATCGTCTATGTTGGCATGATGGCCATTGCTTTGTTGGTCGGTCTTTTGGTTTTGCGTCCCGTTATCGAAAGCGATTCCTGGAAGAGCAGCGCCAAGATCCTCATTGTGCTTGGCTGTATCGGCGCCGGAGTTTTGATCAATGCCCTCCTGCTTGAGGTTGGTCACCTTTTGGGCGCCAAGATGGGCCACTACAAAGTTTATTCCTGGATCGTCCTTGGCGTTGGCTTCCGCCGCACCAAAGAAGGCAAGATGAAGGCTGCGATCTCTGGCTTCAACGGGCTTACCGGTGAAACCAAAATCGTTCCGAACGACCCTGAAAAATCCACGACCAGCGGCATGACGCTCATTCCGCTTGTCCTCTACTTGGTAGAGGTCATTGTCGGCGTTGTCTTAATCGGCATTTCCGATCGCCGCCTTAACGTCAACGCGGACTATAGCGCCCCTTGGCTCAAGGTCTTTGCCATCACCCTGATGTCGGTCGGCGGCATCATCTACCTCTACAACTTCTTCCCGGCAAACCTTGATGTCATCACCGACGGCTACCGCATGATCCTCTTGTCCAAACCGATCAACCGCGAAGCCTACAACCGCCACCTCATCAACGAATATAACGGCGTCATGGGCATCCCGCTTAAGGATTTCCCCGTTTATGACGACGTCACCGATTACACGGCGGCCGTGAATATGGATAAGGTTTATTCCGAGCTTGCAAAAGGCGGCTATGGCCAAGCCATTCTCATCGTCCAGAAAACCCTTGAGACGGAAGAGAGAATCTCCGAAGCGACGAAAAACGAAGCGATGGCGATGAAGCTCTCCATCGTCTTACTGACCACCAAACGCGAAGCGGGCTTAACCTACTACGACAACATTGAGAACGAAGACCGCAAATACCTCGCTACCCTTCCCGATGGACCGGCGTTACGCGCCTACCTCCTCGTCGCCGGCGTCCTCGAAGGCAGCGAAGCCGAGACCAATTACGCCCTTGCAAAGGCGGCGCGTATCA
Organism: uncultured Erysipelotrichaceae bacterium; assembly: GCA_946183085.1. Lineage (GTDB taxonomy): Bacteria > Bacillota_I > Bacilli_A > RFN20 > CAG-826 > Alloenteromonas. The sequence continues at coordinate 8,800 of CAMGZU010000027.1, read as the reverse complement.
TGCGGAAGACCCCGGAAGCGCGCAAAGAAGTCGAGCTGAAATTGCTTGGCTACACGATTCAGCGCATCAAGACCCTCCATCCGAACTGGAATTTGGTGGACTGGGAAAACCCGAAAGCGAAAGCAGAATAAGAAAAGGCGGAGCCGCGAAGGTTCCGCCCTTTTGTTTGGCTTTTTACTTGCCGCCGATCGACATGCCTTTGATGAAGGCGTCGGCACAGGAGAGGCTCGTGTATTTGAGTTCGGCCTCGTTGTCGAAGCCTTTGAGGTCCTTGAGCATCTTGAGGAGATTGCCGCTTAACGTGATTAAGTTGAGGGGCTCCGCAAGCTTTCCATCGCGGATCATGAAGCCCTGCGCCTGGCAGGAGAAGTCGCCGCTTCTGGGGTTGATGCCCGTGCCAAGCCCGGCGACGTCGGTGATGTAGACCCCCTCTTTAATCGGGGCGATCAATTCGCCAAAGGTAGACTTGCCCGGCTTGACGAAGACGTTGCTGAAGCCGATGCCGATCTTCGAGCCGGCCCAGCGGCCGTTGCCCGTCGATTCACGCCCTTCTTTTCTGGCGGTCTCTAGGTTGTAGAAATAGGTCTGGAGAACGCCGTTTTTCACGACATACTTGTTCTGAGTGGCGACGCCTTCGTCATCGAAATAGGAGAAGAAGACGTTTTTGGTGAGCGGCTTTTCTTCGATGGTGAGCTTGCTGGAAGCAATCTTCTTGCCAAGCTGGCCGATTAAGAAGGAGGATTGCCGCTGAACCTCATCACTCGAAACGGCCCCTAAGAAGAAGCCAAGGAGCGAGCCAAAGACATCGCGGTGCAAGACGGTCGGATAGACGCCGGAGGCGCACTGAACGCCGCCGATCTTCGCGATGGCTTCGTCGACCGCCTTCTTAACAAAAGCGTCGGCGTCGAAGCTCTTTAAGTCGCTATCGACTTTGACCTGGAAGCCAGATTTGGCGCCTTCGCCATCTTTGACGCCAACGCCGAGGACGACCACGAAATAGTTGTTCTTCTGCTTTAGCTTAAGACCATGGGAGTTGTAGAACTGGCTCTCGCTTTCGGTTTCGCTGTATTCGCACTCGGAAACCTCGTAGACGCGAGGATCCATGGCGAGCGCCTTTTCCTCCATTCGATGGAGAAGGGCGATCTTCTCGCTCACGGGGATGAGCGGAAGCTCTTTGTTGTAGGTGTTCTTCTTGTGGTATTTCTCACTGCCTTTGAAGAGCTCTTTCGCGCCTTCCGCTTCCACGAAGGAGGCGGAGCGGATGATTTCCTTCACGAGGTAGTCAAAGGTATCTTTGCCAAGCTTTTCGGTCCTGGCCGAGCCAAAACGGCCCTTATAGATGCCGCAGGCGATGATCGACTGGGAGTCGTTGACTGAGTAGTTATCGATTTCCTTGCGGAACAAACGCACGGAGAGATCAGAACTCTTGCTGATTTGGATTTGGCTTTCGCTGATGCCCGCCTCTTTGGCGAGCGCGAAGAATTTGTCGAAGTTCATTCCAATTTACCTCCTCTGCCGCCGACGGTGATTTTCGATAAGCGGATGGTCGGCTGGCCAACGTCCACCGGGATGGAGCCGCTTGCGGCGCCGCACATGCCATTGCCAAGAGCAAGGTCATTGCCAACCCTGTCGATGTTCATAAGAACGTCACGGCCGTTGCCGATTAAGGTGCAGCCTTTGAGCATTTCGGCGATTTTGCCATCGCGGATGACATAAGCCTCCGAAGCCGAGAAGTTGAAATCGCCGGTCATCGGCTCGACGGAACCGCCGCCGAAATCGGCGACGTAGATGCCGAGTTTCGTATCTTTGATGATCTGCTCGGGATCGTCTTTGCCCGCCGCGATGTAGGTGTTCGACATACGGGAGGTCGGCTCGTATTTGTAGGACTGACGGCGCGAGACGCCATTGGGCTCCATGCCAAGGCGACGGCCGTTCAGGCGGTCGACCATATAGCCGACGCAGATGCCGTTTTTGATGAGCTGATTCTTCTTGGTCGGGATGCCTTCGGTATCCATATCGTTGCTGCCCCATTCGTTGGCGATGGTGCCGTCGTCATAGGCCGAAACGATGGGCGAGGCGATCTGCTTTCCGATGCAATTTGAGAAAATTGAGAGGCCTTTTGCGGTCGCAGACGCTTCTAACGGGTGCCCGCAAGCCTCGTGGAACAAGACGCCGCCCCAACCGTTCGTGATGACGACCGGATAGATGCCAGAGGGGCATTCTTTCGCGGAGAGGAGCTTAATGGCTTTCTCGCCAACCTCCCTCGCCGCCTTTTTATAATCCAAGACGTCGGTGAAGTAGGAGAAGTCGCCCGAACGAGCGGGGCCCTTAAAGGCGGATTGGATGGAGCCATCCGCTCCGGCGGCGACGGCCATCATGACCAAGCGAGCGCGTTCTTCGCCGGTTTGGAACCATTTGCCGATTTCGCCTTCCGCGTTGAAGATTTCGATCTTCTTTTGGTTGGAAAGGAAAGTGTCGGTGATGCGGACCAAACGCGGATCCACCGCGTGGGTCGCCTCAAAGCATTCCTTGAGGAGTGCGATTCTCTTTTCGGTCGGGACTTCCGAATAGTGGCTGGCGTATTTGTTGACGGTTTTGACGCGCTGCTTCTTAAACGAAGTCACGGTGATGACGCGCTCTCCCTCGAATGCGCCGGCGAGTTTTTCGGCGAGGCCCAATAAGCTTTTGGGGCTAAGGTCGCTGGTATAGCCATAGACCGAAGCAAATTTTTTCAGGATGCGGATGCCCGCGCCATAAGACAAACGGCCGCCGCAGGTGTCCACCTTGCCATTCTCGAGGGTGATGGCGTCGGTGTCGGTTTGCTCTAAGTAGATCTCTGCGTAATCGCCGCCGGTGGCAAGCGCCGCATTGAGAACCTTCAGAGCCAATGATTTCGAGATCATTTCATGCCTCCTTGATTGTTGCGATAGCGTGATATTAGCACGCATTCTTCTTTTTGCCACGACAACTTATGTTGTCTTTTAGAAACCCTTTGTTGCGATTACAATGAAGCATATGGCAAAACTTCTTTATCAAGGACACGCCTCCTTCCGTTTGACCACCGCTTCTGGCAAGGTCATCTACATCGACCCCTTTGCCGGCGAAGGCTATGACAAGCCCGCCGACTTGGTTTTGATCACGCATGAGCATTTCGATCACAACGCAATCGACAAGGTCCCGTTAACGAGCAGGACCATCCAAATCCGCTCCAAGGACGCGACCAACGGCGTCGACTATTACGACTTCGATTATTGCGACTGCCACATTCAGGCGGTTCCAGCCTATAACTCCCATCACGACCGCAAAGAATGCGTCGGCTATCTCGTGGACGTCGATGGGTTGAAACTCTATTTTGCCGGCGACACGGCCACCACGGATTACATGAAAGAGATGGCGGACCTTCACATCGATTACGCCTTCTTGCCGATCGACGGCTTCTATACGATGAGCCCCGAAGAGGCCACCGAATGCGCGAAGCTCATCGCGCCGAAGCACATGGTTCCGATCCATTCCAACCCCGCCATGCTCCAAGATATGAAGCAAACCATGAAGGTGACCTACGAAAGGGCGATGCTGATGCGTCCTGGCATGGAACTTCCTTTGGAATAAAGAAGAATTTGACTTGTAACCCCTTGGGGATTCGTGTATTGTTCTCAATGCGTCTTTAAGACGCTGTTCTCTCTGTGCGAACCAACGCACGGCGAAAGGAGTATTGGATATGAAGAAAGACATCCATCCGGAGTACCACAAGTGCACCGTCACCTGCACCAGCTGCGGCGCGACCTTCGAAACCGGCTCGACCTTGAAGGAAATCAAAGTCGACACCTGCTCGAACTGCCACCCCTTCTACACTGGCAAGCAGCGTAACGTCCGCGCGGATGGCCGCATCGACAAGTTCAACAAGAAACTTGCGAAGGCTCAGAACGCTGGCAAATAAGGATTCAGATAAACGAAAGACCGCCTTTGGGCGGTTTTTTGTTTGCCGTTTTTAAGCTATTCTATTGGCAACATGAAAACCCTCATTTATTTCCAAGACGCCGACTCCATCAAAACCAGCGGCATCGGCCGCGCCATGGCCCACCAGCTTCAGGCTTTGAAGGATGTGGGCGTCGAAACGACGGTCGATAAGAAAGACACCTACGACATCGCCCACATCAACACGTATTTCGGCAAGTCGCACCGCACCTTGAAGCTTGCCAAGAAGAGAGGCGTCCCGGTGATCGTTCATGGCCATTCGACCTATGAGGATTTCCGCCGTTCTTTCAAAGTCTGGCAGCTCATTGAGCCGTTCTTTGACTCCAACTTAAAGTGGATGTATTCCCGCGCCGACTTGATCATCACGCCGACGCCTTATTCCAAAAAGCTGATCGAAGGCTATGGCATCGCGAAGAAAGTCATCGCGATTTCCAACGGCATCGATATGGCAAGCTATGCCCCGAATCCGGAGGACGTGAAGGCGTTCCGCGAGAAATTCGGTCTCAAAGAAGACGAGAAGTTCGTCATGGGCGTCGGCTTCCCCTTTGAACGCAAAGGCATCTTGGACTTCTTTGAAGTCGCCAAGAACTTCCCGGACATCAAGTTCTTCTGGTTCGGCCACCTCGCCCGCATCTTGACCAACGAAAAGATCGCGAGAGCCATGAAGAAGAGGCCGAAGAATGTCATCATGCCTGGCTATTGCAAAGGTTCGCTTATCCATGGCGCCTATCAAAGCGCGGCCTGCATGTTCTTCCCCTCCTTGGAAGAAACCGAAGGCATCGTCGTGCTGGAGGCTTTGGCCTCCCGCTGCCCGCTTGTCGTCCGCGACATCGGCGTCTACGAAGGCTGGGTCAAAGATGGCTATAACGCCCACGTGTGCAAAGATAACGAAGGCTTCACGAACGCCATCCGCTCGCTCTTGGAGCATGGCGAGGATCCCAAACTCCTGGACAACGGCTACAAGACCGCCGAGGAGAGGGATTTGAAAATCATCGGCCAGCAATTAAAGGCCGCTTACGAAGAACTCTTAAACGAAAAAGCGTCAGCCAAGTAAGGCGCGCCACTCCTTCACGATTGCTTCTTTCCCTAAGGCGAGGGAGCATTCGTAGGAGTTTTTCTTTATCTCTTTTAATTTCTCTTTGTCCGAAAGGACCTCGATGATCTTATTGGCGTAATCCTCGGGGTCGAGGGTATCGATGACCCAGCCATCCTTCCCTTCGTGGAACATCTCGGCGATCGAGCCTTTCCATTGGGTGGATAAGACGGGGCGCGAAGAAGCGTTGGCTTCTCCTTTGACCAAGACGAAGCCTTCGTAACGGGAGGTCAAAAGAAGGAGGTCGGACTCCAGGTATTGTTTTTGGGTGACTTTGGTGTTCGTGTGGATGGTGACTTCGCTGAGTCCTTGGGTCTCGCAATAGGAGCGCATCGCGGATTCCAAATGGCCGTCTCCATACATGTTCAAGGTGAACGGAAAACCTTTTTCGTGGAGGACGTTGGCTATTTTTAGAGCGAAAAGCGGGTTCTTTTGCTCCGTATAGCGACCCACGAAAAGCAATGCGTTGTCATGGTATTCCATATCCAAGACCGGATCGAATTTGATGGGGTTATAGATGAAGGAAGAACGGTCTTTGAGCTTTGGCTTTTTTGCCGTGATCTCTTCGGTGATCGCCTTAGAAAGGAAAATCCAGCGATCGGGTTTCCTCGCGATCTTGAGTTCGCTTTGGAAAGCGCCAGAAAAGAAGTTCGGCGCGTCGAAATGATAGTGGAAGAAAACCTTTTTCTTCTTTGGGGAAAGAACATAGGAGTCCAAGGAAGAGGCGATGAGGATGGAATCGTCGTCCATCATCTCCGCCAGCTTCTTGCGGTAGCGGCCTTTGTGGAAGACATAAGCGCTTAGCAATTGGTTAAGGAGGTGAATGCGTTTTTTGTGCTGATGCTTCTTGCCATATTCCATCCAGAATTGGTCGAAGCGGCCGACTTCGCTCGGCACATCCAAATAGACGACTTTGAGCCGGGGGTCGAGATCGTAGACGACCTCGCCTTCGAGCTTGCTCGTGCACACCAAAGTGATGTCGTAATACGGGCAAAGCAAATTCATCAGCTGAACCGAAACGGTCTCGGTTCCGCCGAAACGATCGAGCTGTTGGATGCACCAAAAGAGTTTTTTCATCGTCATTAGCATAACGAAACCGAAGAGAAAAAGCACCAAAGCGCAAACAAAGCGGACATCGCTAGCATGAAATGCTACAATAGTCGCCGTCAAAACGAGCGGCTATATGCCCATTTGCAGGAGGCCCCACCATGAGTCAAAAGAAAAAGTTCTACATCACCACGCCGATTTACTATCCTTCCGCTTCGCCACACCTTGGCCACGCTTATTGCACCACGATGTGCGACGTGATCGTCCGCGGCAAGAGGATGCGCGGCTTTGATGCCTATTTCCTCACCGGCACCGACGAGCACGGCGAAAAGATCCAGAAGAACGCCGAAGCAAGCGGCGTCACCCCGCAGCAATTTGTCGACAACATCGTCAACAACAAATTCGTTCCTTTGTGGAAGGCGATGAAGATTTCCAACGACGACTTCATCCGCACCACCGACGAACGTCACGTCCAGACCGTCCAGAAGATCTTCTCGGAATTTTTGAAGAACGATGACATCTATCTCGGCGAATACAAAGGCTGGTATTGCGTCCACGAAGAATCCTTCTGGACCGACACCCAAGTCGACGAGAACCACCTTTGCCCGGAATGCGGCCGCCCCTTGGAGCAAAAAGGCGAGCCGGCTTATTTCTTCCGCTGCAACAAATACGTCGATTTCCTCACCGACTTCTATGACCACAACCCGAACTTCATCACTCCGGTCGCCCGCAAAAACGAGATGGTCAACAACTTCATCAAGCCGGGCCTTCAGGACCTCTGCGTTTCCCGCACCTCCTTCGATTGGGGCATCCCCGTGGTCGAAGACAAGAAGCACGTGGTTTACGTTTGGCTCGATGCGTTGACCAATTACATCTCCGCGCTTGGCTATCTCCAAAGCGACGATTCGAAATTCCAGAATTACTGGAACGACGAAGACGCCGAGATCGTCCACGTCATCGGCGCGGACATCACCCGCTTCCACACCATCTATTGGCCGATGTTCTTAAAAGCCCTCAATCTCCGCGAGCCGAATCGCGTCTTTGTCCATGGCCTTTTGATGATGAAAGACGGCAAGATGTCCAAATCCAAAGGCAACGTCATCTCCGCCTATCCGCTGATTGAGCGTTATGGCGTCGACGCGGTTCGTTATTACATGGTCAGCGAAGTGACCTTTGGTCAAAACGGCACCTTCACCCCCGAACAGTTCGTCGAGAGACTCAACCAAGACCTCGCCAACAACATCGGCAACCTCTTGAACCGCTCGGTCTCGATGATCGAGAAATATTATGGCGGCGTCATCCCCGCCTACGAAGGCGAAGTCACCCCGCTGGACGCGGAGCTCAAGTCCGCGGCCGAAAAGGCGATCGTCGCCTATGAGGCCCTTAACGACGACCTCAAGGTCACCGAAGCCTATCAGGAAGTCATGGAGCTCGTCTCCAAAGCCAACAAATACATCCAAGACAGCGAGCCTTGGACCCTCGCCAAAGACGAGAGCAAGAAAAAAGAACTCGCTTCCTGCATGTATCATCTCGCCAACGTTATCTACATCGCCGGCATGCTTTTGTCGCCGATCCTCGTCGAGAAAGCCCCGAAGATCTTTGATCAGCTTGGCATCCCCGAGGAACTCCGCACCTACGAAGCCATCAAGAACTTCGGCAATCTCTCTGGCCTTAAGGTCCAGAAAGGCGAGCAGCTCTTCCCGCGCTTAAAGGCCGAGGAAGAAATCGCCTATATCGCTGAGATGATGGCCGGCCCGAAAGAAAAGGCGGCGGCGTAATGGGCAAAAACGGCTTCCGCAAAGAAACCATCCACGGCGTTTGCCGCGACTTGACCTACGAAGGAAAAGGCGTCGTCCCCTATGGCGATGGCGTCGTTTTCGTCGACGGCATGTTCCCGGGCGAAGAAGGAGACATTGAGCTCACGTATCGCCGGAATGGCAATCTTTTTGGAAAGCTGAAGAAGCTCGACAAAGTCTCGCCAGAGCGCATCACGCCGCGCTGCAAAATCTGCTCCGCTTGTGGCGGTTGCCAGTTTCAACAGCTCTCTTATCCGGCTCAACTCGCTTATAAGACCAACAAGGTCAAAGAGCAGTTCCGGAAGATCGCTCACATGAACGTCGACGTCCTCCCGACGGTTGGGATGGACGACCCCTATCATTACCGAAACAAGATCCAGATGCCTTTCGCCAAAGACGACCACGGCAACATCTATTGCGGCTTCTACAAAGAAAACACCCACGTCATCGTTCCGGTGGAGGAATGCTTTATCGAAGATAAGCGCGGCGTCCACATCCTCTCGACCATCAAAAAGCTTCTGAAGAGCTTCCGGATCGAGCCCTATCAGGAAGACCGCCGCTATGGCGTGCTTCGCCATGTGCTGATCCGCACTTCCTATTACAAGGAGCAGATCATGGTGGTTCTCGTGACCAACGTCGATGTCTTCCCTGGCCGCAACAACTTCGTGAAGGCCTTGATCAAAGAATGCCCGGAAATCACGACGATCGTCCAAAACATCAACACGCGATCCACCAACGTCATCCTCGGCGAAAAAGAGCACGTCCTTTATGGAAAAGGCTATATCGAGGATTCTTTGAACGGGGTTTGGTTCCAAATCTCCGCGAAGAGCTTCTATCAAACGAACCCCGTCACCACCGAAAAGCTTTACGCCTATGCGATGGAATGCGG
>CAMGZU010000026.1 GCA_946183085.1 uncultured Erysipelotrichaceae bacterium | reverse complement strand
CAGAATGTTTCCAAGTCCCGAAGAAAGAAGCGCCATTGCCTTACGGAACCAAGGTTTTCGCGGTAAGCGCGATCGACTCCTATGAACACAACACAAAATATGTTTTCCTCTTCAACAACATCGGAGAGACGTACGGAAGCGTGATTATGCTTGCCGGCAAACCCGATCAATATCGTTCCAACGCCTGGACGGATTTCATTACGTACGGTTTGTATTATTACAAATTAAGCGATTTCGGGACGCCCATTGTTGAACTGGTTCTTGATGGCAATAAGGTAATCCTGAACGCCGATTGAGATTGCTAAGTAAAAACCTCTTGGTATTTTGGCCAAGAGGTTTTCTTTTGATGCTCTCTGATTTTCTAGGATTATTTCACCCCAAGAATCAAGATGAGGGCGACGTAGATTCCGACGCCGATCGCTTCGGCGACCAAGCCGATGATGATGCGTCTTTTCGTCATCCATCCGGCGATGTTTTTCGGTTCGGTGTCTGGCCTGGTGAATTGAATGGCGATGTTCGCCCAAACAAAGAAGAGCCCAAAAAAGACTCCCAATACAATAGCTAACCAAAGTGGCATGGTTTTATTTATCCTCCCGCTATTTTTATGGTTAATATTTTGCGTAAATTTTGCGTTTGGGGCAAAATATTAGTATCAAATTATTTATTGCCCTCTCTGCGGGCCTTTTCTTTTGCCTCAATCTTCGAGGTTTTTGAGGTACTCGATCGCAATCTGTTTCGCCAAAGCGGAAGCAGGCAAGACATAACGCGCGTATTCATTTGGCGTCTCGCCGGTGTCGGAGATGACGCGGAGGGCGACGAAAGGAACGTGATGGGTAAAAGCAATCTGGGCCATCGCGGCAGATTCCATATCCACGCTTAAGGAGCCATATTGCTTTTGGATCCTTTTGCGGTTTTCCGTGTCGTCATAGAAGGTATCGCCAGAGGTCATCGTGCCGCGGCAGGTTGGGATGCTTAGGGAAGTGGTGGCCGCTTCGACCGTCTTCATGAGCTCTTTGTCGGAATCGAAATAGATCTTGTCGATGCCGCTGATGAAGCCGACGGGATCTCCAATCGCGGAGGTGTCCATGTCATGCTGGGCGTAACGCTCGCCGATCACAACGGAAAGTAGCGGGGCCTTTTTGGCGTCCAAAGATCCGCCGACGCCGATGTTGAGGATCGCGTCGATCGAGGGGAAAAGATGGAGCGCGCTGGCGACGCCGCTCCCGGCAAAAACTTTGCCCATGCCGGTCACGCCGACGATGAAGCGCTTGCCCTCCAGCTTGCATTCATAGAAGGAGGCAAAGCCCGCCTGACGCTTGCTGAGGATCTTTGTTTCGGAAAGCAGGGGTTCGGCCTCTTTGGCCATCGCGTATAAGAAACATTTCATACGCGGGTATTATATCGAGCGCAGTCAAATCTATCCTCTCCATTTTGGAAACTTGCTAAAATAGGCCCGTAGGAGAACATTTATGGGACGCATTATCACCATTGGCCGCGAATTCGGTTCGGGCGGCAGAGAAGTTGGCCGCCGCATCGCCGATGAGCTGCACATCGCTTATTACGATTCGGAGATTCTAGAAGAAATCGTCAAGAAGACGCCTTATTCCGAAGAATACATCGAAGAGATCACCCATGGCCGGCCGATCTCTCTTTTCCCAATCCATTACGCCAACAGCTGGGGCCCGGTTGTGGATCCCCACTTCCAGCAGGCGATCGACGTCTATCAGGAGCAGACCAAGATCTTGAAGGAATTGGCCACGAAGTCGGATTGCGTCATCATCGGCCGCTGCGCGGACTACGTCCTCCGCGACATGAACCCGTTCCGCATCTTCGTTTATTCCGATACGAAGTCGAAGATCGAACGCTGCGAATCCAAAGGCAAGGAAGGGGAACCCCTCACCGAGAAGCAGATGATCAAGCGGATTCGCTATGTCGACAAAAAACGCCGTCAGTATTATGAGTTCTATACCGGCCAAAAATGGGGCGCCAGAGAGAATTACGACCTCATGATCAATACCGCCAATAGCGACATCAAGAAAGTCGCGAAGATGGTGGCGAAGCTCTTCGACTAAAACGAACAGACATAAGAAAAGCCGAGCAGCGAATGCTCGGCTTTATTCGTTGTTGAGGAATTAGTCTTGGGTAACGTTTTGACCGATTTCGATCTCGTTGTTCTCGACTTGCTTGCGGAGGATTTCCTCTTTCTTGACCTGAAGCTCTTCGGTCTTCTTTTTGGAGAGGCCATAGATCACGAGGAGGACGAGCCCCATCACGCCGAACATGATGGCCGGGATGATGGTGGCAAGGTCATAGAACATCCCGACGTTATCGGTGACGGCGATCTTGTTGATCGAGCCATCGTCATTTAAGTAATGGATGCCAAGGAGGGCGCCATTAACGGCGATTGCGGCGATGACCTGGCCGAGTTTGCGGAAGAACATGAAGATGGAGTAGGAAGAGCCATCGTTCCTCATGCCCGTATGGACTTCGACGTCATCGATCGCGTCGGTGGCAAGCGCCCAAACCTCAAGCGTGATGATGGAAAGACCAACGCCGGAGATGAAGCAGAAGCCAAGGAAGATGAACATAAGGGCGCCAGAAGGCACGCCGCGCATCGCAAAGAGCGCAAGGTTCGCGCCGGCGGCCAAGAAGGCGCCAAAGGCGCAGACCGCCTTTTTGCCGAAGCGGTTGATCATTTTGCCGATGAAAGGCATCAAGATCAGCATCGGGAGATAAGTGGCGGCCATCGAGACCATGTTCATCCAGTCGGCCCCGAATTTATAGGTGAAAAGATAGGTGTAGAAGGATTGGGTGAACATCTGCCCGGCAAGAAGCATCATGCCAGCGATGGAGACGGCCAAGAAGCTGCGGTTTTTGAGCAGGCTTTTCACGATGCGGACCGCGCTGCCTTTCTCGCCTTTTTGGACGTTGGTCGCAAGGACCCTTTCCTTGTTGTTTTTGTAGCCGACAAAGAGAAGAACGCCGACAAGGATCGCAATGACGGCAACGCCGATGATGACGGGGAGATATTGGACTTTGGCGACGCCATTATCGTCTTTCTTCGTCCAGATGAAGGTGATCGCCAAAACGGGGATGTTGCCAAGGGCGGCGCCGATCGAGCGGAAGACCGAGAGCTTGTTGCGTTCTTTGACGTCGGTGGTGACGACCGAAGCAAGCGAGCCATAAGGGATCTGGTGCATCGTGTAGACCATGCCGAAGGCCACATAGGTTATGGTGGCGTAGACCATCATGCCGACCGGCCCGAAGGTGGTGGCAAGCTGCGGCCAAGGCAAGAACATCAAGACGGTGACGATGGCGAGCGGGATCGCGACCCACTTCATCCAAATGCGGTAACGCCCGCGTTTATCGGGCTTACGGGTGTCGACGATGCGGCCCATGATCGGGTCGTTGATGGCGTCCCAGACGCGGGCGGCCATGAACATGATGAGGATGAAGAGAGGGGATAAGCCCCAAACGTCGGTGTAGAACCTCTGCAGCAAAGTGGTGACGGTGGCAAAGGCCATGCAGCCCGCGAAGTCGCCGAGGGCATAGCCGATATAATCCTTCTTCACCAAGCCGGAGGTTTGGGCGATGAAGCCCGCATCGGTCCCGCGGGGAGCCGCTGCCGTTTCTTTTTCTTCTGCCATGGAAGATCTCCTTAAGGCGATATGGCGTTTGGCCATTCGCCGCTTTTATTTTTCTAGCATAACGGCTTGTTCATAATAATTAAAGACCTTAAAAAATGTTGAGCGGACGAGGGCGTCACGCTTAGCGCACGTGATTAATACGCACGCTTGCCAAAGGCGGAAAACCCTTCTATAGTGTTAGTTAATTAAGCTGCTTAAAAAATTAAAGGAGGCGAGAGAATGGACCAAGAAGAACTGCTTCAATATTTTCTTAGCCAGCTGAGCAATGGCGAATGCTACCTCATCGTCAGCAAAGGCAAGGCCCGTTACAAGATGAGCCGCGGCTCGTTTAAGACCCGCGACGTCATCTTTGATAAGCACAAGCTGACTTACCAGCATCAGGAGGGGAACCGCTACCTCTTTGGCGATGGCAAAGTGACCGCCGAGATCATCGTTCAGGAGAAGCCACATCTAAAGTTCCACTTCCACGTGGACTATGGTTACAACCGCTTCACCATCCGCTTCAAGACCTTCCCGGATGAGAAGATCTATGGCTGTGGCGAGCAATACACGACTTTGAACCTCAAGGGCAAGACCGTCCCCATCTGGGTCAGCGAGCATCAGCAGATCATGAAGATCGTCGGCAAATTGCTCCATGAGAAGGTCCATGGCCCCGATCCAGACCGCGTCACCCCTTATAAGAACCATCAGACCTATTGCTCGGTCCCGAACTTCATCTCCTCCAAGCATTACGCTTTCTATTGCCACGAAGACTCCTATGGCACCTTCAAGTTCCATAGCGGCGAAGTGCTGATCTCCTTCCGTCAGTTCCCGACCTCGATCTCGCTGCTGACCGCGAACAACACCAGGGACCTCTCCGCCAAGCTTTGCGAGCTCGTCGGCATCTCGCCCCGCATCCCCGATTGGGTGAATGACGGTGCGATCCTCGCCGTCCAAGGCGGCACGGAAGTCCTCCGCCAGAAATACAAAGAGGCCAAGGAAAAAGGCATCAAGGTCGCCGCCCTCTGGGCCCAAGACTGGTGCGGCCATGTCGTGACCTCCTTCGGCTATCAGGTCTATTGGAATTGGGCGGCCGACGAAGACCTCTACAAAGGCTTAAAAGATTTCATCAAAGAGCTCAACGCCGACGGCGTCCGCTTCCTTGGCTACATCAACACCTTCTTGAAGGAAGGCGCGCCGCTTTACCTCGAAGCGAAGAAGAACGACTTCTTGGTCAAGCACAAAGACGGCTCGGTCTATCACATCAAGTCGACCACCTTCGACGCCGGCATCGTCGACCTCACCAACCCAAGCGCCTACGCCTGGTACAAAGACATCATCAAGAACAACATGATCGCCTATGGCCTCTCCGGCTGGATGGCGGACTTCGGCGAATACCTCCCAACCGACGCAAGAGTCTATGGCGGCGACGCCGAAAAGCTCCATAACCGCTGGCCGACCCTTTGGGCGAGATGCTGCCATGACGCCGTCAAAGAAAGCGGCAAGTTGGACGAGATCTTCTTCTTCAACCGCGCGGCCTATGGCCATTCGCTCCGTTACACCAATTCGATGTGGAATGGCGACCAGCACGTCGACTATAGCGACGAATATGGCCTTGGCTCGGTCATCCCGGCGTCCTTGTCGCTTGCTTGTTCGGGATGTGGCATCGTCCATTCCGACATCGGCGGCTATACCACCGTCATGTTCATGAAGCGCGACGCCGAGCTCCTCAAGAGATGGAGCGAGATGAACGTCTTCACCCCCGTCTTCCGCACCCACGAGGGCAACCGTCCAAAAGACAACGCCCAATTCTTGGACGAAGATGTGGTGGAGGAATTCGCCACCAACTCCCGTTTGTTCCAAGAGTTAAAGCCTTACCGCCTCCACGTCTTGGAAGACTATTACGAAAACCACCTCCCCAGCATCCGTCCGCTCTTCTTCCATTTCGCGGAAGAGGAAGCCTACGTCAACCAGCGCGAATACCTCTTCGGCCGCGACGTCCTCGTCGCCCCCGTCCTTCGCCCTGGGAAATTAGAACAAGAGGTCTATTTGCCCGAAGAAGAATGGATTCAGTTCTTCACCGGCAAAACCTATAAAGGGGGCCACCACGTCGTGAAGACGCCGTTAGGCCAACCCATTGCCTTCTACCGCAAGAAGAGCGAGTTCGCCCCGCTCTTTGAGAAGCTATCCATTAAGAAAGGAGAATAAACACAATGAAATACTTTTTGGATTCCGCAAAATTAGACGAGATCGACCGCGCTTATCGCGATTATGGGATTGATGGGGTCACCACCAACCCACGCCACATCATGAACTCGGGCAAGCCCTTCTTAACCGCGATCACCGACATCGCCAACTGGGTCAAAGAAAACCACTTGGAGGGCAAAGACGTCTTCCCGGTGTCCGTTGAGATCAACCCGCATCTTGATAACGCGGCCGACATGATTAAGGAAGCGAAGAAAATCGCCGCCATCAGCGAGAACTTCGTCATCAAAATCCCGTGCAACTTGGAAGGCCTAAAGGCCGCCAAAGCCTTGGAGGAAGAAGGCATCCGCACCAACGTCACCCTTGTCTTCTCGCCTTCTCAGGCGATCCAAGCCGGAAGGATCGGCGCCAAATTCGTCTCGCCCTTCGTGGGCTGGAAAGAAGCCTCGGGCGAAGATACCTTCGGCTACATGTCCCAACTCGTGAACATCTACCGCGAGAAAGGCTATGAGACCGAAATCATCGTCGCCGCCTTGCGCACGGGGAAACAGATCGCCGAAGCCGCCGAAATGGGCGCCGATATCGTCACCTGCGGCCTTGCCGTTTTCGAAGAATCCTTCCTCCATCCCTTCACCGACCTCGGCTTAAAGAAATTCCAGGATGCCTGGGATCATACGGAAGGCAACTAAGATGAAAGTCGCCTTCATCGGCCTTGGCATCATGGGGATGCCGATGGCCACGAACGTCGCCAAGAAGTTTGACCTGATTGGCTATGACGTTTTCCCAAAAGAAACCCCATTCCCCTTTGCCAAAAGCTATAAGGAGTGCTGCGAATTCGCGGACGTCATCATCTCGATGGTTCCGAAAAACGAGCACGTGCTCTCCCTTTATAACGAACTGAAGAAAGACCTCCGTCCGGGCACGATCTGCATCGACATGTCGACCATCTCCCCCGAGGTCTCTTGCCAAGTCGCCAAAGAGCTCAAAGCCCAAGGCGTCGAGTTGATCGACTGCCCCGTCGTGAAAAGCCAGCCAGCTGCCGTCAAAGGCGAGCTTGGCATCTACGTCGGCGGCGACAAGGCGATCTTTGAGAAAGTCCGCCCGATCTTGGAATGCATGGGCAAAAACATCATCCACATGGGCCCCAATGGCGCGGGCCTTCTCATGAAGATCCTCCACAACGGCCTTGTGGGCGAGATCCAAAATGGCGTCAACGAGATCCTTGGCTTAGCCAAAGCCGAAGGTCTTGACCTCAATGACGTCGTGACCGCCCTTGGCTATGGGGGCGCACAGTGCTTCTATCTGGACACCAAAGCCAAGAACATCATGGCCAATGAGTATCCGACCGCCTTCTCCGTCGGCAACATGAACAAAGATGTTCATTTCGCCGTTGAGGTGGCGGATAAAGCCGGCAAGGAGACCCCAGCCCTCCGCCGGGTTTGCAAAGTCTACGAAAAGGCGATGGAGATGGGCTTGGAGAAAGAAGACTTCTCCGCCTCCTTCAAAGCCGTCAACGATTAAGAGGTAACGAATATGAAAAAAGCGAGAATCGGCATCGTCTGCACCGTCCGCAAAACCTTTGACTACGTAACCGCCTATGCCCTCTACAAAGAAAGAGTGGCGGAGGTCATGAAAGACGAGACCGTCGAATGGGTCAATTACCCCGAGATGGTCATCGAGGCGGACGAAGCCAAGAAAGCGGGCGAATATTTCATCGACCATCACGTCGATGCCCTCATCATCGTCTCGGCCACCTTCCACCTTGGCCACCTTGCCTTGATCTTGAACGAGACGGTTCGCCGCCCCTTGCTCCTTTGGGGCTTTGACGAGCTGCCTTATGATGGCGGCAAGATCCGCCTCAACGCGGTATGTGGCGTGAACCTCAACGCCTCCAACCTTTATAAAGGCGGATTGGACAACTACATCGTCCACGTTGGCAACGAGATTGACCAAGACTGGGTCAAGGCCGTCAAGATGATGGTCGCTTTAAAGAGCGCCAAAGTCGGCCTTGTCGGCTACCACGCCGATGGCTTCTATAACGTCGGCGTCGACGAACTCCACACCTACAAAGAGCTCGGCGTCCTTGTGAAGCATTACGAACTAAGCGAGCTCTTCGGCGGCGAAGCCGATCCCAAAGAAGTCGAAGAGGAAAAGAAGAACGTCCTCAAGCTCTTTGATGTTAAGAAACTCAATGACGCCCAAGTCGAAGCGGTGGCCCGCCTCGTGGTCTTGGCGAAGCATTTCGAAGAACGCGAGCAGATGGACGTCATCGCCATCCGCTGCTGGCCGGAATTCGCAAAATCCTATGGCGTCTCGCCCTGCGCGATGATGTCGATCTTACAATCCCGTGGCATTTTGCTCGCCTGCGAAGGCGACGTCGAAGCGGCCCTTTCGATGGTCGCGGTCCGCGCGGCAGGGGAAGAAACGCCTTTTATGGCCGACCTCTCCCAAGTCAACTACGCGGAGAACTACGCGCTTCTTTGGCACGATGGCGTCGCGCCTTGCAATCTTTGGGATGGCAAATGCGTCCGCAGCCTGGAGACTTATTTCGCGGGCGGCAAAGGCGTCACCGCGGACTTCGTCCTTCGTTCGGGCAAGATGTCGATCCTTCGCATCGACACCGCTAGGGGCAAAACCCGCCTCTTCTATGAAGAAGGGGAAGCGGTCCCGATGGAGAAGCAGCTTTCCGGCACCTACGCCAAAGTCATCTTCGATCATCACATCTCCAAGGTGATCGACACCGTCGTCTATACCGGCGTCGCCCATCACGTCATCATGGGTTATGTCCAATACCGTCAGGCGATGTTGGACCTTGCCCGGATCATGGGCTGGGAGGTCATCGATGCGGAGCGTAACTACTTCTGAATTTGAGCCTTATGGCTATCTTCTCGAGGGCGATTGGAGCGAGGTCGTCTCCTATCTTTTGGAACATACCCCATTGCCCAAAGAAGGGAACGTCTATTGCCGTGACGACGAATCCTTTGGCCAGCTCAAAGCGAGCCAGCTCATCCGCGAGAAGGTCTTTGGCCTTGGTCAGATGGAAAGCGGCTATTGCAATGGCAACAACACCAAGCTGAACTGCATGGAATACCATGCCTGCCCCGAGGTGGATGTCGCGGCGACCGATATGATCCTCATTTTGGCGCTACCAGATGACGTCATTGACGGCAAGCTCGATTCCTCGCGCTGCAAAGCCTTCTACGTCAAAAAAGGAGAGGCGGTCGTCCTTCGTCCTTACGTCCTCCATTTCTCGCCTTGCAAGGCGGAAGGGAAACCCTTCTATTCCTCGGTTTACCTTGCGCAGGGCACGAACCGCGATTTGGAGAAAAAGCCAGACGATCCCCTTCTTTGGAAGGAGAATAAGTGGCTGCTTGCTCATCCAGAAAGCAAACAAGCGGGGATGGGCGCCTACATCGGCATCACCGGAGAAAACACCGAAATCCTATGAGCATTCAGGAAATCCTGTTCCTGATCGTCATCTTCCTCACCAACATCATACAGGCGATCACCGGCTTCGCAGGCACCGTCCTCGCGATGCCGGTTTCGCTTCGTCTTGTCGGCGAAAACGTCGCGAAGCCCGTCTTGAACCTCGCGGCCATTTTGATCTGCGCCTGGATCGTCATCCGCCATTGGAGAGAGATCTCCTGGCATGACTTCTTCCGAATGACTTTGTTCGTCGGCATTGGCTTTGGCCTAGGCTATGCGATTGCCCTCATTCCCTTGGACAAAGAAATCCTTTTAAAGCTCTACGGGTTGATCGTTTCTTTGATCGCGATCGTTTATATGACGACGGATCTTGCCCATACGGACATCCCTCATTGGCTGCTTCTTGCGACATTGATCTTCGGAGGCATCCTCCATTCTTTGTATGTCTCGGGCGGCCCTTTGATCGTCATCTACGCGATGAAGCGCTTCAAAGACAAGAATCAGTTCCGGGCGACCCTGTCCCTT
The DNA here is from genome assembly GCA_946183085.1 of uncultured Erysipelotrichaceae bacterium. Classification (GTDB taxonomy): domain Bacteria; phylum Bacillota_I; class Bacilli_A; order RFN20; family CAG-826; genus Alloenteromonas. The sequence continues at coordinate 4,365 of CAMGZU010000026.1, read as the reverse complement.
ATGTGGATCGTCCTCAATTCCATCATGTTCACGACCCAGATGGTCTCGGGGCTATTCAATCCCCACGTTTGGATTCTGGTTGCGACCGCCTTTGGCGTCTCCATCGCCTCCTACTTCATCGGCAAGAAACTCGCCCATAAGTTGGAACTTGAGCATTTCATGAAAATCACCTATGTCTTATTATTTATTTCAGGAATTAGTTTGGTGGTTTAAAAAATGGAATTGAACCTGACCCAAAAACACCTCGTGAAGCTTCTCTTCCTGCGTGGGGAGGAATCGCGCAAAGCCTTGGCGCTAAGCCTCGGCCTTTCCAATCCGGGTTTGACCTTGTCCGTCAAATCGATGCTTGAAGACGGCGTTTTGCTTTTGGGAAATAAGATCCAAACCGGAAAAGCCGGCCGCAACCAAGAGCCGCTTCGCCTTAATCCGAACTATGGTTATTTCATCGGGGTCGATATCCGCAAGCACTATTGCTATGTCTGCCTCACCGATTTCGCCGGCGCCCTTCTTTCCGAAGAACGCTATGACACCGTCCTCGCCTTGGAGAAAGCCTTAGAAGAACTCACAAAGTCCTATAAGGTCCTCGAGATCGTCTTCACCGTCCGTAATTTCAAAAACATCCCTTCCTTCCTCAAACTCCGCCAAGACCTCTACGCCTTAAAGGCGAGGCTTGAAGAAAAGGGCAACAACGTCACCTTCATCAACAACGTCGAGTCCCTCGCGGCCATCTATCATCTTTATCATCCCCAGGAAGAGAACTTCCTTCTGGTCAAATATGGCCCAGGCTTAGGCTCGGCCATCTATGTCCATGGCGAAGCCATCCGTAGAAGCAATGGCATGACCTCGGAGATCGGCCACGCCTATCTCCAAGATGGCAGGATGCTCGAGAACCTCGTCTCCTTTGACGCGCTATTTGATCGTGAAGTCGAAGAAGAGGAAGGGGCCAAGCTTTTGCTTGCCGATCCCGAAAAGCTCCAGAAGGTCGTCGATTATCTGGCGATCTCCTTCTTGGATGCCGATCAGCTCCTTGCCTTGGATAAGATCGTCTTCACTGGCTATCTCCTCACCCTCGAAGAAGTCCGTCGGAAAGTGGTGGAGAAGATGCAATCCATTGATCCCAAGTTCGATGGCGACAAGGTCGTCCCCTTCGAGAACTACGAAGAGCTCAACCGCAAAAAAGGCGGGTTGCAGGGCTTCATCCTCCGTTATGACGAATAAGCCGGGAAACCGGCTTTTTTCTTTCATAACTACCGATAGAGGCCTTTTTCTTCTATAATCGACTTCGGTAACTACCGAAAGGAATATCAACAATGGTCAAATTAGTCTTAATCCGCCATGGCCAGTCCGAATGGAACTTAGAGAACCTCTTCACTGGTTGGACGGACGTGGAGCTTTCGCCGCTTGGCGTTCAGGAAGCCCACGAAGCCGGCAAAGCGCTCAAAGCCGCTGGCTACACCTTCGACATCGCTTTCTCCTCCGTTTTGAAGAGAGCCAACAACACGATGAAGTTCGCCCTTGAGGAGATGGGCGAATGGGACAGTGTCCCCAAGTTCTACACCTGGCGCCTCAATGAGCGTCATTATGGCGCCCTCCAGGGCCTCAACAAAGCCGATTCCGCCAAGAAGTGGGGCGACCAGCAGGTCCACATCTGGCGCCGCTCGGCCGACGTCCCGCCTCTTGCCTTAACCAAGGACGACGAAAGATGGCCCGGCAATCAGAAGAAGTATCAGGATCTCATCAAAGCCGGCGAGATGACCATCGAAGATTGCCCGCTCACCGAATGCCTCATCGACACCGCCGATCGCGTCAAACCCTACTTCGACGAGAAGATCGCCCCGGAGATCAAAGCCGGCAAGAAGGTCTTAATCGCCGCCCATGGCAATTCGCTCCGCGCGATCGTCATGATGCTTGAACACCTCACCCCGGATCAGATCATCTCCGTCGAGATCCCGACTGGCAAACCGCTCGTCTACGAACTCGACGAAAAAGACCTCAAGGTCCTCAACAAATACTATCTCTAATCCATAGAGCAAAGGCCCGTTTAACGCGGGTCTTTTTTAGTTGTCCATCGGATGATCCAAGTGGATGCGGACGTCGTATTCGGGCAATGCCTTTTTGATGGCGGAGACCAATTCCTCTTCGCCTAGCTTGCTTTCATAAGGCGCCATGATGTCGCAGTCGATGCGTTTCTTTTCCTTGTGGAGATGGAGGTCATGGATGCTGACGCTCGAATCGAGTTCCTTTAAGGCTTTCTCAGCCTTTTCTTTCAAAGAAGAAACAACGGGGTCGTTGTCGTTGACCGGGTCGACGTGGATGACGACGTTCGCGTGGAGTTTTTCTTCGAGGATTTCTTCTAACTCATCCGCGATCTCATGCGCGTCATGAAGCGACATGCTTTCGGCGATCTCAATATGAAGGGAGACGTATTTCTTCTCGCTGCCATAGGAATGGCATAAGACGTCATGAATGCCTAAGACGTTCGGGTTTTCTTTGACGGTGTCTTTGATGGTTTGGACGAGCTCTTTGTTGTTGGCTTCGCCGATAAGCGGCGAGGCGGTGTCTTTGACCGCTTCAATGCCAGAATAAAGAACCAAAAGGCTTACCACCGCGCCGGCAAAGCCATCGATGAAGTTCCAAGAGAGGAGCATCATGAGAAGGCCGCTAATTAAAACAGCCAGGCCTTTTAGAACATCGACCAAGGAGTCGATGGCGACCGCTTTGAGGGCGGCGCTATTGATGGCCACGCCAAAGCCGCGGTTTACATAAGCCTGAAGAGCCTTGAGCAAGACCGACACGCTTAAGACGATGATGGCGAAGAGCTCATAGACGGGATAGATGCCTTGGGAATAGTAATTGGCGATCGATTCGATGGAGCTCTTCAATAACTCCAACCCCGCGACGATGATGAAGACGGCGACGATGAGCCCAGCGATGTATTCGATGCGTTCGTGGCCAAAGGGGTGTTCTTTGTCCGCGGGCTTGCTCGACAAACGGAAACCGACGAGCGTGATGATCGAAGAGGATAAGTCCGCGACGTTATCGGTCGCATCCGCGATCAAGGCGATCGGCCAAATGCCCCCATGATTTAAGAAAAGAATGATGGCGGTGGCCACCTTCATGGCGACGACCAAAAGATTGGTGATGATGCCGAAAATCGCCGCGAAGCGCCCATGGGCGTTACGGACTTTGGGATCGTTGGTGTTCTGATAATCCTTGATGAAAAGATGGCGGAGCAACGTGACCATAGATACAAGCATACTCGTTTTCTTTGTTAGCAAATAATAACCGGGGCAAGTTCGTTCCAATAGGAACGCGACAAGAGGGCGCTTTGTGGTATAGTTTGAGAGCAATGAAACGCTCCACGAAATTCTTAATGCCGCTTCTCGCCCTCCTGGGGATGGGTCTTTCGGCATGCAATATGGCCTCGATCATGGGCTATGGCGAAGGGGAAAACCCCCAGCCTTCTGTGCCCAGCACGCCGACGACCCCGGATACGCCTACGACCCCAAGTGGCGTGGATGGCGCTGGCTTCGAAGATAAGACCTATGACGATAAGATCAGCGGCAATGGCTTTACCGACAATACGAAACACGCAACCGCTGGCGTGAAAGATTTCCCGCAGACGGGCGATGGCTACTACCGCGCGGAGAACGTCACCCCGTTCACCTATCGCGACATCAACTATTCCGCCGGCATGGACAACATCGTGAGCGCCGGCGCCGAAGAACACCATATTTTGGTGATCCCCGTCGAGATCAAAAACTATCCTTTCGCCTCGACGTTCCGTCAGGAGCTTTATGACGCCTTGAATGGCGATGGCATCAAGACCACCAATTATTGGGAGTCTTTGTCTTCTTTCTATTACAAGTCCTCCTATGGCAAATTGAACCTCAAATTCGACGTCACCCCGACCTATGCCTGCGGCTACACCGCTAAACAGTTGGTGCGGATCAACGAGCAGGGCACGAGCGGCGCGGACGCTTCCGTCCAAGTCGTGGATGAAGCGGTGGAGGCTTATCGCGCCAAGTTTGGCAACGATGCTTTGAAGAAATATGACGCCAATGGCGATGGTTATCTCGATGGCGTCATCGCCATCTATTCCTGCCATAACGCCGCGGTAGACGCCACGATCGGAAGGGCCGACCCCGATACCAGCGTTTTCTGGGCGTATTGCTATTGGACCAATCAAGAACCCAACATCACCAAACCAACCCCGTCCCTTTATTTCTGGGCTAGCTACGATTTCTTAAGCGAGACGAATGCCTCCAACAAAGACCCGCACACCTTCATTCATGAATTTGGCCATATGCTTGGCTTGGACGATTACTACGCCGGCGAAGACGTCGATATCGACGCGGCGGGCGG
>CAMGZU010000025.1 GCA_946183085.1 uncultured Erysipelotrichaceae bacterium | reverse complement strand
ATGATGAGCTTGAGCTCATTGAAAAGCACGAGCATCATCATGAGCACTAAAAAAATCCGCCTGCGAGCGGATTTCTTTTTTCTTTGTCTTATTTTGCCAAGGAGAGGACGAAGGTTTTGACTTCGCCGTCTTCGCCATATTTCTTAAGGGCTTCGATGAGCGAAGGACGGGAGATGGCCTCCACGAGCAGCTCGCGGTCGATTTCTTTCAAAACATCGATGAGCGGGCGGTGCGAGATGGCTTTGACGCCGTCTAAGATCTTCTTATTCCTCTGTTCGGGGATGACGCGCTCTTTCGGATAGCCTTGTCCGCCTTCGGTGGTAAGAAGCTTCTCGAAGATATAGCGGAGATTGAGTTCCGCGCCCCAGCCAAAGCCTTTGGCAAAGGGGAGAGCGATGGCGTTGCCATCGTTGATGCAGCGGAACAAATACGCATCGCTTGGCTCATGGACATAGCCACATAAGACGCCCGGGAAGGAATTGAGGGCGAGCATCGCGCCTTCTCCCGTGCCACAGCCCGTCACGACAAAGTCGACGGCTTTGGTGTTGAGGAGGATGGCGGCCAAGATGCCATTTTGGACGTAGGTAAGGGGTTTGTCTTCGGCGTTGAACATGCCGATGTTGATGACTTCGTCGCCAAGCGGGGTGGCGACGCCTTTTAATTCGGCCTCGATGATGGCGTTTTTCGCGGCCTGGCTGTTTTCGTTGATGATTGCGATTCTCATAGGTGATCTCTCTTTCTTTTTGATTATAAAGCCTTTCGTAAGAAAACGCCCTCAATATGAGGGCGGATTTCTTTATTCGAAGGCGAACTGGGCGTTATAGAGTCCAGCGTAGAAGCCATTTTGCGCCATAAGAGCATCGTGATTGCCTTGTTCGATGATCGCCCCGTCTTTCATGACGAGGATGAGATCGGCGTTGCGGATCGTCGAGAGACGGTGGGCGATGACGAAGGAGGTGCGCCCCTCCATCAATTTGTCCATCGCCTTCTGGATGCGTTCCTCGGTGCGGGTATCGACGTTGGAGGTCGCTTCGTCGAGGATCAGAAGAGGCGATTTCTTGAGCATCGCTCGCGCGATGGTGAGAAGCTGCTTCTCGCCGCTGGAGATGGCGTTGGCGTCGGTGATGACGTAATCCAAGCCGCCCGGAAGCGTGCGGATGTAGTGTTCCAAATCGACGTCGCGGAGGACTTTGTAGATGTCCTCATCGCTCACGTTTTTCGAGTTGTAGACGAGGTTTTCGCGGACGCTGCCCTCGAAAAGCCAGGTATCCTGCAAGACCATGCCGAAGATGTCATGAACCTCTTCGCGCGGCATGTCTTTGGTGGAGATGCCGTCGATCTTGATGGAACCCTTGTCCACTTCGTAGAAGCGCATAAGGAGATTGACCATCGTGGTCTTGCCTGCGCCGGTTGGGCCGACGAGAGCGACTTTCATGCCGGGCTTCACGTCCGCCGACCAATCGTGGATGATCTGACGGCTCGGATCATAGCCGAAATCGATGTGCTCGAAACGGACTTCGCCTTGGATGGTCGAATTCTTGTCCGTCAAGAGCTTGCGCTCCACCCCATCTTCCGAGGAGAGCTCTTCTTCGCCCAAGAAGTCAAAGACGCGGGCGGAGGCGGCAAAGCCAGACTGCAAGGAGTTGATCGACTGGGCGATCTGGCCCATCGGCGACTGGAACAAGTTGACGTAGACCAAGAAGGCCGAGATGGTGCCAAAGCTCATCCCCGCTTCGCCAGAGTTCATGAGAAGGCCTGCCGTGATGCAGACCGCGGCATAAGCGAGATAGGAGATGAAGTTATTGAGCGGCTGCATGAAGCCGCCGAAGAACTGGGCGCCGAACATCGCGTGTTCCAACTCCTTGTTCTTCTTCTCGAATTTGGTGATGGAGCGTTTCTCCGCGCCGAAGGCTTTGATGATCAATTGGCCGCCATAGCTTTCCTCGGCGATCGCTTCGGCTTCGCCCAAAACGTGGCTCCTTCTCCGGAAGCGCGGCATCGCCATGCCATTGAAGACGAAGACGCCAAGGAGCATCAAAGGAAGCGAGGCGACGACGATGAAGGCGATCTGCCAGGCGGTGACGAACATCGCGATAAGCACGCCGACGATCTGGAAGACGGATTGGAAGAGGCCGCCCAAGGACTGCTCCAAGCTTTGGCCCATCGTGTCGACGTCGTTGGTTAAGCGCGACAAGATGTCGCCGAACTGAGTCTTATCGAAATAAGAAAGCGGCAGGCGGTTGATCTTCTCCGTGATCTCCGAGCGGAGGGATTTCGAATAACGCTGGGCAAGGGTGGTGAGGAGGATGTTGGCGATGGCGCTGGAAAGGGCGCTGGCGACATAAAGGATCGCCATGACCATGCCTTTTTCGCCGATGTAAGCCAAATTGATGGAAGAACCATTCTTCGGCGTGGCGATCTCATTGGTCAAATCCTTAAGGATTTGTGGGGCGGTGATCGCGATGACGACCGTCACGACGATGAAGAAAGCGGCGACGAGGAAGGAGGGAAGCAAAGGCTTCAAGGATCGGAAGAGTCGCTCGTTGGCGGCTTTGCGTTTCTCGGGGCTCAAGTATTTATGATGGCTCGTCATGGCTTGACGATTGTTTCTTCTATTCATAAACCAAGTTCCTCCTTCGAAAGCTGCGAAAGCGCGATCTCTTGATAGACCGGGCAACTATGGAGCAAGTCCTTATGCCGGCCATAACCGACGATCTTGCCTTCGCTTAAAACAACGATGTGATCGGCGTCCATTATGGTGCCGATGCGCTGGGCGACGATGACTTTGGTGATGTCTTTCGCCTCTTTCTTCAAATTGGCGCGGACCTTCTGGTCGGTCTTGAAGTCGAGGGCCGAGAAAGAATCGTCAAAGACGAGGATGTCCGGTTTGGAAGCGATGGCCCTTGCGATGCAAAGACGCTGCTTCTGGCCGCCGGAGACGTTGGTGCCGCCCTGCGAGATGGGCGCGTCGTATTTCTCGGGCAATTGCTCGATGAATTCGTCGGCGCAGGCGATCTCGGCGGCATGGCGGATCCTCTCTTCCGGCATCGAATCATCGCTGAAAGCGATGTTCTCACGGACGGTTCCGGAGAAAAGGATGCCTTTTTGCGGGACGAAGCCGATCGTTTTGCGGAGGGTGGCGTTCTTAAGATTTTTGACGTTGACCCCGTCGATGAGGACGCTGCCTTCGCTGGCGTCATATAGCCTAGCCAAAAGATTGATGACCGTGCTTTTGCCAGAGGCCGTCGAGCCGATGAAGGCGAGGGTTTCGCCTTTCTTGGCGGCGAAATTAAGCGAGGAGACGACGTTGTGCTCCGCGCCAGGGTATTTGAAGGAGACGTCTTTGAACTCAATCGAGCCGCGGTTCTCCTCTTTGACCGCTTCTTCCACTTCCGGCTCCAAAATCGGATTCTTCGTATCCAAGACTTCGTTGATGCGCTTGGCGGAGACCATGGCGCGCGGAATCATTATGAACATGAAAAGTAACATCATGATCGACATGATGATCTGGGTGGAAAGGACCATGTATTGGGTCACATCGGCGTAATTGATGCCCGTGCCCCCATTGATGAGATAAGCGCCCACCCAATAGATCGCGAGGGTGACACCGTTCATGACAAGGCCGATGAGCGGGTTCATGGCGCCCATGAGACGACCGGCGAAAAGCGAGGTTTTGGTCAAAGTCTCGTTGGTTTTCTCGAACTTCTCCTCTTGGTAGGCTTCCGCGTTATAGGCGCGCACAACGCGAATACCCGTAAGATGCTCGCGGGTGATGCCGTTGATCCGGTCCAAAAGCTTTTGGATGACGCGGAATTTCGGGACGACGAGAAGCATGAACATCAAGATGCCGATGGCGATGAAGATGATGCCGATGCCCGAGACGAGGCTAAGCTGCCAAGCGCCCGAAGCCTGGATTTTGAAGGTCGCCCAAATCGCCAAAACCGGCGCGGCGAAAACCATGCGGAGCGCCATCAAGATGGTGAATTGGTATTGCTGGACGTCGTTGGTGGAGCGGGTAACGAGCGAAGAAACCGAGAAAGAGCGGATCTCCTGAATGCTCATCGAGGTGATTTTGGCGTTGAGGTCGCGGCGGATGTTGGTGGCGACGTTGGAAGAAACATAGGCCGCCGAGACGGCGACGAGAGATTGGGCCGCCATGGTGAGGGCCGCGAAAGCGACCATCATGCCGCCGTTATACCAGATGTCGCCGACGCTCGCGTCTTTGACGGCAAGGAACTGCTCATAGGTGTACTCCCCACCTTGGCCGCTTGCTTGCCAAGCCGCCCAAAGGGCGTCCCAAGAGCCGGCTTGCTCCGCATAGGGGGCAATCGCGTTATGGGCGTTGACCATCGTGATGGCTTTAACGATGCCAGAGACGTAATCGGTCAAGGTCATCGTGCACCAAACCTGGAAGATGGTGACGCCGAGGATCAAAGCCAAGGCGAGCCAATTCTGCCAAGTGAATTTCTTGAAGAGTTTTAGCATTCTTTCTCTCCTTTCTCGCTGAGTTCTTGGGAGATTTCGCGGTATTTGCCATAGAGTTCTAAGAAATGATAGAAGGCATCTTCTCCCGAATAATCCACCCAAGCGTGGACCGTTTTCTGCAGGTATTTCCAGGAAGCCTCCCCCGCTTTTTCTCCCTTTTCCGTCAAGACGGCATAGGAGATGCGGCGGTCCTTCTCGTCTTTCTCGCGGAGGATGAAGCCATCGCGTTCTAATTCATTGAGCATCGCGGCGATCCTCGCGCTCCCGACGTTGAAGAAACTCCCCAAGGCGCCGGCGGTTTGCTTGCCTTCGACGCATAAGCGCATCAAGATGCCCGCTTTGCCTTTGCCGAGTTCGCTCGGGGCTTTCGCCTGTATTCCCTGCCCGCGTTTTTGCGCGGCGAAGAAGGCGGCGATGTATTTGTCTTCCCAGGTCTTTTCCATAGATATCTTACGGGGTGAGATATTAAACCTTTTTCCTAAGATGTCAACGGGTACGCACGCAAAAAGAAAAGGCCTAGTTCCTGCTAGAGCCTTTCAGCGTTTTCCTTCCCATTCTTCGAGGAATTCTTCGAGGAACGACTTGAGGTATTCGCTCCGCTTTTTGGCGAGGCGTTTCCCCTCTTCGGTATTCATCATCCCCTCCAAAAGAAGGAGTTTTTCGTAGAAATGATTGATGGTCGTGCTCTCGTGCTTTTTATAGGTTTCGTCGTCCATATGAAGGGTTGGCGGCTCTTTTGGATCGTAGAGCTTGCGGTGATGGGCTCCGCCATAGGCGAAGGAACGCGCCACCCCAATCGCGCCAAGGGCATCCAAGCGATCGGCATCTTGGACGATCTTTCCTTCGATGGTGTCTGGCGTTTTGGAATCGCTGCCCTTGAAAGAGACCTCCTCGATGTTCTTAAGAATCGCCTGCTTTTTCCCCTCAGGAACGCCTAAGGATTCCAAGAAGCGCTTGGCGGCTTCTTCGCTTGGATCGAAGAGCTTTCGGTCATCGACGTCATGAAGAAGCGAGGATAAGGCGACGATCTCGGGATCGCCGTTTTCTTTTTCGTTGAGCTTCATCGCGAGGCGATAAACCCGAAAGGTATGCTCGGCATCGTGCCCCGAAGCGTCTTTGGCGAAGCGTTCTTTGACGAAACAAATCGCCTGATCAATCCATTCCTTTGCCATCATTTCTTCCTCCCGAGGATCCAGAAATGACGGCCGTTTTCGTGAAAGGAAGCGTCATAAGAGATTCGTTCTTCCAGACTGACGATTTCAAAAGATTTGAAGATATCCGCGATATCCTCTTTCGAAGCAGAGAAATGAGGAACGCCGAACTCTGGCCCCTCCTCTTGAGAGATGACCGTGCTTGCGTCGAGTTTTGGGTAGCCGGATTTCGTGAACATCCAGCCGCTTTTATCGCAGAGATCAAGATAGAATTCGCCATCTTTATCCAAGAGGCGTTCGATCTCTTTGGCGACGAGGCGGATGCCCTTTTCATCGGTATGCGAACAGACATGATAGGCAAGCAAACAGTCAAATGAGGCATCTGGATAACCGACATGATGCATGTCGCTTTCGATGGCCGAAACGCCTTTTCTTTGGAGTTCTTCCACCGCTTCTTTCGATAAATCGAAAGCCTTCACGTCGAAGCCAAGGGATTGGAAAAAGAGGGAATGACGGCCTAAGCCTGCGCCAAAATCCAAGAAGCGCCTTTTCTTCGTTTCTTTCCAACGCGCCGCAAGATAATGGGCTTCGGGAGCAACGTCTTTCCAATGGGAAAGATCCGCTTTGGCCCAATCCCACGCTTTTGCTACTTTCTCGATTTTCATGGTCGTTTATTCCGGATTGACGGAGACGCTCACCATCGTGATGTCGTCAAACTGCGGGGCGCCAGAAGCGAATTCTTCGATGGATTGGAAGATGGCATCCACCACCTCTTCGCCCGTTTTGTCGGAGGTTTTCCTTACCAAATCCAAAAGTTTTTTATCGCCATAGAGTTCATCTTTGAGGTCATGCGCTTCGACGACGCCATCGGTATAAAGAAGCAGCCGGTCGCCTTTTTGGAGCTTCATGACGTCGCTTTGATAAGGGATGTGGGCCATCGCGCCCAAAACAAGACCATGCACTTTCTTTAGCATCGTCGCCCCCTTATTCGCGGAAAGAAGGATCGGCGGGTTATGACCGGCGTTTGTGTATTGGAGAACCCCGGTTTCTTTGTCAAAGATGGCGATCCAAGACGTGACGAACATCTTCTGATCGTTGTTCTCGGACAAACGATCATTCACGGCGGCTAAGATTTTCGCGGTGTCGCCATAAACGAGCCCATAGTCTTTGATCATCGTCTTCGCGGTCATCATGAAAAGAGAAGCCGGAGTCCCTTTGCCGCTAACGTCAGCAATCAAGAAACAGATCCGCTTCTCGTCTAGCGGGAAGAAATCGTAGAAATCGCCGCCAACCTCTTTGGCGGTTTTCATGGCGGCATGCAAGGAAATGCCGTATTTCGCGGCCAAAAGAGGATCGTCTTTGGGGAGGGCGTCGCTTTGGATCTTCGAGGCGATCTGCAAATCGGCCTCCACCGCTTTGTTTTTCGCTTCGGAAAGAACCAAAAGATGGGTGTTGAGATTGGAAAGAAGGAACGTCAGCGCGATCGCGAGGGGAAGCGACAAAGCCAAATAATCGCTATCAAAGCCAAGGACGAGGCATTCGATTAAGAAAACGAAGGGGCCGATGACGGCAAAACCAATCAATAAATTGGACAGACGGTCTTTGCCTTTCGCCTTGATCGCGTGATAGACCGCCGGGAAGATCGCGACGAGGAGGTAAGCGAAAACGAGGATGTAGAAAAGCGTCTGGAAGAGAATGCCTTCTTGTAGAAACCCATCTTCATTCAGCTGGAAGAGAAGCCCCGTCCAGGGGGTGCTGAGCGCCAAAACGAAGAAAACGAGGTTCGGCACGCCATATATGAGCGCGCGAGCCCAAGATTTTTTGGGCAACAAACCATATTCTTGCAGGAAGTAACGGTTGAAGATCGAGGCGAAGAGCAATAAGAAAATGACATAGCCCTCCGCCCCAAGATAAATCAGCGACGCCAAGGCAAGATTGCCATCGCTATACGCCCAAATCAGCTCGAAGAGACAGACGACCACGGTGGAAAGAATCATCAAAGAGACGTAATCCTTGAATTTCCTTCGATAAACCAAGAAGTTGTTTCCGAGCAAAAGAAGCAGGATGAGCGCCGCAAGCAAAAGCAGCAAACGGTAAAGATTGTTGATGATGACAGTTTCCATATTTAATTCCATATTAAATAGGAAGGCCTTCGTTTTAAGCAAGAAAAAGGCGCTCATTTTTGAAGCGGGCCGAGATTCGGGAAAGAGAACACAAAGCAAAAAAAGGAGCCCGAAGGTGGGCTCCAAGCATCAACAAACTCCTAGTCCTTCTGGGGCGCAGGAGAGCAATTCTTCTTTGGGAATGCTCGTAAAGATGTCGACGATCGTTGGGTCAAGCTGCGTCCCCGCCGCTTCTTTGATGATGGCGATGGCCTCTTCATGAGATCTGGCTTCTTTATAAGAACGCTTCATCGTGATGGCCGAATAAGTGTCGCAGACGGCGATGATCTTCGCCGCAAGCGGGGTGATTTCCGGGGCGGCGCCGTAATAGCCTTTCCCATCCGCCCTTTCGTGATGGTAAAGCACCCAATCCGAAATCTTTTGGAAACTCGAGACGCGGTTAAGGAAGTGCACGCCGATTTTGGGATGGTTCTTCATGACCTTCCATTCCTCTTCGTCCAATTTACCCGGCTTATTGAGGATGGATTCCGGGACGCCAAGCTTGCCAACGTCATGCATCAAGGAAGCATATTCCAAGCTCGTTGGATTGATCTTTGATTTCAATTGCTTGGGCAGATGGCGGTACAAACACATCGTTAGGTTTTGGACGTGGCGGCTGTGGCCATGGAGGTTGGGGTCTCTGGCGTCCACCACGTCAATGAGGACTTGGGCAATCTGCAAGCTTCTTTCCTTCGCGGTCGAGATCAAGGTCTTCGTCAAAACGAGCATGATGGTGACGAAGACGCTCCCGAAGAAAAGGACCAAGGCCATGACGAGGTCATCGGGTTTGGAAAAGCCGATGATCAAGTAGCCGATCAAGAAGAACACCAAAAGGGTGAGGCCGGTAAAGAGCAAGACCTGGTCTTTTTTCCGCCCGCCGGAAACAACGTCATTCATCTTCGTGATGAAAAGGATATAGAAAACGATGTTCGCCACCATGAGGGCGGAGCCGGTGAGAATCAAAGTTAGGATCAGCGCTTGCATATCTTCATTATTATACAACTTCTTAAAAGTTGTAGCATTTCCCTTCCTCCTGGATGTCCAGGATTTGGGGTAGACTTCAAGCCAAGGGGTTGTGTCTTATTGGACGGAGACAAGGCAATAGTCTTTGTATCCGCCTTCTTCCGTCTTGACGAGGACGATCGTTTCGCCCGCTTTTAAGGCGGTGAGGAGGCCGTTTTCATCCACGCTCACAACCGTTTCGTCTTTCACCTCCCAGCTGACGTTTTGGTTCGTCGCATCAAGCGGTAAGACGGTCGCGGTGAGTTGCTTGGTTTCGCCAACGGCGAGGCTAAGCTCCTCTTCGGGCAAACTCACCCCGGTCACCGGAACGATCTTTTGGATGACCGTCAAAGCGCAAGAGGCGGAGAAGTTGCCGTCCACCGTGGTGGCGGTGATGTTGGCGCTTCCCGCCTTTAAGGCGTTGATGACGCCCTGTTTGACGGTGGCGACTTCTTCGTTATCGCTCGTCCAAACGATGGATTTGTCACTGGCGTTTTTCGGCAAGACGGTCGCTTTTAAGGAATAACGGTCGCCCGTAGAGAGTTCGAGGCTTTCTTTATCAAGGGTGATGGAGGTAACCGGAATCCGTTTGGTGTCTTCTTTGACGACGACTTGGCAGGTCGCCTCAACCTCGCCTTTGGGGGTGGAGGCGATGATGGTCGCTTCGCCAGGCTTAAGCGCGGTGACGACGCCTTTTGAATCAACGCTCGCCGCATCGCCTACGCTCGACCAAGAAACCAATTTCTGGGTGGCATTTTCCGGCAAGATGGAGGTGGAAAGCTGCTCGCTTTGCCCAACCTTCAATTCCAACAAGGATTTGTTGAGGGTGATCGATTCAACGGGAATCACTTTCTCCTCGGTGGCGAGATATTCGAAATAGGAGACTTCGCCATTTAAGGAGACTTTGCAGGAGACGTTTTTATCGCCCTGCGTGTTCACGGTGACTTCTTCAATCGGAGCCCCTTCGTAACGATAAAGGTTTTTGTGGACGTCCCCTTCCACTTCGACCGTGACGAATTCGATGCCGCTTCCTTCGTATTCCAAGGCGAAGGTTAATAAGTCCTCCGAGAAGGAGGCGCTTTCCACTTTCGCGGAGTAGCGGTCAAATGCCTTCGTCATGTATTCGGCGGAATAAACCAAAACTTCGGGGTCGACGCTCGTGTCATAAACGGAAAGGTCATAGACCGTATTGGGGGCAAGGCCCTCAAAAACGAATTCTTTGTTGAAGGTCACCTCTTTGGTGAACTCACTCTCTTGGTTGCGGAGAAGCATCCGATAGGTCTTTCCTTCTTCTTTTTCCAGCGAGAAGCCAAGCCGAGTGCTTGAGGAGAGGAACATCGAGACGTTGTTGGAGGGCTTAATTTTGATGAGCCCTGCCGCGCCGCCAATGACGGCGACGGCGCCCGTAAGGGTTATGGCAACGCTCGTAAGGGAAAGAGAGCTTGCCGTGGCTTGGGAGACGGTGGAAGTCGCCGCGGAAGAGGAGGAGGAAGAAGAAGAATGATCATGATCTTTCTCCGCGCTCTTTTTCTTTTTGGTGTGGGATTCGAGGTTCTCTTCGCTGGGGGATTCGTTTTCTTCTTTGGCTAAGAAGCTTTCTTCGCCGCCGAAAAACTGCTCTTCTCCGCTTTGCTTAACGTTTTGCTCGTCGCTATGCGATAAGCCGTCTTCGTTTTCGATGTTTAGAACGTTTTCTTCGTTATCCATATTCGCTCCTTTCTTACTCACTCGCTGGCCTTGCTCTCTTTGATGAGGCCTTTTTTGAGTAGGGATTCGTCATGATCAAAGGGGACGCGGGAGTCCTCGTTCGGCTTCGCTTCTTCCTTGGCTGCCAAAGAGGGTTCTTCGGTCGAAGAAAGAGCAACTTCCGCTTCAGAAAGCGGGGTTTCCTTCACGCTTTCGGTAACGGGCTCTGCGTTCGTTTTGGCGGTTTCTTGTTTTTCTTCCTCGCTAACTTTGGCGACCTTGTTGCGCTTTTTAAGGAGCACGAAGACAAGATTCACGATCCAGATGAGGACGGCAAGTCCACCGATGATATAAAGGGCGATGAAGGGGGCATCAAGATAGCGGCTCGATAAAATAGCGACCGGGAAGAATGGGACGATGGACATGGCCTTCATGGGCTTATTGCCATTACCGCCATCCATCGCTTTCTTGATCGAAACGATTAAGAAGATGACGCCACCAAGCAAAGCCAGCGAGGCAACGACCAATAAGGCGATGACCAAGCCGTTATTTCCGCCTTGGAGGTTCGCGTATTCTTCTTCGGCGTTAACGAGAACCGCGACCGCCCGATCGCCAAGTTTTGCCTTCTGCTCGTCGGTTAAGGAATCGTAGGCTTCTCTTGCGGCCTTGATCTTCTCTTCCGCATCGGGGCCAGAGCCAACTTCACCGATTTCGTCGATCACGGTGAGGACTTCATAGACCGCTTCGTTGTCTTCGAGGGTCTTGCCCGAATCGTTATAGCCGTCGACGAGGGCTTTTTCTTCGTCGCTTAATTGGTCATAGGCCTCTCTGGCAGCCTCAATGTCCGCCTCGGAGTCGTTCTCGCCGCCGTGATTGACTTCACCGATCGCTTCAATCAATTGGATGGCCTCTTCGACGCTGTCGTAGGTTTCGCGGTCATCGGCCAGCTTGTCGTAATTGGCCTGGTCGACCAACTGCTTCTGCTCTTCGCTTAAATTCTCGTAGGCCTCTTCCGCGCTTTCGATGCTTTCTTTGGAGTCGTCTTGGCCTTTGTTGTAGGTCACCTCGCCGATCGCCTCGATGGTCTGGACGACCTCTTTGACGGCGAGATGATCATCCAAGCTCTTCACATAATCATAATCAGGGCATTCGCCAAGAAGGGCTTTCTCTTCCTCCGTCAGTTTTTCGTATTCGGTCTTCGCCAAGTCGATCGCATCGTAATAAGCCTTCGATGCCGAAGGAGTTGGGATGGCCTGGATGAGGTCGGCGACATGATCGACATGGCCATAGACCTCCAAAGCGTGGTTGAGGGCAGAAAGACTCGCCTCATCTAAGGCGGCTTTCTCAGATTCGCCTAAGGCGTTATAGGCGCTTTTCGCGGCAAGGATATCCTCTAAAGAGTCATTTCTTCCTCCGTCATAAGTGAGTTCGCCGATCGCCTCGATGGTCTGGATGACTTCTTTGACGGCGAGTTCGTTGTCCAAAGATTTCTTGAAGTTGAAATCGGGGGACGTGCTCAAAAGGGTCTTCTCTTCTTCGGTTAAAGCACTATAGGCATTTTCCGCGGCCGCAACGGCATCATAGTATTCTTGTTCTGCCGAAGGAGTTGGGATGGCCTTAATGAGGTCGGCGACATCATCGACATGGCCATAGACCTCCAAAGCGTGCTTTAAAGTGGAACCATTGGCTTCATCGACTTCGGCTTTCTGGGATTCGTTTAAATGGTCATAAATCGTTTTCGCGACATTGATGTCCTCTAAGGAGTCTTCTCTTCCTCCGTCATAAGTGAGTTCGCCGATCTCGTCGATTAGGGTTTTGGTCGCGGAGATTTCCGCCGTGTCGATGGCGTTTTGAAGTTTGGTGGCGTTGGCCTCCACGTCTTCGGCAACGACGTTATCTTCGTCGATCGCATCGCGAGTGACTTCGTATTTCACGCCCTTCAAAGTGGACGCGATGTCGATGATCGCGGACTTGTCTTTCGCGAAATTAAGGAACCAATCGACCTCTTCGCTTAACGCTTCGACGCTGGCCCTGCTTACCCTACCGATATCAACGCTGAGTTTATTAGAAGCATCCACATCAATCGGGTTGTGGTTGGAATCGCCGGTCGTCTTGTAGAAAACATAATAAGTCCCAACAGTGTTTCCGGTTGGGATATCAGCGGTGAATTGATCCTCGGCGGGGAGCTCCCCGGTGGCGTTGACGGCGTAAAGGACGTCGCCATAATCCGCCTCACCCGGGACGATGAGCTCCTGGTCTTGATTCTTGAATTCGAGGCCAGTTTTGGCGCTAGGACTGGTGACGAAAGTCGAGTCCGCTTTTTCAATGGTGAGAGTGACTGTGCCTTGTAAAGTCGTATAGCCTGACTTTGTGACCTGATAGAAGATTTCGTAAGTGCCAACGTCAATAAAAGAAGGCGCTTGGCTTAATGCATAGCTAAGCCCAGAGTCGTCGCTATATCGAATTTCATAATCGGAAAGAAGGTCGCCGCTAGAGACCTCGCGGAAGGAAAGATTGCTGATGGTATGGGGGTTCCCATCCCAAACTTGGCTCGTCCCGGTGACGGGATCAAGCGCGATGTCGGTCGACCATTGCGCGTAAATGTTTTTATCGCCGGTGGACCCTTTGTTGATGGTGAGGGTCATAGAAGGCTCTTCCATGCCATCGCCAAGCCAACCGGTGAAGGTATAGCCCGACTTAACGGGGTTATTCAAAGTAAACGTTTCGGTATCGATGGTGTAGGAATCTGGGTTAGGCGTTTCCACGGTTCCGCCATCCAAATGATAGGTGATGGAATATTCGATTTGCTCCGCCGTTTGCGTGCCAAAATCCACTTCGTTCTTGCCAAGGACAATCACTTCGCCGTCGTTAACGCGGTAGATGGAATCGCTGACCTGAACCCAAGTCGAAGGAGCTTGATAACCAGGCTTCACTTCGGCAAAGCCATAGACGGTCGCGCCTGGATTATAGGCGGTTCCGCTAGGGTTGCGAGTGTCCGCGCTTTCGTCGGCGGAGGTAAAGACGCTGCTGACCCCAGTCCCAGCGGAAATGTTGACGGTGGGGCGGAGGGAAATCCAATAGGCGTAAAGGGTGGCGTCGGAGCTTTTATCCCACGCGGTTACACCCTTCCCGTCGGCGTCATAATATTGCTTCCCAGCGCCATTTTCTTCCGAAAAATAGCCCCCAAAATTGCAGTCTGTTTTTGTAGGAATCGTGATGTCCGGGAGCTTTTCATCTTTGTCTACCAGCACTGAATCGTCCCCATTGGATCCGCCCTGCTTGTCAAAACTGACTTGGGGAGGGCGCTCGATAAAGTATTCAAAGTTGCCGGGGTTCGGCCATGCCAAAATGCCCTGTTCGCTTGATTGGTTGGTGACAGTGACGGTGAAAGGACCCGGTTGCCTGTTGTATGAGGTGGGTAATGTAGCGCCTTCAAAAGGGCCGGTATGAATCGTGCCATCCGACGCTGAGTCGACCGAAGCAGAATAAGTGCCACAAGTGACAGTAGCCTTAGCCGCAAGGCCTTTAGTTGCGTCGGTAGCGGAAACAAGAATACAGGGCGGAAGCCACCCACTAACAAATGTAAATCTAGGGTTCGTATGACTCCATGTGAAGGAGGCGCCCGGGTTCAAGGTAAAATAAACGCCAGTATATAGGCTGGCAATGCCGGACAGATTCTTGCCGCTGCATGCTGGGCTCCACGAATAATCGCCCAAAGAGGTCCCATTCCCCTCCGTGGTGCTAAACTTATAGTTGATGTTTTGTCCTACGGCGTGGGCCGTCTCCGCTTCTTGAGCAGCAAAAGTTGACGAAATCCCCACGAGACCGCCGAGGCTTAAAGCACAAGCGATCGCAAGCAAAGAGGTTTTGATCCTAGACCTTTTCATGTTTCCCCCTCCTAAAACGATGTTTTCCGACCGCTATTTGTAAACAAATAACAACCAATTATATCGGGCGGAGCAAAAAGAGAACAAGCAACCCGCTCATTATTTTTTGCGGCCCCCATAAAAGAGAAAAGGAGGCAGCTTGTTTTCCTCCCTTCCCCAATAGGGTAGCAAAAAGTGGAGAGGGTACTTTTTTTGACTCTGTCCACTTTTAAGCTAGCACTTCCTTTGAAGCGCCTTTATTAAATCTCTTTGATGATCCGAAGCCCGATGTCTAGCTTCAGCAAATCGTGGTTGGCTTCATGGAGGGAGGCGTATTCATAACCTTCTTCCAGCAAAACGTCGCCAGGCTGCAAGAAATCGTAAAGCTCAAGGCCGAAGTAATCGGCGACCGCTTGGCAGGAAGCGAGCTCCATCTCCACCACGATGCAGCCTTCCTCTTTCCGTTTTCGGACTTTGTTCACCGTCTCCATGAGGAAACCGTCCGTCGTCCAGGCTTTTCCTTTGACGTAAGGGATGCCCCATTTTTGGAATAAAGGTTCGATCTTGTCGGCATTTTTGATCGTCACAAAGTCGCTGGGCGGCATGAAGTGATAGGAGGTCCCTTCGTCACGATAAGCTTCCGTCGGGATCACAAACTTGCCTTGGGTACGTTCTTTGTCCAACGTGCCACACGAACCGAACATGACGAACTTGCTCGCCCCGGTGATGTAGGCGGTCTCCGCGATGTTGCCCGCGCAAAGGACGGAGCCGATTTGCGAGAGCAAAACGCCGATGGTCTCACCTTCGTATCTAAAAGCGTAAATCGGGGTCTTATAAGAAGAGCTGCCAATCAAGCCAACCTGCTTCAACTCATAATGGGATTGAAGGTATTCAAAAAGCGTATCGGAAAGAAGAATGAGGCACTTCTTGAGAAAATGTCCCTTTTCGCCATAGAAATGCTCCAATTTCAGGGTAGGCTCGCTGGTGTCAAACGAATCGATGATCATGGCCTAATTATGCGGCAAAAGAAAAAAGAACCAAGCAATTTGGTTCTATCTAGCAATGCTATCCTTACTGTACGCCTTAAATGCGTATTTTTTATATTTTGTACGCCTTAAATGCCTTGACAAAATCATTTTTGTGACCTGAAGCAAATAGTATTTTAAAAACACCCACAATAAATATTGTTTATACCGATTATATTGATTCTCTATAAATGGAGACTATGTCTTCTAAAATATTTCTATCGATATTATTTTCTATAAAAACGAGGTTTGTTTCTCTTACCAAATCTAAATTTTCAATGGGGAGCCCTACTAATTTGTTTTCTTTTATTTCTCT
>CAMGZU010000024.1 GCA_946183085.1 uncultured Erysipelotrichaceae bacterium | reverse complement strand
ATGAGAACAAACTTGACGAAGTCATCAAAGCTTTTGCCGATTGCGGCTTCATTGATGACCGACTCCCATTTGTCTCAATCCAAGATTTCGGAACGGATCTTCTCGTGGGCGGCTTGGACGTCGATGAAGTAGGGGGAAGAGCCAAAGGCCATCGCGTCTTTGCCCCATTTTTGTTTGTAGAGATTGAAGAAGGCGTCGGTTAAGCCTAAGAAGAGGGGCTCGACGATCTTTAGGTAATTCCATTCCTTGTTCTCGTCGACGATCATTTCGACCACCTCTTCGATGTAGGCAAAGGCCAATCTGCCATAGGCGTCTTTTAAGGCGGTGAGGACGTTGGGTTCCGCCGGAGCCAAAAACTCGATGTATTTTGTGAGGGAAGTGCCGAGTTTCAAGAAGTCCGGCGTATCCATCCTAAGCTTCATGTTGACGGCCTTCTCGCTCATCGCCTTTGGCGAGAAAGAAGCGCCCATCTCCTCTTTGAGGAAGGCGGTATATTCCGCGCCTGGGGTCTCTTCCAAAAGGAAGCGGCCGAAAAGGTAGCCGGTCGCCGCATGGATGGTCCTTAGTTTGTCCTCCGCCTGTGGGGAGAGCTCCAGACGAAGCCAATCGTCGATGACGTATAAGGCTTGGTCAAGAAGGGATTCGTAACATTCGTTCACCAGATTCTGCATGGCCAAATTCTAGCATAGTTGGCAAGACGCGTTAGAATGGGGCGATGAAACTTTTGGTGGTATCCGACATCCATGGCTCGCCGCTTGGGGCGAAGCGGCTGAAGCGCATCTACGAACAAGAGCAGCCCGATCAGATCCTTCTTCTCGGCGACATCTTGGATCATGGCGAGGGGAGCGAGGTCGTTTCCTTCTTCCGGCTGCACGCTTATCACACGAGCGCGGTGAAGGGGAATTGCGACTCCGTCTACGACGAAAAAGCGTTGATGCTTTCTTTGCCAGAGCATCGGGCCTACGACTATTTGGGCCATACCCTCCATCTGCAGCACATCCTTTCTTGGGCGGTTTCCTATCCGCCTGGCGACATGGTCCTTTTCGGCCACACCCACGTGAAGACCTTGTATCGCGAGAAAGGGGTCACTTATCTAAACCCTGGCTCTTTGTCTTATCCAAGGGATGAAGCGGCTTCTTACGCCCTCATCACCCCGGAAGGCGTCTATTTGAAGGACGCCGATAGCGACAAGACCCTCTCCTTTTTGGAATCTTGACCTATAATTTAAGAGTTATGACGATCCCAAATGATGAAGTCTTAGACAAGATGGAGAACATCTTGAACATTGCGAGCGATTTCACGCGTCTCAAGATCCTTTACGCGATCAAAGACGAAGAAAAGAACGTCGGCGAAATCGTTGAGCAGGTAGGCGCGAGCCAGTCCCTGGTCTCCCATCAGCTTTCGATCCTCAAAAACGCCGATCTCGTCAGCGTCCGTAAGGTTGGGACGAAGGTGTTCTATCGTCTGGCGGACGACCACGTCGACAAACTCCTCTCCATCGTCCACGAACACGTCCTCGAAGAGAAATGAGCAAGCGTTCCCAAAAGGAACGTTTTTCTTTTATCGGAGTTTACTGCATAAAACGGGTTGGTTTTTATGCAGTAAAAACCGCGGTTGCATAGGAAAAGCAATGGCGTTCCCCTTTCTTGGGTTTTAGAATCTAACCGTGAAATCGCTCAGCAAATTGTTCCGTTTTGGGGTGGGGCCTTCCTCGTCCCATACGATCGCGCCTTCCATCGCGGCCAATTGCTTTAAAGACTGCATCAAAGAGAAAGACGTCCTCACCATCGAGGTCACCTTTTTGGGTTCTTTGGCCTGCACGGGCATTGGCCATCATAGCGACGTCGCCGTCATCGAGGCGTTAAAGCCTTATCCTTCCTCCGTCAAACTCGACAAGAAAAACAGAGCGCCCCATCCCCTCACGATGGTTTTCTCCGCGAAGCTTAAAGATGGCAAAACCATCGAACGAACCTACTTTTCCTTGGGCGGTGGTGAAATCACTTCTCCCGATGATCCGAAAGCGGTGGAGAAAGACATCTATCCCTTTGAAAACTTCGCCTCCATCAAAAAATATCTCGTAGAAAACAACCTTTCTTTGAAAGAGTTCTGTCTCCGTTACGAAGATCCGTCCATCGACGATTATCTTCTGGAGACCGCGAAGCGGATGTTCGCTTGCGTGGAATCTGGGCTAAAGGCAAAAGGCTTGATCCCAACGAACAATAATCCCAGGCTTCATTGGCAAAGAGCGGCAGGGGCGATCGCCGAACGGGCCAAGACGATCCAAGAGGCGGACGCGCGAAGAGAAATCCTTTTGACCGCCTATGCCTACGCGGTCGCGGAAAGCTCGGCTTCTGGCGAACTTATGGTCACCGCGCCAACCTGCGGCTCCAGCGGCGTCCTTCCCGCCATCCTTTATTACGAATACCACGACAATGGCAAAACCATAGACCAGATCAAGGATTCTTTGTATGTGGCAGGAGTGTTTGGCAATACTGTGAAGCAAAACGCTTCGATTGCCGGAGCGATTGGTGGCTGCCAGGCGGAAATCGGAACGGCTTCTTCGATGGCCGCGGCCGCCTTCTGCTATTTGGAGGGCCTTTCGTTAGAGAAGCAAGAATACGCCGCCGAATGCGCGATGGAACATTTCCTTGGGTTATCTTGCGACCCCGTGGATGGCTATGTCGTCATTCCTTGCATCGAGCGGAACGGCATGGGCGCCCTCAGGGCGTATGACGCTTTCCTTTACGCCGAATACATCGCGCCGATCCGCGCCAATCAGGTTTCCTTTGATGACGTTGTTTCGGCGATGAAACTCACGGGCGACTCCCTCGCCGCGGCCTACAAAGAGACCGCAAGAGGCGGGCTCGCCAAGATCTTGAAAAGCAAATAACGGCAAAAGGTTTTCGCTAAGAGATTGCTTATCGGCAATCTTTTTCTTTTATCTTTGATAAAAGGCATTTTTATCGGCAAAATATAAAACAAATTCTATATCGAAAAACGCGTTTATAAATTGCCGATAGATGGTATGATGGACCCATGAAGTTTTCCTCGATTTCCGAAATTGCAAAGAAGTGGGGCGTCTCCGAAAGAAGCGTGCGCGATTATTGCGCGAAAGGCAGGGTGATCGGCGCTTATCTGGAAGGGAAAACCTGGCGGATTCCCGAAGAGGCCAAAAAGCCGACGCGCCAAACGCGCCACCCTCATAAACTCCCTTCGCTTTTGGATGTTTTACAACGCGAGAAAGAAGCGGGGATCAAAGGCGGTATCTATCACCGTCTCCAAGTCGACATGACTTATAACTCCAATCACATGGAAGGTTCGAAATTAAGCCACGATGAAACGAGGTTTATCTATGAGACTAAGACCGTCGGGGCAGCGAATGACGCGTTAAGAATCGACGACATCATGGAAACCGTCAATCATTTTCGCTGCATCGACCTCGTCATCGATTCTGCCAAAAGAAAACTCAATGAGCCGTTTATCAAACAGCTTCATTTGCTTCTGAAAACCAACACCGAAGATTCAAGAAAACCTTGGTTCCGCGTTGGAGAGTACAAGGCGGTCCCCAACACCGTCGGCGAGCGGGAGACCACCCCTCCGGAAGAGGTGAAGGAGGCGATGCGCTCGCTTCTAACGGACTACAACAAAAAGCAAGATCATAGTTTTGAAGAAATCGTGGAATTCCACGCGAAGTTCGAAGAAATCCACCCTTTCCAAGACGGCAACGGCCGCGTCGGAAGATTGATCGCGTTAAAAGAATGCCTTCATAACGACATCGTTCCTTTCTTAATCCTCGATGAGAAGAAGATGTTCTATTACCGGGGCCTTGCGAATTGGAAGCAAGACCACGCTTGGCTTCTTGAAACGTGCTTGGACGGCCAAGGCCTCTTCAAACGTTATTTGGATACCTACCGAATCGCTTATAAGTGAATGGCCTTTCTTTTATAAAAGAACCGGAATTTGAAATTTTTCCTTGACGTGCGTAAATGCCCACGCGTATACTTGCAAACGCGCATTAAGCGCACTTGCGTGGAAGGGTCCACCTGACGAGGATCCATTACAACCACTGCATGTAGCATTTCTGAAAGGAGAAATCTCATGAAAAAGAAAATCGTCAAGGTCGTGAAGATGGAGCTCGAGGGCGCCAACGCCCATCCGGGACCTAAACTCGCTTCTGCGGGCGTCAACATGGCCAAATTCTGCACCGACTTCAACGCGAAGACCGGCGACAGAAGGGGAGAGATCGTCCCCGTCATCATCACCGCTTATGAGGACAAGAGCTTCGACTTCGTCATCAAGACGAGCCCGGTCGCTGGCTTGCTTCTCAAAGCCGCGGGCATCCAGAAAGGCTCTGGCAACCCGAAGAACATCGTCGGTAAGATCACCGATGCGCAGTTGACCGAAATCGCCAACTACAAGCTTCCGGATCTTAACTGCGAGGATGTCGAAGCCGCGAAGAAAGTCATCGAAGGCACCTGCCGTCAGATGGGCATCGCGATCGTCAAATAAGAGGGAGGATAAGAAACCATGCGTAAATTTGGTAAGAAATATCAGGCCGCTCTTAAGAAGATCGATGCGACCAAGACCTACGATCTCGCCGAAGCCGTCAAGCTCGTCAAAGAGACCTCGGTCACGAAATTCGACTCCACCGTTGATGTGAGCTTCAAACTCAACGTCAACCCGACCCTTGCGGATCAGTTGATCCGTGGAACCATCACCCTTCCGAATGGCGTCGGCAAGACCAAGAAGGTCCTTGCCTTGACCCGCAACAAACAGGAAGAGGCGAAAGCCGCTGGCGCGGACTATGTCGGCGATGTCGACATGCTCGAGAAAATCCAGCGCGAGAACTGGTTCGACTTCGACGTCATCGTCGCTACCCCGGATATGATGGGCGAGCTCGGCAAAATGGGCCGCGTCCTTGGCCCGAAAGGCTTGATGCCGAACCCGAAGACCGGCACCGTCACCATGGAGATCGGTACTGCTGTCACCGAAATCAAGAAGGGCAAGATCGCCTACCGCGTCGACCGCGATGGCAACCTCAACATCTCCTTCGGCCGCGTCTCCTTCACCGATGAAGCCCTTGCCGAAAACCTCTCCGCTCTTGCCGAGCACATCGCCAAGAGCCGCCCGAGCACCGTCAAAGGCAACTTCATCCTCACCGCCGTCATCCATACCACCATGGGCCCCGGCGTCAAATTCACCTTCCCGGGCAAGAACTAAAAAAGGCCCACACCAATCTTGGTGAAACGCTTCATATACCTAAGATAGCCGGGGACGAAACAGTCTCAAACATTGCACCCTGCTGAGGTTACGAATAGGATTCACAACTCACTAGTTATATCGAAGCCTCACATAAATGAAAGGAGGTAGAAACGTATGAATCAGCAAGCTCTCGAAGCGAAGAAGGCCGCTGTCGCCGCCGTCGTGGATGGCTTAAAGAACAGCGAATCCGTTACCGTCGTCTCTTACCAGGGACTCACCGTCAGCGAATTCCAGGAACTTCGTCGCACGCTCGCCAAAGAAAACGCCTGCATCGGTGTTTACAAGAACACCTTGGTCCGCCGCGCCCTCAAAGAAGCCGGCGATGCCGATCTCGGCGAGATTCTCAACGGCCCGAACGCCTTCGTCTTCTCGAAGGAACTCTCGAATGGCCCGAAAGTGCTCATCAAATTCGCCCGCTTCCACCAGAAACTCGTCGTCAAAGGCGGCCTCGCCGAAGGCAAGGTCCTCAATGCCGATGAGGTCAAAGTGATCAGCAAGCTCCCGAACCACGATGGCATGATCTCTATGCTTCTATCGTGCCTCCAGGCACCCATCACCAAATTTGCCGCGACCGTCAAGGCGATCGCCGACAAGTCCGCCGAAGCTCCGGCTCCGGCCGCCAACTGATCAAAATAGGAGGATCAAACAATGGCTAAGTTAACCAAAGAAGAAATCATCGCCTCTTTGAAGGAGATGTCGGTCCTCGAGCTCAATGAGCTCGTCAAGGCCGTCGAAGAAGAATTCGGCGTCACCGCCGCTGCCCCGGTTGCCGCGGCTGCTGCCCCCGCCGAAGAAGGACCCGTCAACGCTGGCCCGACCGAAGTCACCCTCTTCCTCAAGGGTCTCGGCACTGGCTCCAAGGTCGCCATCATCAAAGCCGTCCAGGCCATCACCGGCCTCGGCCTTATGGATGCCAAGAAGCTCGTCGATGCCGCACCGGCTGCGATCAAAGAGAAGATCTCCCCGGTCGAAGCCGAAGGTTACAAGAAGACCCTCGTCGACGCTGGCGCCGAAGTCGAAATCAAATAAGTTCGATTTCATCAACGTTTTGCAACCCGTCCTCATGGATGCTTTCCATGGGGGCGGGGTCTTTGCGTCTTAAAGGAGGTTAAAAAAGATGGGCCATTACTTCGAAAATGACGAATCCTTGACCCACGAAAATATCCTCCAACACTTCAGCTTGTTGGGTGAATCCTTCACCTTGCATAGCGATCGAGGTGTCTTCTCAAAAGATGCTCTTGACGATGGCACACGACTGTTGCTTGAAACCATCGCCAAGACCGATCTGGGAGATGAGATTCTCGATTTGGGCTGTGGTATCGGAACCATCGGCCTGCTGCTCGCCCATTTTGGCGAAAAGCGCCACCTCACGTTAGCGGACGTGAACCGCCGTGCCCTCGATTTGGCTCGGACCAACGCTTCTACATTAGGAGTGGGGGACCGCGTCGAAATAAGAGAATCCGATGTCTACGCCAACATCCCCACATCCTTCGACACCATCGTAACCAACCCACCCATCCGCGCGGGTAAGAAGGTTACGTACGCGATGTACGCGGGCGCGATCAGCCACCTTAATGAAGGGGGCCGGTTGATCCTGGTCATCCGCAAGCAGCAGGGGGCTTCCTCCTGCGAAGCCTACCTCAAGACCTTGTTCCCAAGCGTCGAAAAGGTAGCGCAACACAAAGGATTTCGCATCCTCATCGCGAAAAAGTAAGGAGACAAAACTCTAATGACCAATCAAGAATTTGAGAAGATCGCCAAGGCAACCAGGGAAGAGTATTCGAAGAAATACCCCAAATCCAATTTGCCGAATGGCCGTCTCAACTTCAGCAAGATCTCGGGCGCCGCGCCGCTTCCTTATCTTGTTGAAATCCAAACCGACTCCTACAAGTGGTTCTTAGAAAAGGGCATTGACGAGGTCTTCCGTGAAATCTTCCCGGTCCAGACCCTCGGCAACACCTCGATCGACTACGTTTCTAGCCGCCTCGAGGCCCCGCTTTACGATCCGCTTCAGTGCAAAGCGGCGGACTTAACTTATTCAAGCAAGCTTAGGGCCACCCTTCGCCTCACCGACGATTCTGGCGAGATCAAGGAAGCCGAAGTCTTCATGGGCGAACTCCCGCTCATGACCGATTCGGGCACCTTCATCGTCAATGGCGCCGAGCGCGTCATCGTCTCGCAGATCGTCCGTTCCCCAGGCGCCTATTTCCAGGACACCGAAGACAAGAGCAAACAGCACTTCTATAACGGCGAAATCATCCCATCCCGCGGCACCTGGCTCCAGTTCGAGACCGACTCGAAGAACATCGCCTGGGTCCGCATCGACCGTCAGCGCAAAATGCCGGCCGTCGTCCTTTTCAAGGCCTTAGGCCTTGTCGAAGAGAAGACCCTCAAGGATCTCTTCGGGGACACCACCTGCATGGAAGAGACCTTGAAGAAGGATCATGACAACCTCACCCAGCTTCAGGCCCTCGCCGACATCTTCACCAAATTGAAACCGGGCGAACCGATGACCAACGAAGGCGTCGTCGCCTTCCTCCAGTCGAAGTTCTTCGACGACAAGCGCTACGACCTTGGCCGCGCCGGCCGTTTCAAATACGCGAACAAGCTCGGCGTCTATGACCGCTTAGGTGGTCAGACCTTGGCCGAAGACCTCGTCTCGCAAGATGGCGAGCTCTTCAGCTACACCGATAAGCATGGCGAAGAGCGCATGCTCTTAAAGGGCACCAAGCTCACCAAGGCCGACGTCTCGGCCCTCCGCGACGCCGAATTCTTCGAAAAAGGCGCCCACACCTTCACCCTTAAGGCGGACAGCAAAATCGACGATCACATGACCGTCAACGTCGTCAAAGTCCAAAGCCCGAAGGAAAAAGGCCGCGTCTGCAAGATCATCGGCACCGATTTGAATCTTTCGATTCACCGCGTCACCATCTCCGACATGGTGGCTTGCTACTCTTACTTCTGCAACGTGATGGATGGCATCGGCCAGACCGATGACATCGACCACTTGGGCAACCGCCGCGTGCGTTGCGTTGGCGAGCTTCTCCAGACCCAGTTCCGCGTTGGCTTGAGCAAGATGGTCAAGACCATCCAGCAGAAGATGACCGTCTCCGATATGGGCAGCGTCACCCCGCAATCCCTTATCAACATCCGTCCGCTCACTTCCGCGATCCGCGAATTCTTCGCCTCCAGCCAGCTTTCGCAGTTCATGGACCAGACCAACCCGCTCGCCGAGCTCACCAACAAGCGCCGCATCTCGGCCCTTGGCCCCGGTGGCTTGACCCGCGACCGCGCCTCCATGGAAGTCCGCGACGTCCATTACACCCACTATGGCCGCATCTGCCCGATTGAGACCCCTGAAGGTCAAAACATCGGTCTTATCAACAACCTCTCCACCTACGCCAAGATCAACAACTATGGCTTCTTGGAGACCCCATACCGCATCGTCGTCGATCAAAAAGACAAAGATGGCGTCGTCCATTATTACGTCTCTGACCGCGCCGAATACCTTTCCGCGGACGCCGAGCGCGGCCGCATCGTCGCCGGCGCGAACCTTCGCCTTGGCGAGCCAGTCGAAGTCAACGGCGAAATGGTCCGTGAGATCCTCGACGACGAAGTCGCCGCCCGCCATGACGACGACAACGTTCTCGTTCCAAAGCGCCTCGTCGAATACGTCGACGTCTCGCCGAAGCAGATCGTTTCGATCGCCGCGGCTTGCATCCCCTTCCTCGAAAACGATGACTCCACCCGCGCTTTGATGGGCGCGAACATGCAGCGCCAGGCGCTCCCGCTCCTTCGCCCGTCGATCCCTTATGTCGGCACCGGCATGGAAGGCATCATCGCCCGTGACTCCGGCCTCGCCGTGGTCGCGAGTGAAGATGGCGTCGTCACCTACATGGATTCCCAGCGCATCGTCGTGAAGGAAAAGGGTGGCGATCACACCTACCTCCTCCAGAAGTTCGACCGCTCGAACCAGGGCACCTGCATCAACCAGACCCCAATCGTCCACGTTGGCGACAAGGTGAAGAAGAACACCGTCATCGCCGATGGCCCCGCCATGCGCAATGGCGAGCTCGCCCTCGGTCAGAACATCCTCATCGCCTACATGACCTGGAATGGTTACAACTACGAAGACGCGATCGTCATGAGCGAGCGCATGGTCAAGGAAGACACCTTCACGACCATCCACATCGAACGCTATGACATCGAGTGCCGCGAAACCAAGCTCGGCTCCGAAGAAATCACCCGCGATGTCCCGAACGTCTCCGACGAGGCGAAAGCCTTCTTGGACGAAAACGGCATCATCATCAAGGGCAGCGAAGTCAAAGAGGGCGACATCCTCGTTGGCAAGGTCACGCCGAAAGGCCAGACCGAGCCGACCCCGGAAGAAAAGCTCCTCATGGCGATCTTCGCCGAGAAGACCAAGGAAGGCAAAGACACCTCTTTGCGCGTTCCCCATGGCGGCGCTGGCATCGTCCACGATGTCCGCATCTTCTCCAGGAAGAACAAGGATCCGCTCCCCCCGGGCGTCAACATGGTCGTCCGCGTTTACATCGTCCAGAAGAGAAAGATCTCCGAAGGCGACAAGATGTCCGGCCGTCATGGCAATAAGGGCGTCATCTCCAAGATCTTGCCGGTCGAGGATATGCCGTTCATGGCCGATGGCACCCCGATCGACATCATGCTCTCCCCGATGGGCGTTCCTTCCCGTATGAACATCGGTCAGGTCCTCGAAGTCCACTTGGGCCTCGCCTGCCATAAGCTTGGCATGCGCGTCGCGACCCCGTCCTTCGACGGCGTCTCCAACGAAGAAATCTTCGATTTGATGAAGAAAGCCGGCATCTCCGATGACGGCAAGACCATCCTCTACGATGGCCGCACTGGCGAGCGCTTCAACGAGCGCATCGCGGTCGGCGTCCAGTACATGATCAAACTCGTCCACATGGTCGACGATAAGATCCATGCCCGCGCGACCGGCCCATACTCCCTCGTCACCCAGCAGCCGCTCGGTGGCAAGGCACAAAACGGTGGCCAGAGGTTCGGTGAGATGGAAGTCTGGGCTCTCGAAGCCTATGGCGCCGCCCACGTCCTCCAGGAAATGATCACCATCAAATCCGACGACCGCGTCGGCCGTAGGAAGACCTACGAGTCGATCATCAAAGGATTCGACATCCCGCGTCCTGGCATGCCAGAAGCCTTCAAGGTCTTCACCAAAGAACTTAAGGGCTTGGGCGTCAAGGTCTCGCTCTACAACCACGAAAACGAGCTCATCGACATGGATGCGCTCGCCCGTGAGGCCCTCGTCGAGGAGAGGAAGGTCAACTCGGCCATCCGCAACCTCACTTCGCCGCGCGAAGAAGAACAGCAGCCGGAAGACACCATTGAGGTGAGCTCCGACCAGGCGTTCGAAGAAGGCTTATCCGTCAGCTCGTCCTTCCCGACGGGCGGCTCGGAAGAATAAAAAGGAGGTAAAAGAACATGTTTGACATCAATTCTCTAGCTAGCGTCCAGGTTGGCTTAGCCTCCCCCGATGAAATCCGTTCCTGGTCCCATGGCGAGGTCACTCGTCCGGAGACCATCAACTACCGCAGCCAGAAGCCGGAAATGGGCGGCCTCTTCTGCGAAAGGATCTTCGGTCCGCAGAAGGACTACGAATGCCATTGCGGCAAATACAAGAAGATCCGCTACCAAGGCATCACTTGCGAGAAGTGCGGCGTCGAGGTCATCTCGAAGGAATTCCGCCGCGAGAGGATGGGCCACATCGAGCTCGTCTCTCCCTGCACCCACATTTGGTACCTCAAAGGCGTCCCATCCCGCATGGGCCTCATCTTAGGCATCCCCCCGAAACAGCTCGAGGAGATTGTCTATTTCGCCGCCCACATCGTCTTGAAAGCGGGCGACTCCAAGGTGCTTCAATACAAGCAATTCTTGGACGAGAAGACCGCGCGTGAAGTCTTCACCAACGCCATCCAGGATTTCTTGGGTGACTTGGAAGAAGGAAGCGCCGATCAGCTCAAGGCCAACGAGCTCATCGAGAAGATGGGCAACCCGGCCGAGACCTTCGACTTCTTCACCGCCGCCGCCTTCATCACCAAATACACCGGCGCCGAATTCGGCGAAGGCGCCGCGGCCATCAAACGCCTCCTCTCCGAGGTCAAACTCGACGAGGAATTTGAGAACGTCAGCCGCGAAATGAAGGATGCCCCAGAGAGCAGCCGTGGCAAACTCGCCAAGCGCCTCGAAGTCATCCAGGCCTTCCGCGATTCCGGCCAGAAGCCGGAGTGGATGGTCCTCGACGTTGTCCCGGTCATCCCGCCCGATCTCCGTCCGATGCTTCAGCTCGACGGTGGCCGTTTCGCTGCGAGCGATCTCAACGATCTCTATCGCCGCGTCATCAGCCGCAACACCCGTTTGAAGAAGCTCATCGACATGAACGCTCCGTACGTCATTCTCATGAACGAGAAGCGTATGCTTCAGGAAGCCGTCGACGCTTTGATCGACAATGGCCGCCGCAACAAGCCGGTCACCGGTCCCAGCGGCCGCGCCCTCAAGTCCTTAAGCTCTGGCTTAAAAGGCAAACAGGGCCGCTTCCGTCAGAACCTCCTCGGCAAGCGCGTCGACTACTCTGGCCGTTCGGTCATCGCCGTCGGTCCGGATCTTAAGATGTATCAGTGCGGCCTCCCGCGCGAAATGGCGATCCATTTGCTTCGCCCCTTCATCGCCGCCATCCTCATCAAGGAAGGCTACGTGAACGCCCACAAGCAAGCCGACAAATACATTGACCGCTATGACCCGGTGGTCTTCGACATCGTCGAGAAGATCATCTCCGAGCACCCGGTCCTCCTTAACCGCGCCCCGACGCTTCACCGCCTTGGCATCCAAGCCTTCCAGCCGAAGCTCGTCGAAGGCCGCGCCATCCGTCTCCACCCGCTCGTCTGCCCTGGCTTCAACGCCGACTTCGACGGCGACCAGATGGCGGTCCACGTGCCTCTTGGCAAAGCGGCGCAGCAGGAAGCCCTCGAGCTTATGCTCGCCTCCAATAACATCCTTGGCCCGAAAGATGGCAAACCAATCTGTATCCCTGGCCAGGACATGGTTATCGGCAACTACTACCTCACCTTGGAAGAAAGCGCCCAGGACTTCTTGGAGCGCGCCTCCAAAAACCGCGCCATCGCCGAATATGACGGCATGAACAAAGCCGCGGATTTGGAGCAGGCCGAGCTTGACGAAAAGTATGCGAGTGCCGAAGGCAAGGTCTTCGGCTCGGTCGACGACGTCTTGCTTGCCTACGAAACCAAGCAGGTTTCTCTCCACAACCGCATCGCCCTCCCGGCGGAGAAGATCAACAAGGAATTCGGCTCGGGCATCCCCGAATCGGTCCGCGGTCATTATCTCCTCACCTCGGTCGGCAAGGTCATCTTCAACCAGATCTTCCCGGACGATTTCCCCTGGATCAACGAGATCAACAAGATCAACCAGGACGATTTCTCCCTTGATTTGGAGCGTCATTTCGTCCCGCGTGGCACCGACATCAAAGCCGAGCTTGCCAAGCGCCCGCTTTTGAACCCGGTCAAGAAGAAGCAGTTGGAGCCCATCATCAGCCAAGTCTTCAAGTATTACGGTACCCAGAAGACCTCGGCCGTCTTGGACAAACTCAAAGACCAAGGCTTCAAATATTCGACCGTTTCCTCCGTCACCATCGCCATCTCCGACATCAAGACGATCGATGGCAAATACGAAGAGGTCGAAAAAGGACAACAGAAGGTCGATCATATCAACCTTCTCTACCGCAAAGGCATGCTTTCCAACGACGAGCGCCATAAGCAGGTCGTCAACGTTTGGAACGCGGTCACCAACACGGTCAAGAACAAAATCGCCAGCTCCCTGGGCGAAGATAAGCGCAACCCTGTCGTCCAGATGGCCGACTCCGGTGCTCGTGGTAACCTCGACAACATCAAACAGCTCATTGGCATGAAGGGCCTCGTCGCCAACCCGAAGAACGAGGAAATCGAGCTCCCGATCGTCTCTTCCTACCGCGAAGGTATGAAGGTCTCGGAGTTCTTCATCAACACCCATGGCGCCCGTAAGGGCGGCGCCGACACCGCGCTTAAGACCGCCGACTCTGGCTATCTGACCCGCCGTCTCGTCGACGTCAGCCAAGACGTCATCGTCCGCGAAGAGGATTGCCACTGCGACCATGGCTTCAAGGTCCGTGAGATCCGCGACACCTCCCGCGACGCGGTCATCGTCCCGCTCCATTCGCGCCTTTATGGCCGTTTCTCGATGCATGACATCGTCGATCCGACGACGGGCGAAGTCCTCGCCCCGGCGAACACGATGATCAGCCTCGACCAGGCCATGGCCATTGAAAAGAGCGGCGTCAAAGAAGTCGAGATTCGCTCCCTCTTCACCTGCCAGACCAAAGATGGCGTTTGCCAGCATTGCTATGGCCTTAACATGGCGACTGGTAAGCTTGTCACCCTCGGCGAAGCGGTCGGCATCATGGCCGCCCAGTCCATCGGCGAGCCGGGCACCCAGCTCACGATGCGTGTCTTCCATACCGGCGGTATGGCGGGAAGCGACATCACCTCGGGTCTTCCCCGTGTCCAGGAGCTCGTTGAAGCGCGCAACCCGAAAGGCGAATCGCTCATCTCCGAGATCGCCGGCACCGTCACCGAGATCAAAGACCTCGGTGGCCGTTATGAAGTCACCGTCAAGAACGATCTTGATGAGAAGACCTACACGACCGGCTACAACGCCCGTCTCCGCGTGAAGAAGGGCGACGTCATCGAAAACGGCGCGAAGATCACCGAAGGCGCCGTCTCCCCGAAGAAACTCCTCGAAGTCGCTGACCCCGAGAAGGTCGAAGTCCTCATGCTCAAAGAGATCCAGAAGGTCTACGCGGCGCAGGGCATCGGCATTTCCGACAAGCACATCGAGGTCATCGTCCGTCAGATGCTCCGCAAGATGTACATCATCGATGCGGGCGACACCACGCTCCTCCCGGGCACCCGCGTGAGCGTCGAGCGCTTCACCGAAGCCAACCAGAAGGTCCTCCTCAATGGCGGCCGTCCGGCGGTTGGCCATCCGATGATCCTCGGCATCACCAAGGCGGCCCTTGAGACCGAGTCCTTCCTCTCGGCGGCTTCCTTCCAGGAAACCACCCGCGTCCTCACCGATGCGGCCATCAAAGCCAAGAGCGATCCGCTCCATGGTCTTAAGGAGAACGTCATCACCGGCAAACTCATCCCAGCGGGCACTGGCCTCTGGAGTGAGGAGAAGTCCAAAGAGATGCTCGAGAACTGGTCGGTTCTTGGCAAGATGAAAGAGGTCAAATCCTCCTACATCGAGAAGCACGATCGTCCCGAAGAATAAATTCTTCAACCATCAAGCCTCTTAGGAAACTAAGGGGCTTTTTGTTATTCGTTAATACCAAATGGCTTTTCAATGCCTATTCGTTAATAGGAGGACATTGTTTTATGAAACCGTTAGGTATTACAATGTCATACGGAGGTATCCCCATGATTGTTTCCATCCGTATGAGCGAAAAAGAAAAAGAACTGGTCAATTCCTACGCGAAAAGCCATGGCTGGACCATAAGCGAAGCCATAAAGCGCGCGATTTTCGAGGCGATTGAAGACGAATACGATGCCGTTTTGGCGGAGAAAGCATACAAAGAATATCTCAAACACCCTGAGGATGTGGTTTCCCACGAAGATATCAAAAAAGAATTAGGTCTATGAATTATCCGGTCTTCTTCACGAAAACGGCAAAAAAGCAGTTCGACCTACTGGACCGCTACGCAAAGGGCTTTATTTCAAAATGGCTGAGTAAGCACATTGAAGAAGTGGAGGATCCATGTCTTTTGGCGGAACCATTGTTTGGCGATTGGGAGGGGCGGTGGAAATATACGATTGGCATTTATCGCCTCGTCGCCTGCATCGAAGATGAAAAACTTCTGATTCTCGTCATTGATGACGGCCATAAAAATTAGGGAACAAAGTAGGGGAGAAACACCCATTTTGTTCCCTAATATGGTCAAAGGAAAGGAATAACAGGAGAAAAAGCTTTGTTTTCCTGTTATTTTTTCTTGG
Organism: uncultured Erysipelotrichaceae bacterium; assembly: GCA_946183085.1. Classification (GTDB taxonomy): domain Bacteria; phylum Bacillota_I; class Bacilli_A; order RFN20; family CAG-826; genus Alloenteromonas. The sequence continues at coordinate 805 of CAMGZU010000024.1, read as the reverse complement.
GCAATTTGTGCAAAACACACGAAAGAAACAAGCACACATAGCCGAGCGTGTCAAAAACTCATTAAATTCGTTGTTGACTTGCCTTTTTGGATTCACTAAACTCTCCCACGGAAGAAATTGACCCCTAGGGGTCGATTTTGTTTCAACCCAACTGAGACACACTGGGAAATGTGTGCTCGATAAAGACAAGGAGAAAAGGGAATATGCCAACCATTGAACAATTGGTTCGCCAAGGCCGTCAAACCGCGGTCAAGAAGTCCAAGAGCCCAGCCCTTGGAAAACGGTGGAACTCTTTGACCAAGAAGAACACCAACCAGCCCTCCGCTCAGAAACGTGGCGTCTGCACCCGTGTGGGTACCATGACCCCGAAGAAACCGAACTCTGCGTTACGCAAATACGCTCGTGTTCGCTTGAGCAATGGCTACGAAGTCACCGCCTATATCGGTGGTGAAGGTCACAACCTCCAGGAGCACTCGACCGTCATGATCCGCGGCGGCCGTGTTAAGGACCTCCCGGGCGTCCGCTACCACATCATCCGTGGCTGCTTGGACTGCGCAGGCATCGAAGCCCGCCGCCAGGGCCGTTCGCTCTATGGCACCAAGAAGCCGAAAGAAAGCAAGTAAGAGAAAGGAGAAATAGAACATGTCTAGAAAAGGCAAAATCGAAAAACGCGACGTTCTTCCCGATCCCGTTTACGACTCCAAGCTCGTTACTCGCTTGATCAACCGCGTCATGTACGATGGCAAGAGGGGCACCGCCCAGACCATCATCTACAAGGCCTTCAAGCAGATCGAAGAAAAGACCC
>CAMGZU010000023.1 GCA_946183085.1 uncultured Erysipelotrichaceae bacterium | reverse complement strand
TTTTCACCTTGACCGGCACTTTGGGCTTTTCGGGCTTAAGCCTCGTCATCGTAAGGGAAATCGCCGATTCTCTGCTCCACACCTCGCTCCCCGAAATGGCCGCGAAGGCTTTAGCGATCGTCATCGCGATGGCTTTCGCCGCGGGATTCGCCACCCTTGGCATCTTCGCCTCCAAAGGGAAGGAGTGGTGCTATTACCTCGGCTTTGGCTTATACCTCGCCGACTTCCTTTTGCTCTTCTTAGGACGCTACGCCTTCTCTTGGAGCGTCCTCGAAGCCGAATTCTGGATCCAATTCGCGATCCATCTCGTCTTCGTCTTGGCTTTCATTCTCGTCGGCTTCTATCTCTTCAAGGCCAAAAAGGCGATGAAGGTGTATAACGAAACCAAGTAAGCGATTTCTCGCGCTTTATACCTGCGCGTTAGGTGTGCTACAATAGCGCGGCTCCTGAGGAGGGATGCATCTATGGACCAGATCTTTGAAAAGGACGAATTCGAATTCCCTGAGGGAGAGCTCTCGAGGAACCAATCCCAAAAAGTCGCCCTTTTCGCCGTCTACGATGCCCTTACCTATCTCAACATGAAGGCCCCGATCGACATCAAGGCGATCGTCTCGGGCCTTTGCGGTTGCGACTACGAAGACGCGGATTATTTCGTCAAGGCCTCGGTCGTCCATGCCATAAAATACTACGACGAAGCGGTGAACGCCTTTAACGCCCACATGAACAAATGGACCTTCGACCGCAAAAACCGCCTCACCCAGGCCTTATTGCTCCTTAGCTACGTCCATTTCTTCTATTTCGAGGAAAAGACCGACAAAAAGGTCGTCATCGACATCGCCGTCCGCCTCGCGAAAACCTATCTCGAACCCAACGAATACAAATTCGTGAACGCCATCCTCGAAAACGTTTTGAATAGAGCATGAGAAGGGACGAGGAAGAACGTTATCTCACGATCAGCCAGTTCTCCGACCGGCTGAAATATAAGTTTGACATCGACCCCGAGCTTCGGGGCGTTTTCTTACGCGGGGAGCTTTCCAATTTCCGCGTTTATAGTAGCGGCCACGCCTATTTCTCACTCAAAGACGAGAAAGCGGTCATCTCCGGCATCATGTGGCGCGACACCGTCGAACGGCTTTCTTTTCCGCCAAAAGATGGCGATGAAGTCTTGGTTCGCGGCTCCGTCTCCGTTTATCAGCCCCAAGGCAAATATCAGATCTATGTGAGCCATATGGAGCTCTTCGGGCAGGGGAATGAGCTATTGAAGCTCAAAGAGCTCGCCAAGAAACTTCAAGCCGAAGGGCTCTTCGACGAATCGCGGAAGCGTCCATTGCCTCCTTTTCCCAAGAAAATCGGCGTCATCACCGCGAAAGGCTCGGCGGCCGCGAAAGACATCGTCTATAACCTCCAAAGCCGTTGGCCCTTGGCGGATATCGTCCTTTTCCCATCTCTTGTCCAAGGAAAAGAGGCCCCAAAAGATTTGATCCGGGCCTTTCGCTTATCCCAACAAGAAGACATCGACGTCTTGATCGTCGGGCGCGGCGGTGGCTCCAGCGAGGATTTGAGCGCGTTTAACGACGAAGCCCTAGTCCGAGCCCTTGCGACCTCCAAATGCCCCTTAATAAGCGCGGTAGGCCACGAAATCGACGTTTCGCTGACCGATCTCGTCGCCGACAAACGCGTCTCGACCCCAACAGGCGCGGCGGTGGCGGCGGTTCCTGACAAAAACGACATCCTCGCCTCCTTAGACGAAAGCGAAGAACGCTTAACGAATCGCCTCACCAACAAGATCGAACGCTACAAAGAGGCTTTGGAATCCTTTTCCTCCAGGCCGTTCTTCTTAAATCCCCAAGCGATCTATCACGATAAACTGGAAGACCTCTCCGCCTTAAAAGACCGCTTGATGCGGGCGAGCGCCTCTTCCTTAAAGGAAAAGGAGCATGCATTAGAGACCTTAAAGGAGAAGCTAAGCGCCTTATCGCCTTATGGCGTATTGAATCGCGGCTATTCCTTCGCCACCGACGAAGAAGGAAAGATCCTAAGCTCCGTCAATGACGCGAAGCTTGGCAGCAGGATAAAGACCCATCTGAAAGATGGTATAATCATCTCGAACATCGAGAAGAAGGAGGGCAAAGCCCATGAGTGAAGAAAAGAAAATCGGCTTCGAAGAACGCTTGAACCGCTTGGGTGAGATCGTCCGCAAGGTCGAGACCGAAACCCTGCCTTTGGAGACCTCAATCGCCCTTTATCAAGAGGGGTTGAACCTCATCAAAACCTTAGAAAAAGAGCTGAAAGACGCAGAAGAAAAGATTGGCAAAGTTCAGGAAATCGAGGGCGAAGCAAAGTAGTTTATCGGTAATTAATTAGTAGTTATCATATGGCGAAAAACATCGAACATATCGAACTATCTAGCATTAAGAGCCCTGAAATCGTGAAGAAGATGGGGTACGGTTCTTTGAACCTGCTCTGCCAAGACATCCGTACCGAGATCATCCAAAAGACCTCGGAATATGGCGGACACCTCTCTTCGAACCTTGGGGTCGTGGAGCTCACGGTGGCGATTCACCGGAATTTCAACTTTCCGAAAGACAAATTGATCTTCGACGTCGGCCATCAGTGCTACACCCACAAGATCTTAACCGGCAGGAGCCTCGACCACCTGAACGAAAAAGGCGGCGTCACTGGCTTCCAAAACATCAAAGAGTCCGAATATGACTGCTATAGCGCCGGCCATTCCTCGACCTCTTTGTCCGCGGCCGCAGGCTTTGCGGTTGCCCGCGAATTGAAGAAAGAAGATTACGATATCGTCGCCGTGATCGGCGATTCTTCGATCGTAAACGGCCTTTCGATGGAGGCTTTGAACGAGATTCCCTCGCTCCCGGGCAAGATCATCATCGTCTTAAACGACAACGATATGTCGATCTCGCCGGCGGTGGGCGGCTTAAGCAAATTCTTCCGCCGCATCTCGACGGGCCGCGCCTACAACAAAGCGAAGACTTCCTTCCGCAGGAAGATGATGCGTAGCGGCGCCGGCAAAAAGCTTTACGCCTTCACCTATGCCTTAAAATCCTCGATCAAGCACATGCTCATTCGAAACACCCTTTTCGATGACATGGGCTATACCTACATCGGCCCGGTGAATGGCCACGACCTCAAAGCCTTGGACCGCGCTTTCGCTCGCGCGAAAAACACGTCCAAATCGGTGGTTTTGCACGTCAACACCATCAAAGGCCGCGGGTATCCCTACGCCGAAAGAGACACCTCTGGCTATTGGCATGGCGCGACGCCTTTTGACATCGAAAGCGGCAAGCCAAAGAACCTTCATCCCGGCTTCATTTCTTGGTCTCATTTCTTCTCCGACCTTACTTCGGAGGTCATGGGCCAATACCAAGACGCCGAGCTCATCGTTCCCGCGACCCTGAAAGGGTCTGGCTTAGAAAAGCCATTCCATGATTTTCCCGAACGTTGCCTCGACGTCGGCATCGCCGAAGAGCACGCCCTTACGATGGCGGGGGCCCTTTCCTTAAATGGCATCCACCCGATCGTCGCGATCTATTCGACCTTCTTGCAGCGCGCCTATGACGAAGTGAGCCATGACTGCGCTCGCTTCAAAGCGAACATGACCTTGTTGGTCGACCGTTCGGGCCTAGTTGGCAAAAACGGCGAGACCCACCAAGGCATCTTTGATGTCGCTTATCTAAAAACCATCCCGAACGTCGTCATCACGATGCCTTCGGACAAATCCGAAGCCAAAGCCCTGTTCCATCAATCGATGGGCGAGCATGGCGTCTTCGCCATCCGTTTCCCGAGAGACTTCGTGGAAGTGGGCGACGTGACTTACGTCGAAATGCCCTTTGGGCGTTGGCGCTTCCTCAAAGAAAGCGAGAAAAAGAAGCTTGCTCTCTTCTCGATCGGTCCTTTGACCCATACCTTACGCGCGCTTTTGGATAAAAAAGGCCTCGAATACACCCTAATCAACCCGATTTATCTCAATCTCTTCAATGAGTTTGACCTGAATCGCGTCCTCGACTACGAAAACATCGCGATCTACGATCCTTATTCCACCAAAGAAGGCTTCAGCGAGAGCTTATTGTCCCGCTTGATGGAGAAAGGCTTTCAGGGCAAGGTCCATGTCCGGGCCACCCGAAGCGATTTCATCCCCGCGATGAGCAACAAAGAGCAGCTTCAGTTTAGCGATTGCTATCCCGAAGACGTCGCTTCCTTCCTCGAATCCCTTTTGAAATAGTTAACATAATATCGAAGCAAGGTTACAATGCTTTTGCTATGGCAAAAGTGATCATGCACATCGACATGAACGCCTTTTTCGTCCGGTGCGAGGAAATCAAAAACCCACTTCTCGAAGGAAAGCCGGTTTTGATTGGCCACGAAGGGCGAAGCGGCATCGTTTCGACGGCCTCTTATGCGGCGAGGAAGAAAGGCTGCCACTCGGGTCAGCCGATGTTTCAAGCCCTCAAAGCCTGCCCGGAGGCGATCGTTTTGCCGCCCGATTTCCATTTCTATTCGATGATGTCGAATTCCTTCGTTGGCTATCTCAAGAAATACAGCCAGATCATCGAACGGGCTTCGATTGATGAATGCTACGTTGACATGACCCAAGCCTTAAAAGGGGTGGAAGACGTCGAAGGCTATCTCCGTAACCTCCAAAATGGCTTATATGAGGAAACGAAGCTCCGTTGCTCGATCGGCATCGCTCCCACCAAATGGCTCGCCAAGATGGCGAGCGACCTCCAAAAGCCGATGGGCTTAACCTTTTTAAGGAAACGCGACATCGAGAGAATCCTTTATCCGTTACCGATCGAACAATTCTGGGGCATCGGGAAGAAGACTTCGCCTAGACTTAGGAAAGAAGGGATCAATACCATCGGCGATTTGGCAAAGCTATTAAACCAAGAAGACGAAGAGACCAAGAGACGCTTTGGCAAGTTCTATTACGAATTAAGGGCCTGGATCCGTGGGGAGAGCAGCGACGTCGTCCACGTCGAAGCCGACGACCCCAAATCCATCTCCAACCAAGAGACCTTGATGAGCGACGAAGATAGCGAAGCGGAAGTCGCTCCGGTCATTTTGCGTTTAGCGGAAGAAGTTGGGGCAAGAGCGAAAAAAGATAACCTCGTCGGCGAGACGATCACCTTGCAAGTCAAGGAAGCCCAATTCGATGAGGACAACAACACCTTCCATCTCCGCAACAAAAGCGTCACCTTCAAAGAAGGAACCAACGACCCTAACCTCATCTATTCCCGCTGCTTGGAGCTTTACCGCGCGAACTTCTTGGGCATGAAGATCCGCCTGGTGGGCGTTGGGCTTTCCCGCTTGAAGAATCCGGCCAAAGAGACCGTCCAGATGTCGTTATGGAATTACCAAGAATACGAGGAGATGGACAAAACCAAGCTTTTGATCCACGACCTAAACGCCAAGATGGAGAACCCGATGCTGATCCGGGCCTCCAGCCTCAAGAGGAAGAAGAAAGATGGAGATCGCTGACGCAATCGAAGAATATTTCCATTACCTTTTGAGCGAGCGCAACCTCGCCGTCAAGACGGTGATGGATTATAAGGAAGACCTCGACATCTTTTTGAAGACGATGGCCTTCGAAGGGCGCGTGATCGCCTCGACCGAGGACCTCACGCCCCATGACCCAAGCGATTTTATCCTCCTCCAAGGGCAGACGGGCTTAAGCGCGGCGACCTTAGCCAGAAGGCTAAGCGCCGTCCAAGGCTTCTATCTTTTCTTATCCAAAGAGAAGATGGTCGATTTCCAAATCCAAAAGCCCGAATCGCCGCGCCTCCCCAAACGCCTCCCAAGCGTCCTCAATAACGAGGAGGTCGAAGCTCTCTTAGAAGCCCCGAGGATGGACAACGAATCCGGCGTCCGCGACCGGGCGATGCTGGAGACGATGTATGCCTCGGGTTTGCGCGTCTCCGAATTATGCGCCTTAAAGCTAGAAAGCGTCGACGCGGTGAATCGCCTCCTTACCATCCGGCATGGCAAAGGCAACAAACAAAGAAGCGTTCCCATCTCTTCTTTCGCTTTGGAATATCTTTCCGATTACATCAATGGCCCCAGGAAGAAGAATCCCGGCGCGAAGACCTCTTATGTTTTCTTAAACCGGCAAGGGAAGCCCGTCTCCAGAGTCTATTTCTTCAAACAGGTGAAGAAATATGCCTTAGACGCCGGCATTGAGCCAGAGCGCGTCTCGCCCCATACCTTAAGACATTGTTTCGCCACCCATCTACTAGAAAATGGGGCGGAGCTTCGCGCCGTCCAAGAAATGCTCGGCCACGCCCATCTTTCGACGACCCAGATCTATACGCACGTTTCCTCAAAGCGCGTCATGAGCGTCTACGATTCGATCTTCGATAAAAAAGAATGACCCTTGCGGATCATTCTAAGTCGGAGAAGTCGCTGTCAAGAATCGGGTAGAAGGTAAACTCCGGGAAGCTTTCCTGGAGTTTTTTCTCGACCGAGGCGGTGATCTCCATCGGATTCTTGCATTCGAAGTCGTAGATGAGGTCAAAGCTGACGGCTTTGTTCTCTTCATCGACATAGAAGCCATGGCATTGGAGGATCTCCGGATGCTCTTTGACAAGAGAGAAGAGAAGCTCCTTCATCTTTTTGCTTTCTTTCGTCGAGTCGTTCGAAGCATAGATCCCAAGCGTCAAGATGACGTGGCTTTCGTTATAGGCCGCGGCAGTTAGTCGCCTCGTGATGCGGTGAAGGTCTTTGGCGGTCAAGCTGTCATCGACTTCGATGTGGGCGCTCGCGATGATGCGAGAGGGCCCATATTTGTTGATGATGATGTCATAGACGCCGCGGACAGCAGGCTCGGACAAGATGATGTCGCGGAGCTTTTTCGTCTCTTCGCCTTCGGCGCGCTGGCCGATGATCGAAGAAAGGGCGGAGAGAAGGACCTCGATGCCGCTCTTCACGATGAAGCAGCCGATCACGATGCCGAGATAATTCTCGATCGAGACGCCGCTGAAATAGGTGATGAGGGCGGCGATCAAGGTCGATAAGGACAAGACGCTGTCAAATAAGGCGTCGGTTCCCGAGGCGACCAAGTTCTCGGAAGAGAGGTTTTTGCCTCGTTTCCGGAAGAAGAGCCCCAAGAAGATCTTCACCAAGACGGCGACGCCGATGATGATGAGGGCGTAAAAGGGGTAATTGGGGCTAAGGGCGGCGCGCTCCGCTTCGGGGGTTTGCCAGAATTCGATGATGCCTTTAAGAGAATCGTAGATGGCACTCGCGCCGGCGAAGAGGATCAAAGCGGCGATGATGACGGAAGTGAGATACTCAATCCTGCCATAACCATAAGGATGCTTCTTATCTGGTTTCTTGCCGCTTAACTTGGTGCCGATGATCGTGATGATCGAGCTTAGGGCGTCGGTCAAATTGTTCAAGGCGTCCAAGATGACGGCGGTGGAGGAGGCCAAAAAGCCAACGAAGGCCTTAAAGCCCACCAAGAAGACGTTGCCCAGGATCCCGATGATCGAGGTCTGGACGATCTTTTTCTCGCGAACGTTTTGCTCGCGGATCGTGGCATGTTCCATCAAGCGCTCTCCTTCATGTTGTTGATCGTCTTATAAAGCAAATGGTAGAGGGTGAGGGCCTCTTCTTTGGAGAGATGGAGGCAACTCCCGATTTGGCTGGGGATTAGGAGCGCTTCTTCGCGGAGAGCGAAGCCTTTTTCGCTCACCGAAAGGATGAGGTTGCGCTTATCCTCGGGGTCTTTCTCGCGGATGAGGTAGCCTTTTTCTTCTAGTTTCTTTAGCAAAGGGGTCAATGTCCCAGAATCGAGCATGAGCTTCTCGCCCAGATCCTCCAAATGCATCGGCCCATATTCCCAAAGGGCGAGGAGAGCGATGTATTGGGTGTAGGTGATGCCATAACGGTCTAAGAAAGGACGGTATTGCCGCGTCACTTCCTTCGCGCAGGCATAAAGGGGGAAGCAGAGCTGGTTCTCGAGATATAACGCCTTGTAACGTTCTTCTTTCATGGGGAGATTATCGCACCATCAAAGAAGTTTCGCGATGTCGGAGTCGATGGCTTCGGGTTTGACGGTCGGGGCGTAGCGGCCAACGACGTTGCCTTCGCGGTCCACCAGGAACTTGGTGAAGTTCCATTTGATGTTGTTGCCGAAGGTGCCTTTCTTTTCGTTCTTTAAGAACGTGAAGAGCGGATCGGCGTTTTTGCCGTTGACGTCGATCTTCTTGAAGCGCGGGAAGTCGGTCTTGTAGGTCGCGGTGCAGAAGGTGTTGATCTCTTCATCGGACCCAGGGGCCTGATGGCCGAATTGGTTGCAGGGGAAATCCAAGACCTCGAAGCCTTGTTCCTTGTATTTGTGGTAGAGCTCTTCTAGGCCTTTGTACTGCGGGGTGAAGCCACAGCCTGTCGCGGTGTTGACGATGAGCAAGACCTTGCCGGCGTATTCGTTTAAGGAAACGTCGTTGCCTTTTTGGTCTTTGACGGAGATTTCATAGAGTTTGGACATTGGGTAATCCTCCTTGTTTTGTAATTAAATTGTATACAATGTATTTTAGTTGGCAAGAGGGAATTTGCATTTTGTTAGATTTCACTAACTAAGGCATTGTATACATTGCCTCTCTTCGCGCGTGCGTCCTATAATTTAGGGCGATAATTTCATCGCGAAAGGAAACTTTTCCAATGAACAAGAAATACAAACGCTTCTTCGTGATCGTCGCCGACTCGGCCGGCGTTGGCGAAGAACCCGATGCCGCGCTCTTCAATGACGTCGGATCCAATACCTGGGCCCATGCCGCCGAATCGATCGGCGGGCTTCACGTTCCCTTTATGGAAGCGATGGGCGTAGGCGAGCTTGATGATGTGCAAGGCGTCAAAGCCATCGCCAAACACCCGAATGCCTTCTCGATGCGCATGCGGGAGACAAGCTGCGGCAAAGACACGATGACCGGCCACTGGGAGATGATGGGCATCAATACCCGTAAACCCTTCCAGACCTTCACCGACACCGGCTTCCCGGAATCCTTAATCAAAGAGCTTGAAGAGAAGACGGGGCATAAGATCATCGGCAATTGCTCCGCTTCGGGCACCGAGATCCTCGTCCGCCTTGGCGAGGAGCAGATGAAGGAAAATTCCTTAATCGTCTATACCTCCGCCGACTCGGTCCTCCAGATCGCCGCCCACGAGGAAGTCACGGGCTTAGAAGAGCTATATCGCTGTTGCGAGATCGCGAGGGAGCTTTGCATGCGCCCCGAATACTTCGTCGGCCGCGTCATCGCCCGTCCTTACGTCGGCAAAGACAAGAATTCCTTTGTCCGCGTTGGCGCGCACCGTCATGACTATACGGTGAGCCCCACCAGCGTCACCGCCTTGGACATTCTTAAAGAAAATGGCTATATGGTCTCCGCGGTTGGCAAGATCAACGACATCTTCAATGGCGTCGGCATCACCAAGACGATCCATACGGCCACCAACGAAGAAGGCATGGATGAGGCGATCCGTCAGCTTAAGGAAGAAAGTTGGGAAGGCATCTGCTTCGTCAACCTCGTCGAATTCGACTCCGAATACGGCCATCGCCGGAATGCGCCGGGCTACGCAAGATGCTTGGAAGCCTTGGATAAGCGCGTGGGCGAATTCATCAAGGAGATGAAGGAAGGCGACGTCCTCATGATCACCGCCGACCATGGCAACGACCCGACCTTCCATGGCACCGACCATACGAGGGAGAAAGTTCCTCTTCTGATCTATAGCCCCTCCATCCAGGATGGCCGCTACTTGGAAGAAAGGGAGACCTTCGCCGACATTGGCGAGACGATCCTCAAGAACTTCGGCCTCAAGAAAAAAGATGGGATGCTCGGTAGTCCCATCGAAGAACTCTTCTAAAACCAACAAGAACCTGGGCGACCAGGTTCTTTTTTTATCGTTCCATGAACTTCTTGAATAAATGCGAGAGCAAATCGAAGAAAAGCACGATGAGTATCGCGATCAAGGCGATTGCGAAGATCGGCGTCAGGTTGCTTGGGTCTTCGTTGCGGAACATCCGGATCGCGCCGCCTAAACCAGGCGCGGTCTGCCCGGCGATGATCTCCGCCATGATGCAGGTTTTGAGGGATAAGGAGAAACTCGCCAAGACGCCTAAGACGATATAAGGAATGGATAAAGGAAGCTTGATGTAGACGAGATTCTTCAAGTGATGGCCGCCATCGATCCTCGCCGCCCAGATGAGTTGCTTGGGGACGGCGTTATAGCCCGCGACCACGGCTTCGTAAAGAATCGGGAAGGCCAATAAACTCACGATCCAAACCGGCGCCATCGCCGTGCCGGAAATCACCAAGAAAAAGAAGACAAAGGCCGCGGTTGGCGCGCTTTTCAAAACAAGGATCAGCGGCTTGAAGAAACGCTGGAAGCCCGGGATTTCGCCGGCAAGAGAGCCAACGATAAGCGCCAATAAGAAAGAGATGCCAAAGCCTTCGAGGGTCCGCAACAAACTCATCCCCAGACATTGATAAATATAGGAGGAAGAAAGGAGAATCCCGGTTTCTTTGAAGGTCTCAAAAGGCGTTGGGAAAATAAGGTTCCCTTGCCCTTGGCTAAGCGACAAGAAAAGCCAAAGGACAAAGACGAAGAGCAGGCCTGCGGTATAGAGAAAGGTATTACTTGTAATAAACTTCTTCATTGAGCCCCGTGATGCCGAAGAGCGAGACGAAGTTCTCGATCGCCGCGCGGTTTTCGTAAGCGTTCTTATAGCCTAAGCCCATGCGGTTGCCTTTGGTGGTCATGTTCTTAAGCATGGTGGCCGGCGAAGAGAATTTGGCTTTGACCTGCTCTTCGCTTAAGCCTTCGATGGCAGCATCCAAGACGGTCGGGTCTTTTAGGAAACTCGCCATGCCAGTTTCCACGCGGCTTAAGAAAGCGTTGACCTTGGTTTTGTCCGCCGAATTGTTGACGAAGATCGAGGCTTGGGTGATTTCCTTGCCGCCGGATTTCTCTTTGAAGACGCTCTGGAGGTTGGCGTATTCCTTCGCTTTGGTGTTTTTGGATAGCGCCGCGGCCAAAGCGGGCTCGGCCATAAGGACATAGTCGACTTTGGCGTTGTTGTCCGAGATATTGACCCCGGAAACCAAAGCGGCAGCCGCATCGGAGGCGGCGGTGACGTAGTGGACGTTATTCAAAGAGGAATAGCAATACTTGAAGATCTTGTCCGGGACGTTGTTTTGCTGGAAAGCGACGACATAATCGCCATCATCGAGCTTGCCGTCTTCGTCATTGCCCGTGGAGGCAAGGAAGAAATTGCCAAAAGTGATGGTCGCGGCGATCTTAAAAGGCGCGGATTTCTTCGTGATGGCGGTCAATCCGGCGTTGGTTGGAACGATGACGACGTCTTTGGAGGCCGAGGCGGTCAGATAGGCGACGACATTGGCCGGATCGGCATTCACCTCGACGAGCTCATTCTTAATATCTTGATATAAGGCGACGGCGGGGGCTCCGGCGGGGGTAGCCACGGAGACGTTGAGCTGATATTCCGCGGGGGCGTTTTGATTTCCGCAGGCGGCCAACATGGCCAAGGCGGGGAGGGTGAGTAAGATGGATTTTTTCATGTGATCTAAAAGGTTCCTTTGCAAATGCATTGCATATCATAGATATACAAAGGAAAATAATTCGTGATTTGAATCACGCTTATGAGAATTACCGATACACTGAAACAAGAAGAACTGGATTCCTTGAAGATCGTCGAATTTCAGAAAGACGATGTGCTTTGCCATGAAGGCGAACCTTGCCAAGGGGTTTATGTGATCCGGCAAGGAAACGTCAAGATCAGTTCCTATTCTTTGAGCGGACAAGAGATCGTATACAATCTAATTAAAGAGGATGAGACCTTTGGCTCGAATCTAGTTTTTGCCTCCGAGACAAAGTATCGCGGAAACGTGACCGCCCTCAAAAACGGGAGCGCGTATTTCATCTCCAAGAGGAGGCTTGAAGAGTTGCTCAGCCAAAACAAAGAATTCCTTTTGGCCTATATGAGGGCGATGGCGGATTTCGGGAAATCGTTAAACGCGACGATTAAGCTTTTGTCTTTCTCTTCGGCAGAAGACCGGTTGGACTTTTACCTTCAGACGCACGGCGGGGAGATTGTCTTTTCTAGCGTCAGCCAACTCGCCAACGAACTCTTCCTGAGCCGCGAAACCTTATCAAGGCTCTTAACCAAAGAAGAGAAAAATGGACGCATCAAGCGTGAAGGCAAAAAGATAATCCTTATTCATAGGTAACAGTTTCGTTCAAATAAGGACCTCTGAAGCGTAAATCAGAGGGCTTTTAAATTGGATGCGATATAAGCGCAAATAGCGTTTAGTAGTTATTTAGTAATGTGGATTTGTGGATAACTCTGGCGCAAAAGATAACAATAATAGCGTTAATAATTCTATAAATGATATTAGCAAACATAGTATTTATCGTGGTTAATTTCGCTTTTAGTTAACATAATGGACATTATGCGAAGTATAGAGTATTTTCGACGAAAACGGTAGTGCACACGGAACAGGCAATTCGATTTTTTTGAAGATCATTTTGGGCGCACTGCTTCCGCAACAAAGGAACCGGAATGCCATGGAACCCATCCTTTTAATCTTGGATGTATTAAATGTGTTCAAAACAAAAAGACGGGCATTCCTGCCCGCCTTATGCCTGCTTTTCTTAGGCTTCTCTGGCGTGAATCTCGGCGTTCCTGCTGCTGATGAGTTCGTCGAGTTTCACTTCTTTCCTTTGCCAGGCAACGAAGAGGTGAACCACCACATCTCCCCCGTCAACAATCATCCATCCGGACTCCGGTTTGCCTTGGATCGAACGGACTTCGAAGCCTTCTTTTTCCCATTTCTCGGCAACCTGATCCGCGCTCGCCGCAAGGGCGCGTTCGTTGGAACAAGTCGCGATGACGTAATGGTCCGCGAAGGGCGTCAAACGTGAGACATCAAGAGTGAGGATATCTTCCGCTTTGTGTTCGTCGAGGCATTCCGCCGCGATCTTGGCCATGTTCTTTTCCATCAATTATTCTTCTCCTAGATAAAGGTTCATGCAGGCTTTGGACAAGGGGTCGTCTGAGCCATACCCCTGCCCTTTGAGGAACTTCTTGTTCTCTTCTAAAACCGTCAAGAAGCCCACGTAATAGTTCCTTAGGCATGCGTCGATCATGAATTTGGAGTCGTAACCGCGCGTTGGCTCAATCTTATCCGATGCGTAGATGATCTTCGCTAAGGGAGACATGTGAGGCTTCCCTGTGGCGTGAAAACGGATCGCGTCCAGCACCACCGGATCCTTGATCCCAAATTCTTTTTCCGCGAGGTAAGCGCCAACGAATTGGTGATAGCACCATTCGGGGTAACTCACCGCGTCGGGATCGTGTTCCTTCATGATCTTCTTGAGCTCTTCGAGCGGAAGGTCTTTGGCGACGTCATGGAGGAGGCCGGCAATGTAGGCCCGATGGTATCCTTCGACATGGTTCTTATGGGCGATCATGTAGGCGAGGTTGGCCACCGAGATCGAATGGAGCAAGCGATGGCTGGATTCCATCTTCTCCAGCTTCTTGAAGTAATATAAGCGCTTCTTCTCGATGTAATCGCGGACCGACAAAGGGATGTCGATGTCCTGGAGTTCGCGGACCGCGGAGGAAGAGACGGGCCCCGATTCGTCAAAGGGCAAGCGGCGCATCTGGTATTTGGTCAAGATGGCGTCGTCCAGCCTCACGCCAGGCCGCGTCACGTATAAGGGCGTCATCAGTTTCGCAAGCTCTTCGGCGTCCTTCCATTTGGGGAAGAGATTGACCTCATCCGCCCCAAGAAGGAGATAGAGTTCCCGGTTCGGGTATTTCTTTTTGAAGTAACGGGCCGTATCGATCGTATAGGTCACCTCGCCGGGAGATTTGAGTTCCACCGTATCGATGGAGAAAGAGGCGTTCCCTTTCTCTTTCAGGGCTAATTTGAGCATCGCCAAGCGTTCTTCGGGCGTCGCATCAGGACTCTTCCAACGCGGGGCTTTCGCGGGCACGAAAACAACGTCGGCGTTTAAAAACAAAGACGCCGCGGAAGCGATGCGGAGATGACCATTGTGGACCGGGTCGAACGACCCGCCATAGACGACGAGTTTTTCCATTAAATCACGATCTTTTTGTGTTTCTTGCTGGGACGGTAGATCACGATCACGCGTCCGATCGTCTGCACGATGCCGCAGTCGAGCTTCTTCTCAAGCTCTTCGGCCACCTCGTCTTTGTCGAGTTCCGAATTCTGGAGCAAAGAGACTTTGATGAGCTCTTTGGCCTCCAAGGCCTTATCGAGCATGTCGATGATGTTGGCGTCGAGTTCGCCTTTGCCTAAGAGATAACGATCTTTGATCGGGTTGGCGAGCCCTTTGAGGGTCGCGCGCTGTTTGGGAGTTAGTTTCATTTGATTTTCGCCCTCGTGTAGTAAATGGAGACGCCTTTGGGGACATAGAGGCGGAAGGTTTGGTCGGCGCCGGCAAAGCTCACCCAGCCAAGGCCTTCGATGCCGATGTCGCGCTGGCCGAGTTCATCGACCGAGATGTCGAAGCAATCGAAGTCGGCAAGGACTTTGGAGGCAGAGACCGGAGCCAAGCTGCCACGGCCAAGCTGCTTAAAGAAGGCATCCCCGCCATTTTTGACCACTTTCTTATAAGAAACGGTCTTGGCGAAGTAGCCAGCGAGTTCGGTCTTTGGGCCAGAGAGCAAGTCGATGCGGGCAATCCCGCCGATGAAGACGGATTCGTTCTCGGTGAGGGTCTGGACGCGCTTATTGACGGTTTCGCGCGGGATGACGAGGCCGAGGTTCTCGAAATCGAGTTTGCCGCGGATTGAATTCTCTAACGATGTGCCCGGGGTGTCATAGAAGCTCGAGGAATTGTCGAGTGGGATCGTCATGACATGGAGCTTGGTGCCCGGATAGTTCTCGGTCGCGATGGCGCGGCGCGAGCGGTTTTTATACGTGCGGAGGAAAGAAGAGAGGAACGAGGTCTTGCCAGCCGTCGAAGCGCCGATGAAATAGACATCGTGGCCCTTTCTTCTCTCGTCGATGACCTTGGTGAGCGGGGTGACGTCGCTATAAGAATCAAGCGACGAAGCAAGCAAGACGTCTTCGGCTTTCACGCGGAGCGCGGCGGCGCGGAAACGGTGCGCGACGTATTCGCGAAGCTCTTCGTCATTGGCTTTGGCGGGAAGAAGGTCGCGTTTGGCGGCGATGACCAAGATGTTCATCCCCTGGAGAAGATCGGTGACTTCTTTGACGAAGCTCGTTTCAAAGGAGAAGATGTCGACGACGTAGACGATTAAGGCATCCGAGGCCCTCGCGTCTTTCACGACTTCAAGGTAATCCGGGGAAACGGTGAGCTCGCCCGCGCCGAAGTTGTACTTCTGCTGATTCCAGCATTTGTCGCAGAAGAGCACGCCGACGGCGTTCTCCAGCTTCTCTTTGGCGATGTAGCCTGGTTTGGCGGCATCCTCGCTTTGGAGAATGGCGCCGCAATTGTAGCAACGGCGCAGCAGGTTGACTTTACTCATAGGGTTTCCTCCCATTCTTTGACGATGTGCTTCGCAAGCAATTTCTTGCGGGTTGGCTTCTCAAAGAAGCGGTTCCATCTGGTCCAGATCGGATCTTCGGGGACGAGCGGCTCGGTGAGAAGCGTTTTGATCTTCGCCCCATTGCCCGCCATGATATCCGTGAGAATCTGATCGCCGACGAGGATGACCTCGCTCTTATCGATCTTCTGCTTCTTCAAGAACTTCTTGAGGCGGAGGCTTAAGGGCTTCAGCATCCAGCAGGCATTCTCGATCCCAAGCTCCGCCGAGAAACGTTTGACGCGCTTGCCCGTATTGTTGGAGACGATGATCAGGCGAAGGCCCGCCTCTTTGTAGCGCTTGACCAAATCAAAGACTTTCTCATCCGCGTCCTTTTGATAGATGGGCGCGAGGGTATTGTCAAGATCGGTCAAGACGACTTTGATGCCGTGTTTCTTAAAAAAAGAGAGGTCCACATCATAAATGCTTTTGGCATGAGCGAATGGAATCTTTCTCTTTATCATACAAAATATGATAAATCATACGGCCCATAGAGAGATAGCCTCTTTTTAAAGAAAAGAGGGCGTTTATCGCGGGAATCTTAAGTTT